>NZ_JBHSIU010000017.1:0-5734 GCF_042653625.1 Dactylosporangium cerinum | reverse complement strand
CCCGATCCCCAGCCACCACCACAGCCCGATGCTCAAACACCGCCCGCGAAGCCGCCAGCGAAGACCCAACATCACTCAACCCAGGCTCAGCCCCGTCGAGCAGCATGGCCCGCAACCGTTCAGCCTGACCAGCCAACGCCGCAGCACTACGACCCGACAACACCCACGGCACCACCGGCAACGACACAGACCCCTGCTCCACCGCCACAGCGGCTTCTGGGGCCTGCTCCAGAATCAGGTGGGCGTTGGTGCCGCTGATCCCGAACGACGACACACCAGCCCGCCGCGGCACCCCGGACTCCGGCCACGACCGGGCCTCCGTCAACAGCTCCACCGCACCGGACGACCAATCCACATGCGGGGTCGGCTCGTCGACATGCAACGTCGCAGGCAACACCCCGGCCCGCATCGCCATCACCATCTTGATGACCCCGGCCACCCCAGCCGCGGCTTGCGTGTGGCCGATGTTCGACTTCAACGACCCCAGATACAACGGCTCCCGGCCCGCCCGCTCCTGCCCGTACACCTCCAGCAGCGCCTGCGCCTCAATCGGATCACCCAACACCGTCCCGGTGCCATGCGCTTCGACCGCATCCACTTCACCAGCCGACAGACGCGCATTTGCTAGGGCCTGCCGGATCACCCGCTGCTGGGAGGGGCCATTCGGCGCGGTCAAACCGTTGCTCGCACCGTCCTGATTCACCGCACTGCCGCGCACCACCGCCAGCACCGGGTGCCCCAGCCGCTGTGCGTCGGACAGCCGCTCCAGCAACAGCAACCCGACACCCTCGCTCCACCCCGTGCCATCCGCAGCCCCAGCGAAGGACTTGCAACGCCCATCCGCAGCCAACCCGCGCTGCCGACTGAACTCCACGAACATTCCTGGCGTCGCCATCACCGACACGCCACCGGCCAGCGCGAGCGAGCTCTCGCCCTGCCGCAGCGACTGGCACGCCAGATGCAACGCCACCAGCGACGACGAACACGCCGTGTCCACCGTCACCGCCGGGCCCTCCAACCCGAAGTTGTACGCCAAACGACCCGAGGCCACACTCCCGGCAGTACCCGTGCTGATAAAGCCCTCGACCCCGTGAGGATCGCGGCCCGAGCCCAGAACACCCATCCCATAGTCGTGATAGATCAGCCCGGCGAACACTCCGGTGTCCGTGCCCTTCAGCGAGCCAGGGTCGATGCCCGCCCGCTCGAACACCTCCCACGCGGCCTCCAGCAGCAGGCGCTGCTGCGGATCCATGGCCAACGCCTCACGCGGGCTGATCCGGAAGAACCCCGCGTCAAAGTCCGCGGCGTCAGACAAGAACCCGCCGTTCCGTACATAACTGGTCCCCAGCCGATCCGGATCCGAGTCGAACAGCCCCTCGACATCCCAATCCCGGTCCGTCGGCCACTCCGAAATCCCATCACCGCCCGACGCGAGCAAGCCCCACAACTCCTCCGGAGACCGCACTCCCCCCGGCAACCGACAAGCCATCCCCACGATCGCAATCGGCTCATGCGCGCTCTCGTCGATGGCACGCAGCCGCGCACGAGCCTCACGAAGGTCCGCCGTCGCACGCTTGAGATATTCGAGGGACTTGTCTTCGCTAGCCATCAGTTGCCATCCCCTTCAGAGGTCCGCAAGTTGTCGATTCGATATGCATCAGATTCAGCATCGAAGATCTTGAAGATCTCTTCGGCACTCGCTGATTGAAGGTCGCTGTTATCGAGCGAAACGTGCTCCTGGCCGAAACGCTGGCTGATTTTGGTGAGGAGGGCTTGAAGACGTGCCGCGATACCCGAAAGATCCGCCGGGTCCGCGGCCGACATGACGGCTTCGAGCCGATCAAGCTCCGCGGACACCAAGCCGCCTTCGGCCGTCCCAGCGATCTGCTTGGTCAGGTAGGCGGCCAGCGCAGCAGGGGTCGGGTGGTCGAACACCAAGGTTGCCGGCAGCCGCTGCCCGGTCACGGTCCCCAGCCGGTTACGCAGTTCCACCGCGGTCAGCGAATCGAACCCGGCCTCGGTGAACGCCCGGTCCGGTTCCACCGCGGCCGCGGTGGCATGCCCCAGCACCGCGGCGATCTCACCACGGAGCACGTCCAGGACCACCGCCTGCCGCTCCGCTGCCGGCACCCCGGACAGCCGCCGGGACAACACCGACTCACCCTCGGAAACGGTAGCCAGCTGGCGGCGGGTCGTCCGCCGCACCAAGGCCCGCAACAACCCCGGAACCGGACCGGTCCCGGTCGACCGTAGCGCTTTGGCGTCCAGCAGGGCTGGGACGAGGTTCGCCGGTGCGGACAGCCCGGCCTGTACGGCGGTGTCGAACAGTTCCAGACCCTGCTGGGCGGTCAGCGCCGTCACACCCGAACGGCTCATCCGCGCCAGGTCGGCCTCGCTGAGATGACCGGTCATCCCACTGGGCTGCTGCCACAACCCCCACGCCAGCGACACCCCGGGCAACCCCGCCGCCCGACGCGTCTGCGCCAGCCCGTCCAGGAACGCGTTCGCCGCGGCGTAGTTGCCCTGACCAGCGGACCCGAGCGTCCCCGCGACCGAGGAGAACAACACAAACGCCGACAGGTCCATCCCCTGGGTCAGCTCGTGCAGGTGCCACGCCCCGTCAGCCTTCGGACGCAACACGACGTCAACCCGCGTCGGGGTCAGCGCCGACACCACGCCGTCGTCCAGTACCCCAGCGGAGTGCACCACCGCCGTCAACGGCCGATCCCCCGCCACGCCAGCCAGCAGCGCCGCGACCGCATCCCGGTCGGCGACGTCACACGCCACGACCTGCACGTGCGCACCCAACTCGGACAGTTCCTGCTGGAGTTGCACCGCGCCTGGAGCATCAAGACCGCGGCGGCTGGTCAGCACCAGATGCCGCACCCCATGCCGCACCACCAGATGCCGGGCCACCAACGCCCCGATACCCCCGGTCCCGCCGGTCACCAGCACCGTGCCCTGCACGTCAATACCCCGCGGCACGGTCAACACAATCTTGCCGACGTGCCGGGCGTTGCTCATGTACCGGTACGCCTGATCCGCGGCCCGCACATCCCACGCCGACACCGGCAGCGGCCGCAGCACCCCAGCCTCGAACAGCTTGACGAGCTCGGTCAGCATCTGCCGGATCCGGTCCGGCCCCGCCTCGAACAGGTCGAACGCCCGGTACCGGACCCCGGGATGCGCCGCGCCGATCTGTTCCGCGTCCCGGATATCGGTCTTGCCGATCTCGATGAACCGACCGCCCGCCGGCAAGGTCCGCAGCGAGGCGTCAACGAACTCCCGGGCCAGGGAGTTCAGCACGACATCCACACCCCGACCCCGCGTGAACGTCAGGAACTGCTGCTCGAAGTCCAGCGTCCGCGACGACGCGACATGATCACCGTCGAGTCCCAGCGCTCGCAGCGTCTCGGTCTTGCCGGCACTCGCGGTCCCGAAGACCTCAGCGCCGAGATGCTCCGCCAGCTGCACGGCTGCCATCCCCACACCGCCGCTGGCGGCATGGATCAGCACCGACTCACCCGCCCGCAACCCAGCCAGGTCGTACAACGCGTAGTACGCGGTCAGGAACACCACCGGCACCGACGCCGCTGTCGTGAACGACAACCCAGCAGGAATCTTCACGACCAGCCGATGATCCGTGACCACCACCGAGTGCAGGCCCTGCACGAACAGCCCCATCACCCGATCACCCACCACGACATCGGTCACCCCGGCACCGACCTCGACAACCGTCCCCGCACCCTCCAAACCCAGCGGCCCCGGACCATCCGGATACAGATCCAACGCGTTGAGCACATCACGGAAATTGACCCCCGAGGCATGCACCGCGACCCGGACCTGACCAACCCCCAGCGGCTCATCAGCCGGCGGATACGGCACCAGCCCGACGTTCTCCAGCACCCCCCGCTTGGAGACATCCAGCCGCCACGCAGCATCAGCAGGCAACGTCGGAGCAACCGCGGTCCGCGCCAGCCGGGGAGCCAAGGCATGACCGTCACGGATCGCCAGCTGTGGCTCATCCCCACCCAACACCGCCGGCAACACCCGCCACGACGCCGGTCGGCCATCCACATCCACCAGAACGATCCGGTCCGGATGCTCCGACTGCGCCGCGCGCACCAACCCCCACACCGGCGCCTGCACCACATCGACACCAGCACCGGTATCGACGCCGACCGCGTTGCGGGTCAGAACCACCAGGCGTGCCGTTCCCATCCGGTCATCGGCCAGCCACGACTGCACCAGCTCCAACACCCAACCCGTCACCACCCGCACCCGCTCGCCGACCTCACCGTCCGCAGAAACCGGGATGTCCGCGGCCAGCACCAGATCCGGCACCGGCACCCCATCAGCGACGGCCTGCCGCAACCCGGCCAGATCCGGATACTGCTGCACCCCCGCCCCGACGGACTGCAATGCCCCGACCAACCCCGACTCGTCCGACCCGAGCACCGCCCACCGCGCCGACACCGGCATCGACCCGACGCCGGTCGGCGCTACCCAATCGACTTGGAACAGACGATCGCCGAGCGCATCGGCGGCACCACCAGCCGCGGCACGCAACTGTTCGACAGCAACCGGGCGGGCCACCAGCGACCCCACCACCGCCACCGGCGCACCTACCCCGTCAGCCAGCTCCAACGAGAGCCCGTCATCACCTGCCTGGGTCAACCGCACCCGCAACGCCGCGGCGCCGGCAGCGAACACCGACACCCCCGACCACGCGAACGGCAACCGCAACCCACCGTCACCACCGGACAAACCCGCATCGAGCAGGGCCGGATGCAGGGCCGCGTCCAACAGCGCCGGGTGCATCCCGAACAGGCCGGCCTCCTCAGCAGCCGGCGAGGGCAGGACGATATCGGCGAACACCTCGCCGTCGCGGCGCCACACGGCCTGCAAACCTTGGAACGTCGGCCCGTAGCCGAACCCAATCTCCGCCAACCGCTCATACAAACCGTCGACGTCCACCGCCGCCGCACCGTGCGGGGGCCACACGGTCAGATCAAACGCGGGCGCCGACACCACCGGGGACACCACACCGGTGGCGTGACGCACCCAAGCAACGCCGTCGTTCTCACCGGTGTCGGGGCGGGAGTAGATGTTGACCGGCCGCCGACCCGACTCCTCCTGCGGTCCACCGACCCACACCTGCACCTGCACCGCACCGTCCGGCGGCAGGACCAGCGGCGCCTGCAACGTCAGTTCCTCCAGCGCACCGCACCCGGCTTCCTGCCCCGCACACACCGCCAATTCCACGAAACCGGTCCCAGGGAACAACACCGCACCAGCCATCACATGATCAGCCAGCCACGGATGCGTGCGCACCGACAGCCTGCCGGTCCACAACACCCCCTCACCCTCGGCCAGCGCCGTCACCGCGCCCAGTAACGGATGCCCGGCCGCCATGAGATCGCCGACAGACGAGGGCGCCGGCTGCAGCCAGAACCGTTCCCGCTGAAATGCGTACGTGGGCAGGTCGACCCGGGTGCCCTGGACTCCGGCGAACACCGCCGGCCACCGCACCCCCACCCCAGCGGTGAACGCCTGCGCCATCGACAACAACAGCCGCTGCACATCCGACTCATCCCGGCGCAACGAACCCAACACCGTCCCCTCAGCGGGCACAGCCAACACCGCGTCGAAACTCTCCTGGATCCCGCCGGTCAGCACCTGATGCGGACTCACCTCCAGGAACACCCGACACCCCTCCGCCAACAACACCCCC
>NZ_JBHSIU010000016.1:2260-14550 GCF_042653625.1 Dactylosporangium cerinum | reverse complement strand
ACCCCAACCCAGCACCGTCGAAGATCACCTCCAACAACGGACGATCCAACAACGGATCCAGATACCCACACACCTCCTCCAACGCCCGGGCGAACACCGGGAACGTCTCCCACAACTGCCGACCCATCCCAACCCGCTGCGAACCCTGACCCGAAAACACCACCGCACACTTCGCCGGACCCGAACCAACACCACTCACCGCGCTGGGCCCGGCCTCACCACGCGCCAGGGCACCCAACCCGTCCAGGAACCCGTCCCGATCCCCAGCCACGACAACGGCCCGATGCTCGAACACCGCCCGCGACCCCGCCAGCGAAAACCCCACATCACTCAACCCAGGCTCAGCCCCGTCGAGCAGCATGGCCCGCAACCGCTCAGCCTGACCAGCCAACGCCGCGGCACTACGACCCGACAACACCCACGGCACCACCGGTAACGACACAGACCCCTGCTCGCCTGCCACAGCGGCTTCGGGGGCCTGCTCCAGAATCACGTGAGCGTTGGTGCCACTGATCCCGAACGACGACACACCAACTCGACGCGGCCCCTCGGACTCCGGCCACGACCGGGACTCCGTCAACAGCTCCACCGCACCGGACGACCAGTCCACATGCGGGGTCGGCTCATCAACATGCAACGTCTGCGGCAACACCCCGGCCCGCATCGCCATCACCATCTTGATCACACCGGCCACACCGGCCGCGGCCTGGGTATGACCGATGTTCGACTTCAACGACCCCAGATACAACGGCTCCCGGTCGGCGCGCTCCTGCCCGTACACCTCCAGCAGTGCCTGCGCCTCAATCGGGTCACCCAACACCGTCCCGGTGCCATGCGCTTCGACCGCATCCACTTCACCAGCCGACAGACGCGCATTTGCTAGGGCCTGCCGGATCACCCGCTGCTGGGAGGGGCCGTTCGGCGCGGTCAAACCATTGCTCGCACCGTCCTGATTCACCGCACTACCCCGGATCACCGCGAGGACCTGATGGCCGTTGCGTCGGGCGTCGGACAGCCGCTCGAGCACCAGCATCCCGGAGCCCTCGGCCCACGCGGTGCCGTTCGCGGCGGCGCTGAACGCCTTGCACCGGCCGTCGGCCGAGAGGCCGCCCTGGGCGCTGAACTCGACGAACATGCCCGGGGTGGACATCACGGCTGCGCCGCCGGCCAGGGCCAGACTGCACTCTCCCTGGTTCAGGGCGCGGCTGGCCAGGTGCACGGCTACCAGTGACGACGAGCAGGCGGTGTCAACCGTGACCGCCGGTCCCTCCAGGCCATAGAAGTAGGAGATCCGGCCGGAGGCGACGCTGGCGGTACGCCCGGTCAGCAGGTAGCCCTCGACACCTGCTGTCGCCTCGTGAAGCTGCGGCCCGTAGTCCTGAGCCGTCAGCCCGATGAACACGCCTACCTGCTCGCCGCGCAGGGACGCGGGCCGGATGCCGGCCCGCTCGAGGGCCTCCCACGAGTTCTCCAACAGCAGTCGCTGCTGCGGGTCCATGGCGGTCGCTTCCCTCGGGTTGATGCCGAAGAAGTCCGCGTCGAACTGGTCGGCCTCGTGCAGGAACCCGCCGCGCCCGGTGAGGGACGTCCCGGGCTGTTGCGATGCCGGGTCATACAGCGCCGCCAGGTCCCATCCCCGGTTCACCGGGAAGTCCGATGTGGCGTCGGTACCGTGGGCGACCACGTCCCACAGGTCCTCGGGTGAACGGATTCCGCCCGGGAAGCGGCAACTCATCGCCACGACCGCGATCGGCTCGTCGAGTCGCGCGGTCGTGGCGACGGCCGGGCCGGCCACCTCGGGATTGAGCAGCGCGCTCCGCAGGAAGGCGGCCAGCTCGGCGGGCGTGGGGTAGTTGAACAGCAGACTCGACTGCAGCGAGAGCCCGGTGGCGGTCGAGAGCTGCTCGCTCAGTTCGACGGAGCTCATCGAGTCGAAGCCGAGGTCCTTGAAGTTGCTTTCCGGGTCGACGGCGCTCGGGCCGATGTGGCCGAGCACGATCGCCGCGCTGGTCCGGACCATGTCGAGCAACACGTGCTCCTGCTGCGCGTCGGTCAGGCCGGCGAGCCTGCCCGCGAGCGACGTCGGCACGTGGTCGTCGGTCTCCTCAGTCTGCCTGCCGCCTTGCTCGTCGCGGGCGTCGTCGTCGCCTGTCCCGGATGGGGCGACGGTCCGGTCGTTCACCCAGTACGACTTGCGCTGGAACGCGTAGGTGGGCAGGTCAACCGGCCGAGCGTCGGGGCCGAGGACCGAACGCCAGTCCACCTCCGTCCCGGCCAGGTGCAGGCCGGCCAGCGACGACATGGCCGCGTCCTCCTCGTCCCCTCGCCGCATCGCGGACAGGAACGCGAGGTTCCGGACGCCGGACAGCACCTCCCGCGCTGCCGCGCTCAGCGCCGAGCCCGGCCCGAGCTCGAGGAATGTGGACGTTCCTTCGGCGTGCAGGGCGGCCACCGCATCAGCGAATCGGACTGGCCGGCTGACATGGTCGACCCAGTACTCCGGGGAGCGCAGTTCGTCGTCACTGGCGAGGCGTCCCAGCACCGTGGAGACGATCGGTATCCGCGGCCGGTGGAGGGTCAGGGTCTCGACGACCTCGCGGAAGCTGTCCAGCATGGGCTCCATCAGCGGTGAATGGAACGCGTGGCTGACCTGGAGCTTCGTGGTCCTGCGCCCGAGCGCGGCGATCTGCGCGGCCACGGATTCGACCGTTGCGGCGGTACCCGACACGACGACGGCGCGGGCTCCGTTGACTGCGGCGACTCCCGCGTCGGGTCGGCCGGCCAGCAGGGTCAGCACCTCGTGCTCGGTAGCCTCCAACGCGATCATCGCGCCGCCGGCCGGTAGCTCCTGCATGAGCCGGCCCCGGGCCGTGATCAGGGTGGCGGCGTCGGCCAACGACAGCACGCCGGCGACGTGCGCCGCGGCCACCTCGCCGATCGAGTGGCCGCCCAGCAGGTTCGGTCGTAGCCCCCAGTTCTCGAACATCCGGTAGGCGGACACCTCGATGGCGAACATGGCCGGCTGGGTGTACTGCGTCTGGGCCAGCTGTTCCGCGTCCGGAGCATCGGGATCGACCCACAGGATTTCGCGCAGCGGACGGGGGAGCCGTGGGTCTATTTCCGCGCAGACCGCGTCGAAGGAGCGGGCAAAGGTCTCCGACGCCTCGTACAGCAGCCGTCCCATGCCGATCTGCTGCGCCCCCTGGCCGGGAAACAGGCATGCGACCGCACCGTCGGAGGCCGGGGACTGCAGCATGCCCGCGTTCCGACCGGCGGCGATCGCGTCCAGCCCGGCGGTGAGGCTGTCGATGTCCCGCCCGGTACACGCCGCACCGAAGCGGAATGCGGAGCGGGTGGTGGCCAGCGAGTGTGCGATGTCCGCCGGGTCGAGGTCGGGGTGCTCGAGGACGTGGCGGAGGAGGTGCTGTGCCTGGGTTCGCAGCGCCTGGGGCGTCTTCGCCGAGAGCACCCAGGGTACGACCCGAGACGGTCGCGCGTCGTTGTCCGTGCCGCTGGAGGGCTGGTCGGCCGGCTCAGCCGGACGGGGTGGCTCCGCGACGATGACGTGGCAGTTCGTGCCGCCCATGCCGAACGAGCTGACCCCTGCGACCAGCGTGCGGTCGGCGTCGGGCCAGCGGCCGAGCGTGCGCTGTACCTGAATGCCGAGGTCGTCCAGGGGGATGTCCGGGTTGGGGGTGTCGTAGTTCAGGCTGGGCGGGATTTCGCGGTGGGCGATGCTCAGCGCCACCTTGAGCAGGCCGACGATTCCCGCGGCGCCCTCGAGGTGGCCGACGTTGGTCTTGGCCGAGCCGACCAGCAACGGCGAGCCGGCCGCCCGGGACTTCCCGAACGCGGCGCCGAGGGCAGCCGCCTCCACTGGGTCGCCGACGCGGGTGGCGGTACCGTGCAGCTCCACGTACTGCACGTCGCCCGGATCGACGGCCGCGCGCTCGCAGGCCAGGCGCACCACCTTCGCCTGCGCCGGCGCGCTGGGCACGGTCAGGCCGGCGGTCGAGCCGTCGTTGTTCACCGCGCTGCCGGCCAGGACGCAGTAGATGCGGTCGCCGGCGGCCCTGGCGCTCGACAGCGGCTTCAGCACCACGACGCCGCTGCCTTCGCCTCGCACGTACCCGTTGGCCCGCGCGTCGAAGGTGAAGCAGCGACCGTCGGGGGACAGCCCGCCGAACCTGATCGTGCCCACGGTGCTTTCCGCCAGGATGTTCAGGTTCACGCCGCCGACGATGGCGGCGGTCGACTCACCGGAGCGGAGACTCTCGCACGCCATGTGCACGGCGACCAGCGAAGAGGACTGTCCGGTGTCGACGGTCAGGCTGGGGCCGTGCACGCCGAGCACGTACGAGACCCGGTTGGCGATGATGCTGCGATGCGATCCGGTGACCGCGTACTGGCCGACGGATTCGATGCCGTTCCTGTGCACCAGGGTCGCGTAGTCGTCCCAGATGGCGCCGATGAAGACGCCCGTATCGGTGTCGCGCAGGTCCGCGGGCACGATTCTCGCGTCCTCGAGTGCCTCCCAGCTCAACTCGAGCACCAGTCGCTGCTGGGGATCCATCATGGCGGCTTCGCGGGGAGCGATGCCGAAGAAGCCGGGGTCGAACTCGTCGACCCGGTCGAGGAACCCGCCACGACGGTACGGGAGCGTGACGCCTTCCCAACGGCCCTCCGGCGCCTCGGTGATGGCATCCGCACCTTCGCGCAACAGCTGCCAGAACTGTCCGGGGTTGGCGGCGCCCGGAAGGCGGCACGCCATCCCCACGACGGCAATGGGCTCCCCGGGAATGGGGGTCGGTTGATGCGTGAAAGGTTCCGGCAGCTTCATGGTCGATCCCTCGGGTCTGATTCGGTGTCGGCTCGAACTGCGCTGGCTACGGTGCGTTCATGAGCAGATCACCGGCAACACGTTCGGCGTCCGGATGAAGTAGGACTCCCGCAGGGAAATGTCCTCGGGCGGAGCAGCGAGCCGAAGGCCCGGCAGCTTTCGAAGGATGGTCTCCAGGGAAATCGCCACCTGGCGACGGGAGAGTTCCGCGCCCGGGCAGTAGTGCGGCCCCAGCCCGAAGGCGATGTGCCGGCCGTTCGGTCCTTCGAATCGCGCGGTGTTCGGCGGGTCGAAATGGTCGGGGTCGCGGTCCGCAGCCGCGATCGACAACAGGACGATGTCCCCGGCCTCGATCGTCACCCCGGCGACGTCCATCGCCTCGACGGCGTAGCGCGGCGTCGCCGAGTGATTCGAGCTGTACAGTCGCAGGAATTCTTCAACGGCCTGCGGTATCAGCTCCATGTTGCCGCGCAGGAGCTCCATCTTCGCGGGATCCGAAAGCAGCGCGAGAACGCATGAGCCGATCGCCCGTGCCGACGGGTCGTAGCCGCCGAGCAGGACCATGAACCCCATTCCGAGCAGCTCTTCGGTGCTCAGCGGCGCTCCGCCCCCGTCCGGCGTGGCCAGCCATTCGGACCAGATGTCGTCGCCGGGGTTCACCCGCTTCTCGGCCATCAGCGCCATGAAGAGCTGATGAAGCTGCGCACCGCCCTGCTGCATCTGCACGGGGTCCAGGCTCAGGAGCTGGTCGCCCCAGGTCCGCAGTTCGTGGCGATCCTTCTCCGGAATGCCCAGCACCTCGGCGATGCCCGTGATGGGCAGCGGCGCCGCGAACTCCACCATGAAGTCCACCACGGTCCCGCGCTTGAAGTCGTCGGCCAGGCGTGTCGCCACCTCCTGGATGCGGGGAGTCATCGCGTCCACCCGATCACCACGGAACGCTTTGTTCATGTGCTTCCGCAGTCGGGTGTGTGAGGGCGGGTCCTGGCACAGCACGGAACTGGTCAGCGGTGGAGGGGCCGGAAACGCGTAGTGTGTGCCGTCGGCGTCCGTGCGACGTCGAACCAGCCGGCGGTCTCCGATCAGGCGCCGCACCTCGGCGTAGCCCGTCACGAACCAGGCGGGCACGCCTTCCGGTGTCTTCACCTTGTGAATGGGGCCGATTTTGTGCAGCCGCTCATACGTGCCGTACTGGTCGACCAAGAAGGCAGTGTTGATGCCCTCTGATGACGCGAAGATCTCGCTGGCCATATCTCCTCCAGATCATCAACGGAACTCCGCCAACCATCCGTCCACCAACGCGGACAGCTCGGACACGTGCTCTTTCATCATGCTGAAATGGTTTCCCGGCGCGCGGCGGACGGCGCTCGAGTGTCGCCAGTCCGCGTACGTCGGAGTGGTCCCGACCACCATCGGCTCGGTCGCCTGCACCAGCAGCGTCGGAATCGCGCTTCCCGCCGGTTCCCAGTCGGCCAGCAGACTCGCGTACGCACTCATCGCGAGCAACCGGCCGTCATCGACCGTCGATACGCTTCCCGACGGGCTCAGCATGTAATCGATCACCTGGTCGGCGATGCCCGGCTGGCCGCGGTAGACGGTGTAGGTGTCGATCAGAACGGTTGCCGTCGGCGGGTTCTCGGCACCCGCTAGATGCTGCGCCACCGCATAGGCCAACGCTCCTCCGGTGGAATGCCCGACCAGCGCGTAGCTCGTGTCGGGCAGGCGCGTCTGAACCGCCTCCGAGATGGACTGGATCAAGGCGTCGAAGGTCGCCGGCAACGGCCCGGTCCCGTCCGAACCGGGCAGTGCCAGCGCCACTACGTCCCGGTCGCCTGCGAACGACTTGGCAAGGCGCATGTATTCGTGCGGGCCTGAGGTCGCCAGAATCGACGGTATGCAAATCAACGTCGGAGCAGCGTCACCGCGTGCCAGCTGCACCACGTCCAGCTCCCAGCCGGGGCTCTGACGGTTCTCGAACTTCGGCACGAAAGCCACCAGTCCTGCCAGCTGCTCCAGAAACTGGCGTGTCTCGTTCGACTGAGCGGCTTGCCGGAAAAGCGTTCCAAGTGTTGTCGATGGCGATCCTTCCGAAGGATCTCCTGGAGCGTCCTGAGGGACCTCCGTCAGGAGCTCTCTGAGGTAGGCGGCCAGCGCGGTGGGGTTCGGGTGGTCGAACACCAGCGTCGTCGGTAGCCGTAGCCCGGTGATGGTTCCGAGCCGGTTGCGCAGTTCGACGGCGGTCAGTGAGTCGAACCCGGCCTCGGTGAACGCCCGGTCCGGGTCCACCGCGGTGGGGCTGGCGTGGCCCAGCGCTGCGGCGATCTCGCCGCGGAGCACGTCCAGGACCACCGCTTGCTGCTCCGATGCGGGTATCCCGGTCAGCCGGCGGGTCAGGACCGATCCACCCGCAGATGCGGTGGCCGTCTGGACCCGGTGTGCCGGACGCCGGACCAGCGCGCGCAGCAGCGCCGGGACGGGGCCGGTCGCGGCCGACCGCATGGATGTGACACCCAGGAGTGCCGGGACCAGGTTCGCCGGTGCGGACAGCCCGGCCAGCACGGTGGTGTCGAACAGTTCCAGGCCCTGTTCCGCGGTCAGCGCTGTCACGCCAGAGCGGTTCATCCGGGCCAGGTCGGTGTCGCTGAGATGACCGGTCATCCCGCTGGCCTGTTCCCACAACCCCCACGCCAACGACACCCCAGGCAACCCCGCCGCCCGACGGGCGTGCGCCAACCCGTCCAGGAACGTGTTCGCCGCGGCGTAGTTCCCCTGACCAGCAGACCCAAGCGTCCCCGCCACCGAGGAGAACAACACAAACGCCGACAGGTTCATGCCCTGGGTCAGCTCGTGCAGGTGCCACGCCCCGTCAGCCTTCGGGCGCAGTACCGCATCGATCCGCTGCGGGGTCAGCGCCGAGACCACCCCGTCGTCCAACACCCCGGCGGAATGCACCACCGCCGTCAACGGCCGCTCCCGCACCACCTCGGCCAGCAACGCCGCGACCGCGTCCCGGTCGGCGACGTCACACGCCACGACCCGCACGTGCGCACCCAACCCGGACAGCTCCTGCTGCAGCTGCGCCGCACCCGGTGCATCAAGACCGCGGCGGCTGGTCAGCACCAGATGCCGCACCCCATGTCGGAGCACCAGATGCCGGGCCACCAACGCCCCAACACCCCCGGTCCCGCCGGTCACCAACACCGACCCAGCACCGAAACCAGCGCTGACATCCGTGTCGTGCTGGGGCACCAGTCCGGTCCGCACCAGCCGGGGAACGACGGCGTCACCGTCACGGATCGCCAACTGCGGCTCATCCCCACCCAACAGCGCCGGCAACACCCGCCACGACGCCGGACAGCCATCCACATCCACCAACACGATCCGGTCCGGATGCTCCGACTGCGCCGCACGCACCAAACCCCACACCGACGCCAGCACCACATCAACACCATCACCGGCGTTGACGGCGACCGCGTCCCGGGTCAGGACCACCAACCGGGCCGCGCCCCACCGGTCATCAGCCAGCCACGACTGCACCAACTCCAACGCCCAACCCGTCACCGCCCGCACCTGCTCGCCGACCTCACCGTCGGCAGGCACCGGGATGTCCGCGGCCAGCACCAGATCCGGCACCGGAGCGCCAGCGGCGACCGCCTGCCGCAACCCGGCCAGATCCGGGTACTGCCGTACCTCGGCTCCCACCGACCGGAGTCCGGCAGCCAGGTCCGACCCGTCGACGCCGAGCACCGCCCACCGGGCCGATGCCGACACCGACCCGACACCGGTCGGCGCCACCCAATCGACCTGGAACAGACGGTCACCAAACACATCGGCGGCAGCATGCAACTGTTCGACGGCAACCGGGCGGGCCACCAACGACCCCACCACCGCCACCGGCACCCCGGCCGCGTCGGCCGCTTCCAGCGACAGCCCGTCATCGCCTGTCCGGGTCAGCCGCACCCGCAGCACCCCGGCACCGGCAGCGAACAACGACACCCCCGACCACGCGAACGGCAGCCGCAACCCACCGTCACCACCGAGCAGACCGGCATCGAGCAGGGCCGGGTGCAGCGCCGCGTCCAGCAGGGCCGGGTGCATCCCGAACAGGCCGGCCTCCTGCGCAGCCGGCTCCGGCAGGACAACCTCGGCGAACACCTCCCCGTCACGACGCCACACGGCCTGCAAACCCTGGAACACCGGCCCGTAGCCGAACCCGGTCTCAGTCAACCGCGGATACAGGCCGTCGATGTCCACTGCCACCGCACCCTGTGGAGGCCAGACGGTCAGATCAAACGACGGCGCCGGCATCGTCGGGGACAGCACACCGGTGGCGTGCCGCACCCACACCTCGCCGGTGTCCTCACCGTGCTCGGGGCGGGAGTAGATGTTGACCGGTCGCCGACCCGACTCCTGCGGTCCACCGACCCACACCTGCACCTGCACCGCACCGTCACCGGAGAGCACCAGCGGCGCGGTCAGCGTCAACTCCTCCAACACGCCACAACCGGCCCGTTGTCCCGCACATACCGCCAGTTCCACAAACCCGGTCCCAGGGAACAACACCGCATCAGCCATCATGTGATCGGCCAGCCAGGGATGCGTACGCACCGACACCCTGCCGGTCCACAACATCCCCTCCCCCTCGGCCAACGCCGTCACCGCCGCCAGCAACGGATGCCCGGCCACGTCCAGCCCAGCCGCCGCGACATCCCCGGCCCCGGCAGGCAACGTCGCCGCCTGCAACCAGAACCGCTCCCGCTGAAACGCATACGTCGGCAACTCGACCGGGGCAGCGGGGATCCCGGCGAACACCGCCGGCCAGTGCACCTCCACCCCAGCCGTGAACGCCTGAGCCAGCGCCAGCAGCAACGACTCGACCTCCGCATCGTCCCGACGCAACCCGGCCACGGACACCGCCCGCTGCCCCGCCGCCTCCGGCAGGCCGTTGTCGTGGTCCGGCAGGTTGTCCTGGACCATCGCGGTCAACGCGGCGCCCGGACCCAGCTCCACGAACGCCCGCACACCCTGCTCATACAGGTGCCGGACCGCGTCACCGAACCGCACCGCCTCACGTACATGCCGCGCCCAGTACTGCGGCGTACACAACTCATCCCCAGCCAGCGTCCCCGTCAGGCTCGACACCACGGCCACGTGCGGCGCGTGGAACGACAGACCCCGCACGACCCGTTCGAGCTCGGCCAGCATCGGCTCCATCAACACCGAATGGGACGCATGCGACACCCGCAGCCGACGCGTCCGGCGGCCCATCGACGCCAACCTGTCCGCCAACTCCAGCACCGGCGCCTCAACCCCGGAGATCACCACTGCGGCCGGGCCGTTCACCGCGGCGATCTCGACCCCGGCACCCAACAGCGGCAGCACCTCCGCCTCGGCTGCCTGCACCGCCACCATCGCCCCACCAGCGGGCAATGCCTGCATCAACCGGCCCCGCGCAGCGATCAGCGCGCACGCGTCCGGCAACGACAACACCCCGGCCACATGCGCCGCCGCGATCTCGCCCGCCGAGTGACCCACCACGAAGTCAGCCCGCACCCCCCACGACTCGAACAGCCGGAACAACGCGACCTCCACCGCGAACACCGCCGGCTGCCCAAACCCCATCTCGTCCAACAACTCCAACCCGGCGCTCTCGAAGATCACCTCCAGCAGCGGACGGTCCAGCAACGGGTCCAGGTGCCCACATGCCTCCTCCAATGCCCGGGCGAAGACCGGGAACGTCTCCCACAGCTCCCGGCCCATCCCGACCCGCTGCGAACCCTGACCCGGAAACACCACCGCACTCTTCGCCGGGCTCGAGGCGACACCGCTGACCGTGTTGACCGCACCCTCACCCCGAGCCAGGGCGCCCAGCCCGTCCAGGAACCCGTCCCGATCCCCGGCCACGACGACAGCCCGATGCTCGAACACCGCCCGCGACCCCGCCAGCGAGGACCCGACATCACTCAACCCAAGCCCGGACCCGTCCAGGAGCAATGCCTGCAACCGCTCAGCCTGACCAGCCAACGCCACGGCACTACGCCCAGACAACACCCACGGCACCACCGGCAACGACACAGAACTCTGCTCGCCGGCCACAGCGGCTTCGGGGGCCTGTTCCAGGATCACGTGGGCGTTGGTGCCGCTGATCCCGAACGACGACACCCCAGCCCGACGCGGCCGCCCGAACTCCGGCCAGGACCGGCCCTCGGTCAACAGCTCCACCGCGCCGGAGGACCAGTCCACGTGCGGGGTCGGCTCGTCGACGTGCAACGTCTGCGGCAGCACCCCGGCCCGCATCGCCATGACCATCTTGATGACCCCGGCCACCCCGGCTGCGGCTTGCGTGTGACCGATGTTCGACTTCAACGACCCCAGATACAACGGCTCCCGGTCGGCGCGCTCCTGCCCGTACACCTCCAGCAGTGCCTGCGCCTCGATCGGGTCACCCAACACCGTCCCGGTGCCGTGCGCTTCGACCACGTCCACCTCAACCGGCGACAGGCGCGCATTCGCCAACGCCTGCCGGATCACCCGCTGCTGCGCCGGACCGTTCGGTGCGGTCAAACCGTTGCTCGCACCGTCCTGGTTCACCGCGGTACCGCGCACCACCGCGAGCACCGGATGGCCGTTGCGCCGAGCGTCGGACAGCCGCTCCACCAGCAGCAACCCGACGCCCTCGCTCCACCCCGTGCCATCCGCAGCCCCAGCGAAAGATTTACAACGCCCATCCGCGGCCAACCCCTGCTGCCGGCTGAACTCCACAAACACGCCCGGTGACGCCATCACGGTCACACCACCGGCCAACGCGAGCGAGCTCTCGCCCTGCCGCAGCGACTGGCAGGCCAGATGCAACGCCACCAGCGACGATGAACACGCCGTGTCGATCGTGACCGCCGGCCCTTCCAGACCGAAGGTGTACGCCAAACGACCCGACACGACACTCCCGGCGATGCCGGTCAGCCGATGCCCTTCAACGTTCTGTCCGTCGGGGCTCGGCCCTTGATCCGACCGCTGGTCGCCGTAACCCTGATAGTTGGTGCCGACGAACACCCCGGTGTCCGTGCCCTTCAGCGAGCCAGGGTCGATGCCCGCCCGTTCGAACGCCTCCCACGCCGTCTCCAGCAGCAGGCGCTGCTGCGGATCCATGGCCAACGCCTCACGCGGGCTGATCCGGAAGAACCCCGCGTCAAAGTCCGCAGCGTCGTACAGGAACCCGCCGTCCCGCACATAACTCGTCCCCGAACGGTCCGGATCCGAGTCATACAGATGCTCCAGATCCCAGCCCCGGTCGGCCGGCCACCCCGAAATCCCCTCACCGCCGGACGCGACGAGATCCCACAACCCCTCCGGGGATCGCACACCCCCCGGCAACCGACACGCCATCCCCACGATCGCAATCGGCTCATCCGTCGACACCCGCGCCACCGCCGCAGTCCCCGCCCCAGCCGTC
>NZ_JBHSIU010000016.1:0-2205 GCF_042653625.1 Dactylosporangium cerinum | reverse complement strand
GGTCAGGTAGGCGGCCAGCGCGGCAGGAGTCGGGTGGTCGAACACCAGCGTCGCCGGCAACCGCAACCCGGTGACGGTTCCCAGCCGGTTCCGCAGCTCCACGGCGGTCAGCGAGTCGAACCCGGCCTCGGTGAACGCCCGGTCCGGGTCCACCGCGGCCGCGGTGGCATGCCCCAGCACCGCAGCGATCTCGCCCCGCACCACGTCCAACACCACCGCCTGCCGTGCCGTTGCGGGCACCCCGGACAGCCGGCGGGACAACGCCGACTCATCGGCCGACGCTGACGGCTCCTGGGGAGGCTGTTCGCACAGCGCCTCCACCAGACGGCTCGGACGGGCCCACGCGAACGTCTCCACGAACCGTTCCCAGTCCACGTCCGCGACCACGACACAGGTTTCGTCATGGTCCAGAACCTGGCCCAACGCTGTCAGCGCCAAACCGGGCTCCATCGCCGCTATGCCATAGTCGTGGAGTTGCTGCGTAGCCTCACCGGCCATGCCCTCGCCGGCCCAGGCTCCCCACGCCACCGACGTGGCAGCAAGACCACGGGCACGGCGCCGTTGCACCAACGCGTCCAGGAACGCATTCGCCGCAGCGTAGTTCGCCTGACCCCCGCTGCCCCACACTCCCGCGACCGAGGAGAACACCACGAAGGCATCCAACGGCGTATCCGCAAGCAGGTCATCCAAATGCGCCGCACCACACGCCTTGGCCCTGATCGCCTCAGCGAAATCAGCCAGCTGCGCCTCATCCAGTCTGCCGTTCTCCAGTACCCCCGCAGCGTGCACCACCGCCGTCAACGGGTACCGATCCGGCACCGACGCCAACAGGCCCGCCACCGCAGCCCGATCAGCCACGTCACAGGCCACGACCTGCACCTGCACACCCAACCCGGACAGCTCGTCCCGCAACTGCACCGCACCTGGGGCGTCAATACCCCGCCGGCTGGTCAAAATCAGGTGCTCAGCACCACCGCGAGCGAGCCAGCGAGCAACGTGAGCACCCAAAGCACCCGTGCCGCCGGTCACCAGCACCGAACCACGCGGCCTCCACGGACGCTCGACGGAAACCCCGTCCAGGGCAGCCCGCAGCAGCCTTCTCACATACACGCCGGAGGAACGGATCGCCAGCTGATCCTCATCGCCCGGATCAGCCAGGACCCGCCACATCCGCAGTGCGTGCTGCGCATTGACGGTCCCGGGCAGGTCAATCAAGCCGCCCCAGCGGTCGGGGTGCTCCAGACCGACCACCCGGCCCAAACCCCACACCTGTGCCTGAACGGCACTGGCCAGCGGATCGGAACGGCCCGTCGACACCGCGCCCTGAGTCACGCACCACAGCCGCGCCTGGACGCCCGCGTCTCCCAACGCCTGCACCAACAGCACAGTGCCGGCCACACCGTTGGAAATGCTCGCGTGTGTCGGGTGCGGAGTCTCATCCAACGCCAGCAACGACACCACCCCGCCGAAGGAGACGTCCCCGCCTGCTTCGTCAGTCGACAGCCGGCTCAGCTCGTCGCCGATCCGCTTCGCGAGCGTGCTGCGATCATGTTCGGCCGCATCCACCTCGACGCGAACAACGTGGACTCCGCAATCCTGCAATGCCTCGATCGCCGACGACGCCACCGCGTCCAAGGGGAGAGCAGCGGGGACCAGGACGAGCCATGACCCTGACGGCAGCGTGGTCCGGACATCCGACAACGGTTGCCATTTGATCTGGTACCTCCAGCGACCCGCTGACGTCTGATCCCGCAGCTTGCGATGCCACTCGGACAGGGCCGGGAACACGACACCCAGCGAGGAACCGCCGTCCTGCGTGTCCAACTTCAGCTCATGCGCCAGCGCCTCGATCCGCTCGTGTTCAACCGCATCCCAGAACCACGTCTCCGACGCCGTCGCCAACCGCCCGGACGCGGGCTCGATCTGATCCGGTGCATCCAACCAGAACCGTTCCCGCTGAAAGGCATACGTCGGCAGATCAACCCGGGTAGCGGGAACGCCGGCGAACACTGCCGGCCACCGCACCCCCACCCCCGCGGTGAACGCCTGCGCCACCGCCAGCAGCAACGACTCAACCTCAGCACCTTCACGACGCAACCCAGCCACACACACCGACCGCTCCACCGCTGTCTCGGGCAGGTTTTCCTGGACCATCGCGGTCAACGCCGCACCCGGACCCAACTCCACGAACACCCGCACACCCTG
>NZ_JBHSIU010000015.1:0-130074 GCF_042653625.1 Dactylosporangium cerinum | reverse complement strand
GACGCCGCCGGACAAATTTTCGCGATAGGCCCTCACTTCGGTGAGGGCCTATCGTCGTTTCGGCTGCAAAACAATCCGCTGAGCCATCTGACGGCGGAGAATGGTGGCCGCGGGAGGCGTGGGAACGGCGATGGCCGGCACCCCCGCCAGGGTGCCGGCCATCGTGACGCTCCGAGGAGCGGTGAGGAACGCTTTAGTTGGAGGCGACGCCGAGGGCGGCGCTGCCACCGTCGGTGTGCAGCTCGGTGCCCGAGGCGAACGCGCTGTCGAAGCGGGACTGCAGGGCGTCGAGCTGGTCGTACTCCGACGCGTGCGACGACTCCGAACCCTCGGCCGCGAACACGTGGTCAGCGTTGGCCTCGTTGTGGTCGTACGAGGTGAAGTCCGACTCCTCGTACTGCGCACCCGACGGGTCGCTGTACTCCACGTGGTGACCCTGGTCGAACGAGGTCGACTCGGCCGACGCGCTGTCCTGCTCGTACACGCCGAACTGCGAGTCGTAGTCGTTGTCCGCAGCGTGCACCTGGTGCAGCTGGTCCAGCGACTCGTGCTCCTGACCCGCCTCGACGTGGCCGTAGTCAACGCCGCCGTTGTCGCCGCTGTCCCACTCGCTCATGTTCTCTCCCAGGTATCCGGTGTGGCTTTGTTCTCGCTGTTGAATACAACGTTAGTCAATGGCGGCGGCCGTCGAATCCCCGAAACGTGCCACGGGAGCGAGCTCACAGGATGACCCGGCCGCCGACGTTGGTGGCGGGCTGGGGGCCGTAGTGGCGGGAGTCGCGGGCGACCTCGCGGTTGTCGCCGAGGACGTAGAGCATGCCGGCCGGGACGGTCACCGGGGAACAGTCGGTGGTCGTGCCGTGCGTATAGGGCTCGTCCAGCGGCGTGCCGTTGCGGTGCACCCGGCCGCCGGTGCACGAAATCGTGTCGCCGGCGAGGCCGATGACCCGGTCGACGGTGGTGAACCAGCCGTCCGAGTCGGAAGGGGCCCGCAGCACGACCACGTCGCCGCGGTCGATGCCTGTCAGCCGGAACGTGAGCCGGTCGACGAGCGTGTGGTCGCCGATGCCCAGGGTCGGTGCCATTGCGCCGGACGGGATCGGGCGGACCGTGAACGTGGCGAGCGCGACCGCCGGGACCAGGGCCGCGGCGACGGTCAGGCGGACGCCGCGCCGCTCGCGCCACGCGACCCGCAGGCCGCCGGCGGTCCAGCGCAGCACCGCCCAGGTGCCGGTGACGTGGTTGAGCTCGGCGACGACGGCGGCGCCCCACGGGCTGCGGCTGCCGGCGAGGGCCACGGACAGGACCCGGCGGGCCAGCCGGTGCGGGGCGCTCACGACGCGGCCAGCGGACGGAGGCGGACCACCGCGGTGGACGGCGAAACCGCGGTGGAAGGCGAAGCAGCAGCGGCAGCGCGGGCCAGCCGCGCGCGGGCGAGTTCCGCGCCGGTGGGGGTCAGCCGGTACAGGTGCCGCGGTGGACGGCCCGGCTGCTCGGCCGGCTCCCACCGGGTCTCCAGCAGCGCCCCCTCCGCGAGCCGCATGAGAATCGGGTACAGGGACCCGGACGCGAGCCCGGTCTCCCGGCTCAGGTCGTAGCCGTACCGCCAGGCGTCGGGCGCGGCGAGCAGGGCCTCGAAGACGTGCAGCGTCTGTGGCGACGTGTGCGGCAACCTCGGCATGCCTGAAACTCTACATATGAAGACTATGGATGGGAAGGCAGGTTGTAGCCACCGCCACCGCCACCGCCGCCGTCGCTGACGGGGCTCGGCGTGGCGAACTCGGGAAAGGGCGTCACGCCGGAACCGCCCGGCCCCGGGCGAGAGCGTCGACCCGGCGCAGGGCGTCGGGCAGGCGGAACGCGCCGGCCATCGCGGTGACGAGGGCCGCCGCGTCGGGCAGGGCCACGCCGGTGGCGGTGACGAACAGGGGCCGTGACGCGCCGCCGCGGCGGACGGGAATCGCGTGGGTGGCGCTGTGGAAGGCGGTCTTCGCCACCCCGATGACGGGGATGCGCAGCTCGTCGTGGACGTGGGCGCCGAGACCGGGCCGCCCGTCCGGGTCGAGGTCGACATAGCCGTCGACGATGAGCAGGTCGAGCTGGGGCAGCGGGTCCAGCAGCGCGTGCACCGCGGGGAGCTCGCGCTTGTAGAACGCGCCCGGCTCATACGGGGCGACCTCGTCGAGCCAGGTGACCCGCTCGTCGACGAGGGTGCCGAAGGTCGGCTCGCCGGCGAGGACCAGGGCGCCCCGGGCGCCGCCGGTCTCCGGGTAGTCGACGTCGATCGCTCCGTACCTGCGTGCGTTCACGCCGGCAATGGTCCCAGCCGCGGGCGTACCCGTCGAACAAGAAACGAACAGGGAATCAGCCGAGCGCCTGGTCGAGCCGGATCGCGGCGTCGATGAGCGCGAGGTGGGAGAACGCCTGCGGGAAGTTGCCGAGCTGCTCGCCGGCGGCACCCGCGGAGGATGACCCGGGACGACTCAGGCGGCCCGCTCCAGCAGGGAGACGAGGCCCGCGCGGGTCGCCACGACCACCAACGTGTGGGCCCGGTCCAGGGTCCGCCCGCGGTTGCGTTCCGGCCACCAGAACGTCTGCACGCCCTGCTCGAGGCCGGGCCGGCCGGTCTGGACCGCGACGAGTCGGATCTCGTTGACGACGTTGACCTCGTGGAAGGGCCGGCCCTCCAGCCGGGAGTGGGCCCCGACGCGCACCTCGGCGACGAGCAGCACCCGGCGGCCGACCGGGATGGTGTCGATCACCTCGCTGCCGACCATCGACGCGGCGAACGCGGGCGCGGCCAGGTAGGACACGCTGCGGGAGTGGTTGATGCCGAACGCGACCTTGATCCGGCGGGCGAAGTCCTCCTCGAACAGCCGCAGCACCACCCGCAGGTCGGCGCGCAGCGAGCGGGCCAGCAGCGCCGCCTCCAGGTTGGTGACGTCGTCGGTGGTGACCATGACCAGGCAGCGGGCCGTGGTGACCGACGCGGCGTCGAGGGTCTCGGTGTCCCGCGCGTCGCCGAGGATCACCGGGATGCCGAGGCTCCGCGCGACGGCGACACCGCGGGCCGTCGACGAGCGGTCCACCGCGACCACGTCGATGCCCTGGTCGTGCAGCTCCTGGACGACCCGGGCGCCGACGTTGCCGAGGCCGATCACGATGACGTGGTTGCCGACCGGCACGGCGAGGCCGCCGGCGGCGATCTTCAGCCGTGCCTTGACGAGGGTGTTGACCACGGCTGCGGTGACCGCCGGGATGACCGCGACCCCGGCGACGACCAGCGCCAGGTCGACGGCCTGGCTGACCCGCCGGGCCCCGAGGTCGGCGTTGGCGCCGCCCAGGGTGGTGAGGACGGTGACGTACAGGGCCCGCCACGGGCTCAGGTCCTTGACGGCGGCGACCACGACCGTGCCGGTGCCGATGAGCGCGGCGACGCCGACCAGGACCCGGCGCAGCCCGCCCTTGAGCACGAGCCGGGTCGTGCGCAGCGGGTGCCGGCCGACCCGGCGCGGTGCCGGCAGCGGGTGGCCGTAGGTGCTGACCAGGACGAGGTCGGCGGCGTCGTCGTCGGCGGGCAGGCTCTCCCCGGTCGCGGTGATGGCGAGGCCGCAGCGGATGTCGCTCACCGACAGCACCGCGGCGTCGCGGTCGACCGCCATCAGCTGCTGCCCGTCGGTCAGCCGGATCGACGTCGGGGTGTTGTCGCCGAGCGCCGCGGCGACGAACGCGGGCGCGGCGATCTCCGAGGCCGACAGCACCGCGCAGTTGCGCAGCCGCGACGCCACCCCCTCGCCGAGGACGGTGTTGAACATCCGCAGCACGACCCGGACGTCGGGCAGGGTCTCCCGGGCGATCAGCGCCGCGTCGACGTTGGCCACGTCGTCGGCGTCGACGAACGCGATGGCCTCGGCCTCGGCGAGCTCCGGGCGCAGGAACGTGGCCGCGCTCAGGCGGCGCTCCTGCACGACCATCGACCACGGGTCGGGCGCGCACAGCTCGGCGATCTCCGGCGCCAGGTTCTGCGTCAGCGACGGCACGATGACGGTCACCTGTGCGCCGTAGCTGTTGATCAGCTCGCCGACGAGCCGCCGCGCGAGGGCGTTGTCACCCCAGACGACGAATCTGCGCACACCGGCGATCGTATCGACGCAACGGCATCAACAGGGTGGCGGGAAACCGACCAGCAGGTTCACGTCGTACACCATGATGGCGTAACGACCGGTGTCGAACCGTTGCTTCGGCGGCCCCCACATCTTCACCGCCTGGGCGGGGGTGCCGTAGAACGGCCGGTCCTTCTCGAAGACGATGAACCGGGCGTCGTGGGTGGCGTCATACATGCTGGTCTTGGACTGCCAGCACATCGGGGTGACCCGGTCGCCGTCGCCGAGGACCGGCACGACCGTGACCCGTCGCTCTGTGGTGACGGTGATGTTGTTCGACACCCAGTAGCCACCGAGCCCGTAGGTGAGGTTGCGGGCCTCCAGCCAGTCGGCGACGACCTGACCCTCGGACGGCTCGGCCCGCGGCGGTGAGTAGGCGACGAGGTTGAGCGTCAGCAGCGCCAGGACGCCGACGAGGACGCCCTGCCGCCAGCGGGCCTCCAGCCGTGGCACGATGACCCGCCCGGCGATGACCGCGGCCATCGGCAGGACCGGCGAGATCTCCCGCGCCGCCATCAGGTCGACCGGCAGCGTGGAGACGATCTCCGCGCCGATGTCGCAGCAGATCGCGATCGCCATGATCGATTCGACCCGGTCGGCGGTGCCGAGCACGGTGCGCACCAGCACGATCAGCACCGCGATCAGCGCCACCACGAAACCGCCCAGGTGCAGATACGACACGCCCTGCTGGATCCATTTCGGCTGCCAGCCGGGGCGGTGGGTGCCGAACAGCACGCCGAGCATCCGGGCCGTCATGTGCGCCCGGCCGAACCACTCGTCCCATGGTGACAGCTCGATCGGCGGCTTCGGGGTGTGGTAGCCACCGAGGGCGTGCACCGCCCAGGTCGCGACGTGCGACAGGACCACCGACGCGCCACCGGCGACGGCCAGCTGGAAGTCCATGCTCTTCAGGCGGATCCGGTACGACCCGGGCAGCCGCCACGCCCGCACCAGGCAGGTCAGCGCCAGGGGCAGCGCGCCGACGAACGTGACCAGCGGATCGCCCCACGCGCCCCAGCCCAGCAGCAGCGCCACCACGACCGGCTTCCACTTCGTGTCGCGCATCCGGTCGATCGCGCCCCAGGCGAGCAGCAGCGGCACGGCCGAGCCGGTGTGGTTGGGCGAGGACAGCAGGGTCTGGTATCCGGTGCCGGGCACCGGCACGAGCAGGATCGCGACCGTGACCCCGACCCGCAGCCAGCCCTGCAGCCCGGTGGCGCGGCCCTTCGCGAGGATCGCGGCCAGCAGCACGATCGTCGTGTACGTGATCGCCGCGGCGATGTGGATCTGCGCCACCGTCGGGCCGGTGAAGACCTGGATCATCGCGTACTGGATCAGTTCGCTCGGGTAGAACGCGACGTCCGACAATGTCCACCCGGACAGCAGCGGATTGCCGTGGAACATGTCCCAGGCCTGCATCGCGTTGCTGGCGCCGTCGGCGTTGATCGGGAACGCGTACGCCATCCGCAGGTAGGCGAAGAACAGCCCGACCGTCGCGACGGCGACTCCGAACCCGGTCACCAACCTGGTTTTCAGCACCCCGGCAGGGTAGCTACTCGAACTCGTCGGCGAGTTCGCGGTATGCGGCTAGTACCGTTTCCGTCCGTTCCGTCAGCGTTTCAGCGGGTTCCGGGTCGCGTCCCGGCCGGGCGTTGATCGCGCCGAGCAGGACGTCGGCGGCGTTGACCCGCACCCGGGCCCGCGACTGCGCGGCGCGGTGGTCGAGGAACCCCTGACACAGCCCGGCGAGGTGGCGCAGCCGGTCGACCCGCCGGCTCACCTCCGCGTCGACCTCCGTCAGCCGGGACATGAGCTCGGCCTGCCGGTCCGTGACCGCGGCGAACAGCACCCCGGCGCCGATCGGCTCGCCCACCGACGCCCGCAGCTCCCGCACCGCGGCCCGCAGCTCGCCGCGCTCGGCGAGGGCGTGCGCGAGGTCCCACAGCGTGCGCTCCAGGGTGTCCCGCGGGTCCGTCGGGTCGCCGAGGCGTTCCAGCGCCGGCCAGGTCAGCATGATCCGGTCGGCGTGCGCGGCGGCCTCCTCGAACGCGACCCGGTCCCGCGGGTCGGTGAGAAACTGCCGCAGCGCCCGCTCCCGGCGCGCCGGGGTGCGCACCACGTGCAGCCCGGCGAACAGGAACCCGGCGGCGGCGACGGCGGCGAGGAGCGTGCGCCCCAGCGGTGAAGGGTCCAGCCAGTGGATGCCGAGCGCCACCACCGCCGCGCAGGTCAGGGCGACGGCGTAGGCCACGAACACCCAGTTGTCGGCGGGCCAGTACGGCCCGCTGCGCGGCTGCTCCGCGGCACCCGCCAGCCCCCGGCCGACCACCCGATCCAGAGCGCGGGACGCCTGCCGGCGCACGATCGCGGTCCGCCGTCCGCGCAGGTACTCAAGCATGTCGGACCAGCGCCGAACAGGCGCTCGCGAGCAGCAGCCCGGCGAGGACCCCCGGCAGCCCCCCGACGACCCCGGCGAACAGGGCCGTCGCGACGAGCACCGGCAGCGGCAGCGGGCCCACCCACTTCGGCAGGTGCTGCGCCGGTACCCCCACCAGCGCGATGAGGGACGCGCCGGCCAGGGCGAGCAGCGCCGCGGCAGGCTGGCCGGACGCCAGCACCAGCCCGGCCGCGAGGGCCACGCCCAGCGCCGGGCCCGGCAGTGGCAGGACCGTCAGCAGCCCCACCCCGACCGCCGCGGCCTGCGGGTGCGTGACCCCGGCGAG
This sequence comes from Dactylosporangium cerinum, assembly GCF_042653625.1. Lineage (NCBI taxonomy): Bacteria > Bacillati > Actinomycetota > Actinomycetes > Micromonosporales > Micromonosporaceae > Dactylosporangium > Dactylosporangium cerinum. The sequence goes on along the minus strand of NZ_JBHSIU010000015.1, from coordinate 123,188 downwards.
GTTGAGCACCGGCCAGGCCACGGTCGCGGCGAGCGCGCCCCAGATGCACCGATGGGTCGCCGCTGCGGCCGGTCCGGGTCCCTCGTCGATGACCCGGACCAGCATCACAGCAGCCGCAGTTCCCGGGCCCGCTCGACGGCCTCGCGCCGGCGGCCGGCGTGCAGCTTGCGGTAGATGTTCTTCACGTGCGTCTTCACGGTGTTGACCGACACGTACAGCGTCGAGGCGATCTCCAGGTTGGACATCGTGCCCTGCAGGTAGCGCAGCACCGTCAGTTCCCGCTCGGTGAGCGGCTCCACCAGGCTGCCGTCGGCACCGCGCCCGCCACCCGCGAGGGGCGACGACCCGGCGGCGAGTTCCGCGGCCAGGGGGTGGTACACCGGCAGCAGCGGCGCGAAGTTCGCCAGGAGGTCCCGCACGGGGTGCCCGCCGACGAGGAACGGCCGCCGGAAGCTCTCCTCCTCGGCGATGTCGAGGGCCACCTCCAGGCCCCGCAGCACCCGGTTCCGGTCGCCGAGCGCCCGGCCCGCGAGGGACGTCAGGATCGCCGCGTGCACGGTCCACGTCAGCGCCGTGTCCACCGACGGGGTCGCGAACTGCTGGGCGGTCGACGCGGCGGCGGCAGCCTTGCCCTCGACCAGCGCCGCCGACGCGTCGACACAGGCGGCCCAGCCCGGGTACACGTCCGGGTCGCCGCCGGTGGCGACGAGCCGGCGCGCCGCGCCGAGATCGCCGCCGCTGATACGCAGTTCGGCCTCGGTCAGTGCCAGGGCCCGTTCCACGCTGGGTGCCAGGGCCGCGCCGCCGAGTTCGCGCCGCGCGGTGTGCAGCACCTCGAGCGCGGCGGCGAGCCGGCCCGCGCCGTGCCGGAGTTTCGCCCGGACGGTGGCGATCGCGACGAGCAGGTCCGGGTCCCCGGCCGCCAGGTCGAGGCCCTCGTCCAGGAGGCGGTCGGCCTCCGCGATGCGATCCCACTCGCCGTACACGCTGGCCAGGGCCATCCGCACCCAGCCGAGGTCGGTGGCGTCGGTGATGCCGAACCGGTCCGCGGTCACCAGGGCCTGGCGGCCGAGGCGGGCCGACGCCCGGAGCCGGCCGCGGGTCGCTTCGAGGACCGACAGCTGGGCCGCTGCGCACACCTGCGCCTGCGCCATTCCGGTGCGCTGGGCGAGCACCAGGGCGCCGTGCAGAGGCGCTCCGGCGGCGGCGAGCTCGCCCAGCCGCAGCCGGGCCTCGCCCTCGTCCAGCATGGACAGTGCCCGGATCTCGTCGTTCTGCTCGTCGGGGCGGTTGAGGTCGCCCAGCGCCGCGAGGGTCCTGCGCGGGTCGCCGGACAGCCACGCCTCGGCAGCCGCGAACCCGGCGATCATGCGGGCGCTGAGCCGGATCGGGCCCGTCGCGGCGGTGGTCGTCGGCTCGTCCGTCGCGGGCTGGGTCGCGGTGGCGGGCTGGCCGGTGGCCGGGGCCGGGGCGGTCATGACCGCAGTGGCGCCGCCCGAGGTGGGCCGCTCGGCCGGGGCCGTCGATCCCGGCGGCGTGGCCGGGGTGTGCTGCGCGGCCGGCATGCCGGGGGCGCTCTGGCCGGCCCGGGCGGTCAGGCCCGCACCGCCGCCGGTCGGGGTGCCGGGGCCGGTGGCCGCCGGGCCCTCCTGGCGGCCCGCCGGCGCGTCGCCGGTGCTGACACCGCTCGCCGTGCTGACACCGCTCGCCGCGCCGGCGCTCGTGCCGTTGCCGGCGGCGCTCGCGGTGCCGTTGCCGCTCGTCGTGCCGGTGGTCGTGGTGCCGGTGGTCGTGGTGCCGGTGGTCGTGATGGGCGCCGGGTCCGGGGTGTCGGTGGCGCGGTTGCTGCGGCGCAGGAAGTCGCGGGTGCCCTCCAGGTCGCCGACCCGCAGGCGCTCGGCCGCGAACGCCAGTGCCAGCCGCGGGTCGGTGTGCTCGTCGCCGGCCGGCGCGTGCGGCGCGGCCTCGTGCGGGCGGTCGTAGCGGACCCCGCCGACGATGTCCGGCCAGTGCCGGTCGAGGGTCTCGACCGCGCCCGGCCAGTCCTCGGCGAGCAGCGCGTGGCGCATCGCCTCCGCCGGGATGCCGTAGGTCGCATGCCAGGCCGCCGCCCTGCGGTGCAGCTCCGCGACCCGTTCCGGGTTGCGGCGCAGCAGCTCGGAGTGCAGCGTCCGGGCGAAGAGCGGGTGGAACCGGTACCAGCCGCCGGGGCCGGCGTTGCGGGTCAGGAACGCGTTGGAGCCCTTGAGCTCGGCGAGGACCCGCGCGCCGTCGTCGCGGCCGGTGATCGCCTCGACCAGGCCGGCGTTGAGCCGGGTCGCGACCGCCGTGTCGAACAGCAGCCGGCGGGTGTCGGGGGGCAGTGTCTCGATGACCTCGCCGGTGAGGAAGTCGCCGACGGCGGTGCTGTAGGGGCCGCCGTCGTCGAGGACCCGCTCCGGCTCCGGGTGCCCGCGCATCGCCATCGCGGCGAGCCGCACGCCGGCCGGCCAGCCCTCGGTCATCGAGTGCAGCGCGTAGAGGGTGCTGCCCGGCAGGACCACGTCGTGCGCGGCGAGCAGCTGCGCGGTCTCGGTGATGGTCAGCGACAGGTCGGTCGTGCGCATCTCCGTCAGCGAGCCGTTGACCCGCCACCGGTACAGCGGCAGCGCCGGGTCCCGCCGGCAGGACAGCACCAGGTGCAGGCGGCCCATGCCGTGGCGCACCAACGACTCCAGTTCCGACAGGGCGGCCGGGTCACTGATCTCACGGACGTCGTCGACGACCACGATGTGGGGCCGGTCGAGGGAGTCGACGGCCCGTGGGAGCTCGTCGTCCGAGTCGGCCTTCAGGTCACCCTTGACGTCACCGGCGGACAGCGCGCCGCGCAGCCGGCCGGGCACGTCGGCGCCGTCCGGCGAGTGCGAGGTCACCCAGCGCACCACCGGCATCTCGTCGCCGATCCGCACGGTGCGGGCCCAGGCGACCAGTGCAGCGGTCTTGCCCCAGCCGGCGGGTGCGGTCACCAGCGTCAGCGGCGCACGCACCGCGGCGTCCAGCTGCGCGACGACGCGCTCGCGCAGCACGTATCCGGGCGGAAGATCCGGCACCGCCAACGTCGACGGGGCCGTTCCACGGCGATCCTGCTGTACCAGCGCTTGCGACACTCGGTGCCCCCCGATTTCATACCTCGCCAAACGTGACGAGCAAACCACCGCCCGCAGCTGCGGGGCCTCACCCTGCATGGGTGGTCTTCCCTGCGCAGATGTGGCTGTTTGCCTTGCGTAGCAACGGTTCCATCGACATCGCTGCACCGGCACGCCGGACGCAGAAGGCTCACCCGGAACGGATGACGCGCGGTCACCACAATGATCGGCAGCGTTCCCGCTATCGCCCGTTGCTTCGACGGGCGGGGGAGGGGATGAGCCCAGGATGAGCGCGCTTGTCGGCGAGATCGAGCTCCGCGGCGAGAACGGGTTCGAGCTGAGCCTCAGGGGTTACCACCGCGCCCAGGTCGACCGCTACGTGGCCACCTTGCAGATGCGGTTGACCACGGTGGAGACGGAGCTTGCCTCGGCGCGCTACCGCGAGCAGCAGCTCGCGGGCAGAGTCGAACGGCTCAACACCGAACTACGCCAGTGCACGTGCGGCGACGAGAGCTCCAAGGCCGTCGGAGGCCGGATCCAGCAGATGATCGAGCTGGCGGAGCAGGAGGCGGACGCGCTGCGCAAGCAGGCCGCCGAAGAGCTGGACGGTGCCCGGGTCGCGGCGGAGGCAATGCTCGCGGACGCGCGCAAGCACGCCGAGGACGCGATCCGCGACTTCCAGACCGCACTGTCGCAACGCCGCTCCGAAGAGGCCCGCGCCGAGCAGTCCCGCCGCGTGCAGTGGGACACCCGCCGGCAGCGGCAGCGCGAGGCGGCGGAGAACCTCCTCGCAACGACCCGTTCCATCGGCGCCGAAAGCCTGCAGACCACCCGGAGGCTGCTGGACGCGCTGTCCGAACAGCACGCCAAGCTGACCACGGAGGTCGAGACCGCAGAGAAGGAGATGGCCGACCTGTCCAATGCCTGAACGACCGTACTGCCCCGTCCCGGTGCCCGGTGTCCGCGAAGACACCGGGCACCGCCCTGTTCCGGGCAGGCTCTTGGGTTGCTGGGTTGCCCGGGGGGTTCAGGCGAAGACCTCGTGCAGGTGGTCTTCCTGCTCCTTGGACAGGTTGGTGTGGATCAGCTTCGGCCGCTCGCCGGCGAACGCGTCGCGGACCCGGTCCACCACCACGTCGGTGGTCAGCAGGAACAGCGCCGAGGTCCCGGGCTGGATCTCCTCGCGGGACCGCTTGATGAAGTCGTCGTCGATCCCGACGTCTCTCAGCGAACCCGCGAGCGCGCCCGCGGCCGCGCCGACCGCCATGCCGAACAGCGGGATGAGGAAGATCAGGCCGAACAGCATCCCCCAGAACATGCCGCCGAGCGCCCCGCGGGCGGTGAGGTTGTGCAACTGGCGGGTCTTGGGCTTGTTCGAGCCTTCGGCCCAGGACACCGTCGCGGCGTCCTCCACCTTCACCAGGCCCTCCTTGGACAGCTGCTGGAGCTTCTCAGCGGCCCGTTCGGCGCCTTCCGGCGTCTCGAACTTCCAGACGGTCAACGTGGCCATCGCTGTACTCCGTTCCTTGTGGTGTTCCTTGTGGTCGACAGGTAGATCGAGCGTCGCGGCGCCGGACGACGCGCCGCCCCACCTGTGCGGAGTGACGATCTGCCCGCTGGCCGATCACCCCGCCGGGGTGAGGACGCATCACTCTGACAGCCAGCAGGATTCCTGCCATGAACGAACTGCGGGCGGCCCTGATGGTGACTGCTGCACCATCCGCGATGGTCCGCCCGTTCCCGCCAGCCGCGGGCGTCACGTCGTCGGTGGTCCCCGACGTGACGACCCAGCTGGAGCGTCAGGTGAACACCGTTGAGCAGGGGGTACTCAACGGGGCAGGAGGAGCGGTGGACACGGCCCGCATCCTGCGCACCGGGCGCTCTTCAGCGAGGGCGGCGGGAGCCGATGGGTGGGCGGCTGATCCGGAGGAGGCCGCCCACCCATCGCAAGTCACCTAGACGTCTGACACCGAAGGACGGCGCGAGAGGCGCCGACGCGCTCCCAGGCCCGCGTCGGCGCCTCAAGCGTTTCCACACGGCGAAGGTGGCTGCCACGGGGGCAGCCACCTTCTTTCCTGTGCTGCTGTTCTTCTGCGTTCTTCCGTGCTTCTTCCGTGCTTCCCGTGCGGACCCGGTTCAGATGACGCCGTAGTCCGACGTGGGGGCGGCGTGGGCGCCGCGCGGCGGATCGGACCAGCGACCCGGGTCGGCGTGCCGGCCGGTCGTCTCGCCCATGTCGCCGTACCGCGGGAACTCGCCCTGCCCCGGGTCGCCGCCGTGCCGGGCGGTCTCCCCACGGGCCGGTTCGCCGGGGTGCGCACCCTCGTTGGGCCGGGCCGTGGATCCTGGCCGCCCCGACTGGTAGGGACCGCCCGGCGGGTACGGGCCGACGTTCGGCCCGGACGTCGGACCCGCGCCGTGTGCGGGCACCGCGGACGGGCGGCCCGCCGGGTGGCTCGGCGACGTCGGGGAGTTCATCGGGATGCCGCTGCCCTGCGACTGGTAGTCGGGCTGGTAGCCGGGCTGATACTCAGGCTGGTACTCGGACTGATGCTCGGGCTGGTACTCGGGCTGGTATTCGGGCTGATATCCGGGCTGATATCCGGGCTGGACGTCGCGGTGCGGCTCCCGCTCGGCCCGGTGGACGCCCGGCGGCGCGCCCTGCACCGCCCCTGGTGCCGCCATGGTGGCCGCGGCCACCGCCGGCTCCAGCGAGTCGTCCCAGTGCACCGTGAGCGCGAACAGCACCACCACGCTGAGCGTGATCATCAGCAGCGACCAGACCGGGTACGCGCCGAGCGAGCCGACCTGGATCAGCGCGTGCAGCGCCACGATGACGATCGCCGCCACCCGGGCGGCGGTGTTGCGGGCGAACAGCCCGATCCCGGCGGCCAGCAACAGGCCGCCGAAGGCCAGCATGAGGATGCCCCAGCCGGTCAGGTTGACGACGACGAGACTGTCGCCGTCGATGAACGCCACCTGGTTCTGCAGCAGCGCGACGAGTCCTTCGAGCACGTTGAGGAGCCCGAGCACGACGAGCATGACGGCCGCGAAGGTGACCCAGCCGAACCACACGGTTCTGCTCCTGGTCATGGCCATGGCCTCTGTGTTCCTTCCTCTGCACGAGCGGGACACCGGCAGGAGGCAGGCAGGCCAAGGGAGCAGGTTCGTCGTCCGGCCGCGGCGGACAAGAGAGGAGGCGCCGCGGCCGGATCCGGCGAAGCTCGTGTGGCGACCTCCCTCCCTTGCGGAAAAATTGCGAACCGGTGCTTTTGGAACCGAACGTTGCCGCGGATCCGGATGACCGGGCATCACCCGGCCCGTGTGAGCCGCAGTGGCGGTTCATCGATCCGTCCATCGACGAACCGCCCGTCACCCGCACCGGGTGAGGACTTCTCACCCGGCGGCGCCAGCACAATGCGGTCGTGGAGATGGCCTGGATACCTGGTGGCACGTTCGCCATGGGTGCGGATGGCTTCTATCCGGAAGAGGCGCCGGTGCGCAAGGTCACCGTCGACGGCTTCTGGATCGACTCGCATCCCGTGACGAACGCCGAGTTTGCCCTGTTCGCGCAGGAGACCGGCTACGAGACGGTGGCGGAGCGCCACCCCGATCCGGGCCCGGTGCCGGGCCCGCAGCCGGGCTCGATGGTCTTCGTGCAGCCACCGGGTCCGGTGCCGCTGCGCGACTGGCGAGTGTGGTGGGAGTTCCGCCCCGGCGCATCCTGGCGACATCCGTGGGGCCCGGATTCCGACATCCGGGGGAAGTCGGCGCACCCGGTGGTGCACGTCGCCTACGAGGACGCCGCCGCGTACGCCCGATGGGCCGGCAAGGACCTGCCCACCGAGGCGGAGTGGGAGTTCGCCGCCCGTGGCGGGCTCGAGCAGTCGGTGTACCCATGGGGTGACGACCCCGAGCTGGGGCGTGCCAACATCTGGCACGGCATCTTCCCCTGGCTCGACCGCAGCGACGGCGGGCACGGCACCAGCCCGGTCGGTGCGTTCGCCGCCAACGCATACGGGCTCTTCGATGTGGTCGGCAACGTGTGGGAGTGGACGTCGGACTACTACCGGTCCGGCAACGCGAGATTCGATCTGGGTGACGACCCTCTTCAACCGCAGGGTGAGGTCGCGGACAACCCCCGCGTCGACACCCCGGCAGGGGCGGCCGTCTATGCCAGCCGGGTCGTCAAGGGCGGCTCCTACCTGTGCTCCACCGGCTATGACCACCGGTTCCGTCCCGCCGCCCGGCAGCCGGAGGCGGTCGACAACGGCAGCTGCCACGTCGGCTTCCGCTGCGTCCGCAGGCTCGGGTGAGCACGCAGCGTCATTTGTTCACCCCCTACGGGTGAGGCGTCCTCACCTTTAATCGCCTCACAATCCCGTGGTCATCCGCCGTGCTGCGGTGGGTGGGAGGGGGCGAAATACGTTGGGGCAGAAGACGCTTGTAGACACCATCACCCGTCCCGCGCTGCACTTCGCAGTGCCTGAGCCGCCCCGCTATCACGTGCCACGACCGCGTCTTCTGGACGCGCTGGATCGGGCGGTGGCGGGGCCTTTGACATTGATCTCAGCACCGGCGGGGTGGGGCAAGACCACCCTGCTGGCCGAGTGGGTGGCGGGGGGGAGATCGCCCTGGCCGCTGGCGTGGTTGACGGTCGAGGCGCACCACGGCCCACGCTTTTGGGAACACGTGTTGGGTGCGGTCGCCGCGGCCACCGCGGAGCACCAGGTCACCGCGGCACCCGCCGACGGTGGTGAGGCACTCGACGAACTGGTCGTGCTGCTGCGCCGGCCGGGTCCGCCGGTCGTCGTGATCCTGGACGACCTGCAGGAGCTGTCCGTCCCGCGGGTGTGGGGTGAGCTCGAGACGCTGCTTTCCCAGGCGGGTGACCGTTTGCGTCTCATCATCGCGTGCCGGACCGACCCGGCACTCACCCTGTACCGCTTCCGCATCCGCGGCGCGCTCGCCGAGCTGCGCAACGGGACGCTGGGCTTCACCCTCGACGAGACCGCGCAGATGCTCAACGCGCACGGCGTCCGGCTCGCCGAGTCGGCGCTGGTCGAGTTGCACGCGGTGATGCGGGGCTGGGCGGCGGGACTGCGACTCGCCGCCCTCGCCGTGCAGGGGCACCCGGAGCCTGACAGTCTGGTGCCCCGCTTCGCGCTGCAGGACCGGGCGCTCGGCGAGTACCTCGTCGGCGAGGTCTTCGACACGCTGCCGGAGGACATCCGCGAGGTCGTGCTGTGCACCTCGGTGCTCGACCAGGTCAGCGCGGAGCTCGTGGAGGCACTCACCGGCCGGGTCGACGGCGCGCGGATCCTCGCGCAGCTGGAGCACTCGAACCTGTTCGTGGTGCAGGGCAGCGGCAACGCCGGCATGTACCGGTGCCATCCGCTGTTCGGTCTCATGCTCTACGACGAGCTGCGCCACCGCCGGCCCGAGCAGGTGCGCCAGCTGCACCGGCGGGCCGCGGACTGGTTCGCCGCGCACGACCTGCCGGCCGACGCGCTGCGCCACGCGCTCGCCGCACGCAACTGGGGCCAGGCCTCGGATCTGCTCGCGGCGAGCTGGCAGGAGCTGGTGCCGGGGGCCCGGCTGCGGACCATCAAGGAGCTGGTCCCGCCGCCGCCGCAGGAGGTCCGCAACGATCCGCGGCTGGCCCTGGCGTTCGCGGCGGAGCGGCTGGACGCCAGCGACCCGCAGGGCACGGAGACGTTCCTGCACCTGGTCGACCGTTCCCAGCACACCCTGGTCGAGTCGGCCCGGGTGGCGCTTCGACCCATCGTCGACAGCTTCCGCATGGCCGAGGCGCACCAGTCCGGCAAGCCCGAGCTGATCCTGGCCACGGCACCGATGCTGTTGCGCGACGACATGGGCCTCGACGACCAGGACACCGCCCGGATGCGGGCCCTGGCGCTCGTCGCCGTCGGTGGTGCCCGGCTGCTGCAGGGTGATCTGGCGGCGGCGGAGCTCGCGCTCACCGAGGCGCTCAACCTGGCCCGGCGCTGCGGCGGCGTCCAGTCCCAGCTGGCCGCGCTGCGACAGCTCGCGCAGCTCAACGCGACCCGCGGCAGACTGTCCGCGGCGATGCGCTACGGCAAGGAGGCCCTGGCCCTCGCCGACCGCGAGGGCCAGACCCAGGGCAGCGACGTGGTCTGGGCCCAGCTCACCGTCGCCGAGGTCTGCTACCTGCAGGCCCGGGTCCGGGCGGCCGAGCACTACCTGGACCGGGCGCTGGACGGCGGGGGTCTCGCCGACCCGGGCCTGGTGGCGGTGGCGACGATGTCCCGGGCGCACATCCGGGCCGCCGCCGGCGACGCCAGGGCCGCCTGCACCGAGCTCGCCGCGATCCGGCGGCAGCTCGCGGACTGGCGGTACACGCCCCGGCTCCAGCACTGCGTCACGCTCGCCGAGGCCGAGCTGCGGCTGGCCGCCGGCGACGTTGAGGCGGCCAAGCGGCTGCTCAACCTGGAGCCGGTCGAGCTCCTCGCGCCGTGGCTGGGCGTCGTCCGCGCGAAAGCCCACCTCGCCGAGCGTCGCCCGGCGGCGGCCCTCGGTGCGGTCCAGCCGTTCCTGGAGTACACCACCGGTTCGCTGGTGTGGACGGTGGACGCGAACCTCACCTGCGCCCGGGCACTACGGGCGCTCGGTGACCGGTCCAAGGCCGGCCGCGCCCTCGAACAGGCGCTGCGCTGCGCCGAGGACGAGGGCATCCGCTGGCCGTTCGTGGCGGGCGGCCAGCCGGTCCGGGAGCTGCTGGTGACCTACCTGCCGGCGGGCAGCGGATACCGCGGCGTCGCCGAGGACATCGCGACCGAGCTCAACGGCTTCGGCCGTCCGGCCGCGGTGGCGGGGGAGCTGGCCGAACCGCTCACCGAACGCGAACTGGCCGTCCTGCGCTACCTGCAGGGCACCCTGTCCGCGGGCGAGATCGCCTCGATGCTCTACGTGTCCGTCAACACGGTGAAGACGCACATGAAGAACATCTACCGCAAGCTGGGGGTCGGCAGGCGGCGAGAGGTCATCGAGCGGGCCCGGGAGCTGAACCTGCTGTAGGGCGGTTCACCGGACACACGAAGGGCGGCCCCCGGGATTCCCGGGGGCCGCCCTTTTCGGTGGTGCGCTCCGGGGCCGGCTGCCCGTGGGTGAGTCAGGTGCGTCCGGGAGGTCCGGCCAGGTGCCCGTGGTGAAGGTCAGGTGCGCCCGGGAGGTGCCCGGCCAGGTGGCCCGTGGTGGATTTCAGGGTGCGCCCGGTGGCCGGCCCCCACCGGCACGACAAAACGGCGGCGCCCACGTCGTTGTGGGCGCCGCCGTCGGCGGTGGGGCTGTCGCGAACTACTGGGTCACGTACGGCCGGGCGCCGATCGCGGCCAGCTCCTCGACGATCTCCTCGTCGTCCTCGACCATCACGCCCTCGATGATGGCGGTGTCGGCCGTCGCGGCGATCAGCACCGGCAGCGGGTCCATCAGCGGGTCGAGGGAGGCGCGCTGGACGGGGACCAGGGACTCCTCGACCAGCTCCGGAAGGTTCATCGGGACGGTGGCGTGGCCGACGGCCCGGACCCACGAGGTGGGCGAGTCGAAGTCGATGACGTCCACGTCCACGTTGACCTGCAGCGCCTCGGCGGCCGGCTCGAGCTCCTCGACGATGTCCACGAGAATCACGTCCTCGTGGCGCACGATCGGGCGGCCGGCCTTGTGACGGCCCCGGTACGTGTCGGAGCGGCTGTTGCGCCGCAGCGCGAGCTTCGTGACCGAGGCGATGGGGATCTCGGCCGGTTCGGCGTCGGGGCCGGCCGGCTTGCCCTTCGCGACGGTGAGGATGAACAGGATGATCACGTCGAGCGTGACCATGAGCAGCGACCATGCCGGGTAGGCCCGGAGCATGGCCAGCTGCGAGATCGCGTGCAGGGCCACGACGCTGACCGCCGCGGTCCGGGCGCTGCCCTTGCGGGCGCGCAGCGCGAGGCCGGTCGCGCCGAGCAGCACACCGAGCGTCACCGTTGCCGCCGCCCAGGTCGTGGCGCTGGTGAATGCCACGTCATTCTTGTCGAAGCCGATACCGCCGCTGGCGAATCCCACCAGCAGTCCTTGCGAGACGTTCAACGTGCCGACGAGCGCGAGCATCGTCGTTCCGAACATGGTCCATTCCTTCACCACACCGCCGCCGCTGTCCATCCGCCGTACCTCTCCCTACTGCCTCTGCCATCAGCTGAATCGGTTTCACCAGGGGAATGACGAGCGGGAAATACGTGCGGGCCGTGCCGGTCCCGGTCGAAACCAGGACCGGCACGGCCTATCTCCCCCGTTGTTATCTGTTCCCCCCGGAACAGGCCCGGATGGCCGTTCCGGACGCGCCGCCCGCGCGCCCGGAACGTCCACGTCGTGCCTGGGAACATGATTGGAGGTAGGCGGGTGAGCAGGGATCACCCTCGATGGGTGAGGTTCCGGGTCATCTGGCGACCGGCTCGGCGGCCAACAGGCAGGCGTCGTCGTCGGGGTTGCCGCGCCGGGCACCGTCCAGGGCGCGGTCCAGGCGCTCGCCCGGCGCGGAGGCGCACATCGCCGCCCGCACGTCGTCGGCGAGGCCCTGAACTCCCTGGTCGATGGCCTGGTCCCGGCGTTCGACGACGCCGTCGGTGTACATGAAGAGCAGCTCGCCGGGTTCGATGCGGACCGCGGCGTGCGGGTACGCGGCGCCGGGCTCGACCCCGAGCGCCATGCCGGGCGGCTGGCGCAGCGGCCCGACACCGTCCGCGTTGGCCCGCAGGATCGGCAGGTGACCGGCGCGGGCCCAGACGAGCATCCGGTCGGCGGGGCGGAACCGGCCGCAGACGGCGGTCGCGAGCATGGTCGTGCGGCGCCGGCACAGCATCCGGTTGAGGGCGGCGAGGATCGTGCCGGGTTCGTCACCGGCGAGGGCGAGGGAGGTCATCGACGCCCGCAGCTGGCGCATCGTGCCCGCCGCGTCGGGGCCGTGGCCCATCACGTCGCCGACGGCCAGCATCACGTCGCCGCCCGGCAGGGCGATGCCGAGGAACCAGTCCCCGCCGACGCCGGCGATCGTGTCGGCGACCGCGTATCGCACGCCGACCCGCACACCGTTGACCGCAACATCCGTCGTCACCACGTCACACCCCTGAGCCTTCGTCGGTCGACGGCCGGAGCACCGGCAACCGCCCATATCGTGGCCCTCACGACCGGGTGGGTGGCTCGCCCGGAAAGGGTGGTTGCCGGTGGTGGTCGCACCACACCACCGGGTGAGGCCTCAGATCAGGCTCAGCTCGCGGGCCCGGCGCACCGCGTCGCGGCGCCGGCTGACGCCCAGCTTGCGGTAGACGTGCCGGACGTGGGTCTTCACCGTGTTCGTCGACACGCTGAGCACGGCGGCGATCTCCGCGATCGACAGCATGCTGCGCAGATACAGCAGCACCTGCGACTCCTTCTCGGTGAGCGGGTCGGCCATCGCGCCGGCCGCGCCCGGCGCGGACCACGCCTCCAGGCCGTCCGGGACCGCGGCCGGGACCGCCGGCGCCAGCGGCGGCACGGTGGCCGGCGGCGGCACGGTGGCCGGCGGCGGCACGGTGGCCGGCGGCGGGGTGGTGGCCGGCTGCGGGGTGGCGGTCGGCTGCGCCCAGCCGTCGGCCGTGCCGTAGTGCTCGTCGCGTTCCAGCTCCCGCGGGCGGGTGACGGTCAGCACCGGCGGCGCCGCGAGGACCTCCGCGATCCACGCGGCGTGCCCCTGGAACGGCCGGCGGATGCCTTCCGGCCCGGCCATCCGCAGCGCCTGGTCCAGCTGGTCCGACGCGGCGGCGACGTCGCCGAGCTGCCGCAGCGCCTGGGCCAGCACGACCGTCGCGGAGACGGCGTTGACCAGCGAGCCGGGCCCGTTGGCCAGGACCCGGTCGGCGACCTGCGCGGCGGCGGCCGGGCGGCCGTCAGCCAGGTGCAGGCGGGCGAGGGTCAGCAGCGGTTCGTCGGACTCGGGCCAGTGCCGGAGCGCCTCGTCGATGACGGCGTGCGCCCGGTCCAGCCGGCCGTCGTGCAGGCACAGCTCGGCGTGCAGCGCCCGCGCGATGACGTCCGCGTAGCGGGGCATCGCGCCGACCCGGCTGTCCAGCAGTGGTTCGAGGGCCTCGCTGGCGCCGCTGTGGTCGCCGCGGTCGAAGAGCAGCAGCGCGAGCGCGATCGCCCCGCTGACCCACCCGTTGGGGTCGGGCACGGCGTTGGCGCTGACGCTCTCCTCGATGTGGAAGCGGGCCTCGTCGAGCTGGCCGCGCTCCCGGCAGACGGTGGCCAGCACCAGCCGGGCGTAGCTGATGTTGCGCGACTCGGCGATCCCCGCGTCGCGGCAGCTGTCCAGGACCCGCCGGGCGCAGGCCGCCGCCGCCGACAGCCGCCCGCGGCTGAGGTGCGCAACCGCCTGCAGGCGGTTGGCCTGCACGGTGAGCAGGTTGAAGCCGGACTTGCGGGCCAGGTCGGCGCCGTGCTCGAGGGACTCGTCGGCCTCCTCGAGCCGCGCGTCGGCGATCGCCGCACCGGCGAAGGTCAGGTGCGCGACGGCGCGGGCCGCGGCGGTGAGGTCCGCGTAGACGTGCTCGGCCGCCGCGTCCTCGGTGCGCTCCAGCAGCCGCGCCGCTGCCGCGGCGGCGCGTTCCGGGCTCTCCGCCGCGGCGGCCTCGGCGAGCCGCATCGCCGCGAGGACCTCGGCCTGCACGGCGGTCGGCGCCTCGCCGAGGCCGCGTTCCCCGAGCCGGATGAACGCCGACATGCCGACCAGGTCACCGGTGTCGCGGCAGTACAGGGCGAGGGCGAAGGCGAGCATGGGCCGCTCGGCGATGTCCGGCGGCGGCTGGGTCCCGTCCCGCGCCGTCATCGCCCGCGGTCCCGACCCGGCCAGCTCGGGCCAGTACTGGACGAATAATCGCTCAGCGGTGACCCAGTCGCTGCCGGCGATGGCGTGGGTCAGGGCGTCGCTGGGCAGCCCGTTGGCGGCATACCAGCCGGCGGCGGCCCGGTGCAGCGCCCGCTCCTCGGCGAAGGGCAGCGTGCTGCGCAGTTCGGCGCGCAGCATGGCGCGCAGCAGCCTGCGGTAGCGGTACCAGGAGTGCGAGCCGCCGTAGAAGCTGGCGAGGGCGTTGGCGCGGCTCATCTGGGCGAGCAGCCTGGCGCCGCCGCGGGTGCCGGTGAGCGCCTCGACCAGGCCCGGGCACACCGTCTCCAGGATGGACGTGCGCAGCATGACGTCGCGTATCTCGGGGTCGAGGTGCTGCAGGATCTCGCGCCGGACGTATTCGCTGAGCCCGACCTCCTCGTTGAGCCCCGCCTCGCCGAGGATGATGTCGGTGACCATCCGCTCCGGCTCGTGCCGGCCGACCATCGCGGAGAGGATCACCGCGACCGCCGCCGGCCAGCCCTCGGTCACGTGCCACAGGGCGAAGCGGAAGTGCTGGGCGAGGCGCACCCCGTAGCCGTCGGCGAGGCCGGACACCTCGTCCTGGGTGAGCGCCAGGTGGTCGGTGCGCAGCTCGTGCAGCTGGCCGCGGACCCGCCACCGGTACAGCGACAGCGGCGGCTCGGTCCGGGCGAGGATGAGGAAGCTGATCCGGTCGCCGAGACGGGTGATGAGCCGCTCGAGCCGGCGCAGCACGGTGTGGTTGGTGACGTGGTGCAGGTCGTCGAGGACGACGACGGCGCGTTCGTGGTGGTGGGCGTTGCTCCACGCGTAGGTGGCCGGGTCGACGGCGATGCCGGCGGCGGTGAGGGCGTTGGTCAACTGCCGCCAGGCCGTGGCGCCGCAGTTGACGTCGAACCGCACGTAGGCGGCCCGGCCGGGTGCGCGACCGGCGTGGATCCACGACGCCACCAGGGCGGTCTTGCCCCAGCCGGTCGGTGCGCAGAGCAGGGTGACCGGGTGCGACACGGCGGCGTCGAGGTGCTCCATGAGACGGGCCCGGCTCAGGTGTACCGTCGGCAGCGCAGGCGTGTCGCCACGCCGTGCGACCAGCGGTGCCTCGACCGGCCGGTGCGGCGCGTTCCAGCTGCGGAACCGCTCGGCGGCGTCGTTGTGCGCCAATATGTCAAGAGTGCTCTCACGTGGAACGCCGTGATGGCTCGTTTGCACCGTCACTCCCGAAGACGCGGTTTTCCGACGTGCCGGTCAGCCCTTCCCGGAGGGTGGTAATGGTCGGACAACTGACGCCGACCACCATAGAACTCCGACCCGTCCCGAGGGGAGCCTCACATTTATCTGCGTCGATTGTATAGCTACAAACATTGACGAACATCGAATAGTTGAGCGCTCTAGATGTCGAGAAACGTCGATTGGTATCGGTGTCCTGCCGTACGCCGTGTGTGCGACAGAGGGGGCGATGGGGATACTTTGTCCAGTTTTGCTGTGGGCGTCAGTTGTTACTGCGCGTCTTGTGGCTACACAGCGTGAACCCGGGGCCGGATGGCATCCGGGGCGCCTTGCGGACCTGGGGAGAATGGACCGTTTCGACCCGTGGCGGACCCGTACTGCACGACTGCGAAGATCCTCCCACTCGCCACACCGGTGTGTCGCCACGCGGTTCTACTTATGCCAGGAGCTCTAACTACTCAGGGCGGTGCCACACGAGCGCTTTTGTTACGGATAATTACAACGGTGTCATCAGCAACACTCCTCATAGGTGTCGGAACGCTTGCTCAAACGCATGCCAATCTGCAAGTTGCACGTCCCGACAACCGGCATAGAGGGCATTCCAGGCGCACGCTGTGACCGGTGCGGCCACCGCCGCCGTTGCGCCGCCGCCCGGTCGTCGGTTTGGATGGTTCGTCCGCGAATGTTCCAGGACCGGAGGTCCGGTGTACGACCTCAACAGCCTCTCGCTGAGCGAGATCGTGCGCTGTGGGACGGACGTTCGCGCGGCCGCCGCCGCGGCGCACGACCTGCCGGCTGCGCTGCGGGCCGTCGCGGCGCTGCTGTGCGAACGGGTCCGGGACGGGGACGAGCGGGACGGGCACGGCGGGCCCGCGTTCGCCTGGCTCCACCTCGCCGCCGGAGGCGAGGCGATCACCGTCGGCGGCCCGCCGGCCGCCGATCCGGAGGCCCTGACCGCGCCGCGAGGGGTCACGTTGCACGACGCCGACGACTATCCGGTCCGGGTCGTGCTCGCCGTCATCGGCGCCGGCTACCGGCTGCTCGCCGGGGTCACCGTGCGGCTGGACCAGGCGACCGCGCAGCTGTTCGAGCTGATCGGCGGCAACCTGTGGATCGGCCTGCAGCGGCACCTGGGCGCCGGCCCGGCCGAACGCGAGGAGGCGCTCGGCGACCTGCTCACCGCCGTGGAGCGGACCGCTGCGGAGCAGGCCACCCGCCTGGAGCGGACCGTCGCCGAGCTCGGCGACGCCGCCGGCCGGCTGCGCCGCAGCCAGCACGAACTGCGCGAGCGGGAGGCCCGGCTGCGGGAGGAGACCAGCCTCGTCGAGGCGCTGCACGCCGTCGGCACCGACCTGTCCTCGGAGCTCGACGTCGACCGGGTCGTCCAGCGCGCCACCGACGTGGCGACGAGCCTCACCGGGGCGGCGTTCGGTTCGTTCTTCTACAACGTCACCGACGAGCTCGGCGAGTCCTACCAGCTCTACACCCTCTCCGGGGTGTCGAAGGAGTCGTTCGCGAAGTTCCCGATGCCGCGCAACACGAAGGTGTTCGACCCGACGTTCCGGGGCGTCGGGCACCTGCGCAGCGACGACATCACCAAGGACCCGCGCTACGGGCTCAACGAACCGTATTCCGGCGATCCCGAGGGCCACCTGCCGGTCGTGAGCTACCTGGCCGTGCCCGTCATCTCCTCCACCGGTGAGGTGCTCGGCGGTTTCTTCTTCGGCCACCCGCGACCCGCCCGCTTCACCGCACGGCACGAACGCCTCGCCGTCGGCGTCGCCGCGCACGCCGCCGCCGCGCTCGACAACGCCCGCATGTACCTGCGGCAGCGCACCGCCGCGGTCGAACTGCAGCGCAGCCTCCTGCCCCGGATCCCGCGGGTGGAAGGGCTCGAGGTGGTCTCGCGGTACCTGCCGGCGGCGAAGGGGGTCGAGGTCGGCGGCGACTGGGTCGACCTGGTGCCGCTGTCGGCCGGCCGGGTCGCCCTCGTCGTCGGCGACGTCATGGGCAAGGGCATCCGCGCGGCCGCGGTCATGGGACAGCTGCGCACGGCGATCCGCTCGTACGCGTCGCTGGACCTGTCCCCGGGCCGGCTGATGCGGCAACTGAACACGCTGCTCGCGGCCGACCTCGACACCGAGATGGCGACCTGCCTGTATGCCGTCTACGACCTGGTGCACGGGACCCTGAACTACGCCAACGCGGGCCACCTGCCGGCCGTCGGGGTCCTTTCGGGCCAGCCGTCGCGGCTGCTGACCGGGCCGGTCGGGCCGCCGCTGGGCACGGTCGACTTCCCCTACACGGAGCAGGTCGTGGCCGTGCCGCCCGGCGAGGCGCTGCTGCTGTACACCGACGGCCTGATCGAACGGCGCGACAGCAACATCGAGGACCGGCTCGCCCACCTGCAGGTCCGCGTCGCCCTGCATCCGCGACCGTCCCTGGCCGCGCTCGACGACCTCGTCGCGGGGATGGTCGACCCGGCCCACCACGAGGACGACCTCGCGGTGCTCTACGTCCGGCAGCTGCCGGACGAGGTGCCGCGCACCGCCCGGGCGACCTACCCGGCGTCGGCGGAGCGGAGCCGGACCGCCCGGCGCTTCGTGGAGCAGACCCTGCTCGGGTGGGGCGTCCCCGGCGAGCGGGTGGACACCGCGGTCTCGGTCGTCGCGGAGCTGTTCGCCAACGCGGCGACCCACGCCCGCACCCGCACGGTCGAGCTGCGCCTGCACCTGCTGCCCGCCCACATCGCGGTCGAGGTCTTCGACCAGGACAACCGGCTGCCGTTCCTGATCGAGCCGACCTTCGACGACGAGCACCACCGCGGCCTGCACATCGTGCGCGCCACCTCGGACCGCTGGGGCACCCGCGCCGTCGCCGACGGCAAGATCGTGTGGGCGGAGATCCCGCTCCGCCCACACTGACCAACGTGCGTCTCAGCTCTGCAGCCGGGCCAGCTCCTCCTCGACGATCGACTCGTCGAGCTTCTTGAACACCGGCGTCGGTGCCGCCAGGGCAGTGCCCGCGACGATGTCCTGCGGGGTCCAGGTCGCGCCGACGGTGTAGTCGCCGGTGAGGATCGGATACGTGATGCCGTTGTCCAGGTCCTCGACGTCGACGATCCGCGGCATCGGCGCGTGCACGCCGGTGCCGCCGAGCAGCTCGTGGATCTGCTGCGCCGCGTGCGGCAGGAACGGCGTGAGCAGCGTGTTGCAGTCACGCACCGCCTGCAGGGCGACGTGCAGCACGGTGCCCATCCGGGCCTTGTCCTCCTTGAGCTTCCACGGCGACTGGTCGGAGAAGTACTTGTTGACCTCGCCGACGATGCGCATCGCCTCGGAGATCGCCGCCTTCTGCCGGTGCTTGGCCAGCAGGTCGCCGACGCTGCCGAACCCGGCGCGCACCGCCGCCAGCAGCGTGGTGTCCTCCGCCGTCAGCGCGCCGGCGGCCGGGATCTCCCCGAAGTTCTTCGCGGCCATCGAGATCGACCGGTTGACCAGGTTGCCCCAACCGGCGACCAGCTCGTCGTTGTTGCGGCGGCGGAACTCCGACCAGGTGAAGTCGGTGTCGGTCGCCTCCGGGCCGGCCACGGCGATGAAGTAGCGCAGCGCGTCGGCGTCGTAGCGCTCCAGGAAGTCCCGCACGTAGATGACGACCCGGCGCGACGAGGAGAACTTCTTGCCCTCCATCGTCAGGTACTCCGACGAGACGACCTCGGTGGGCAGGTTGAGCGCGCCGAGCGCGCCCGGCTTCGGCGACGAGTAGCCGAGCAGGATCGACGGCCAGATCACCGAGTGGAAGACGATGTTGTCCTTGCCCATGAAGTAGAACGCCTCGGCGTCCGGGTCCTGCCACCACTTGCGCCACGCCTCGGGGTCACCGGTGCGGCGGGCCCATTCGACCGACGCCGACAGGTAGCCGATGACCGCGTCGAACCACACGTAGATGCGCTTGTCGTCGCGGTCGCGCCAGCCGTCGAGGGGGATCGGCACGCCCCACTCCAGGTCACGGGTGATCGCCCGCGGCTGGAGGTCGGCGATGAGGTTGCGGGAGAACTTCAGCACGTTGGGCCGCCAGCCCTCGCGCGTGTCGAGCCAGGCGTTGAGCTGGTCGGCGAACGCGGGCAGGTCCAGGAAGAAGTGCTCGGTCTCCACGAACTCCGGCGTCTCGCCGTTGATCTTCGACCGCGGGTTGATCAGCTGGTCCGGGTCGAGCTGGTTGCCGCAGTTGTCGCACTGGTCCCCGCGGGCGCTGTCGTAGCCGCAGATCGGGCACGTGCCCTCGATGTACCGGTCGGGCAGCGTCCGGCCCGTCGACGGCGACCGGGCGCCGAGGGTGGTCTTCGCGACGATGTACCCGTTGTCGTACAGCCCCTGGAAGAGCTCCTGGACGACCTGGTAGTGGTTGCCGGTGGTGGTGCGGGTGAACAGGTCGTAGGTCAGGCCGAGCCCGTGCAGGTCCTCGACGATGACGCGGTTGTACCGGTCGACGAGCTCGCGCGGGGTCACCCCCTCCGCGTCGGCCTGGACCTGGATCGGGGTGCCGTGCTCGTCGGTGCCGGAGACCATCAGCACGTCATGACCGGCCATCCGCATGTAGCGGCTGAACACGTCGGAAGGGACCCCGAAGCCGGACACGTGACCGATGTGGCGCGGCCCGTTGGCATAAGGCCAGGCGACCGCGGCGAGAACACGACTCATGACCTGCAAGCGTAGTGACCCGTCCCCTCGTTCGGCGAACGGATAGTTTCTCCCGACACGCAAGGGTAAGTCCGAAATCTGCGCCATCACCCGTTGTCCAATGAAGCGGTGAGCGAAGAAGCAGCGTGGTGGCGTGGCCAGGCCGCCGGGATCCCGCCCAAGGCCCCCGACCCCGACGGGTTCCCGTTGTGGCCCACCACGACGACGGCCACGGTCCGGGCGCCCTCGCCCGGCGGTGCGCCCTACCGCGAGCCCGGCACCGAGCCCGACGGTGCACCGGGGACCGACGTGGTGCCCGCCGGCCTCGCCCACGGCCTCGTCGACCCGGCCGCCCATGACGCCGGCGCCACCGCGGTCGTCGAACACCTCCAGCTCGCCACCGCCCGCCTGGAGGCGACCGCGGCGCAGCTCGCCGACGCCGGCGACAGTTGGCCACCGCCCGCGATGCGCGTCATGCGCCGGCCGCGCGACGCCGCGGTCACCTCGCCGCCGCCGAAGCGCCTGCCCCGCAAGGTCCGCCGCCTGCGCAACCCTGCCTTCGGCCTGCCGGCGATGCTGGTGATCGCCCTGCTCGCCGGGTTCTTCGCATGGACCAGCGCCGAACCGTTCTGGCTCGACATGGGCCAGGGCGAGCACGGCCGCGCCCAGATCACCCGCTGCAAGGGCGACGGCGTGCTGCGCCGCTGCTATGCGACGTTCCAGTCCGACGTCCGGGCGGCGGTGGCGGGGGTACCCCTCGTCGGCGCCGACGAGGCCCCCGGCGCCACCCTCGACGCCCGCATGCGTGCCGGCGGGCGGATCGCGTACGCCGGCAACCCGTCGGGGCTGCGGGTGCGCTGGACGGTCGGGCTCGCGCTGATCCTGCTGTGCGGCGCCGCGCTGTGCTGGGCCACCGGAGCCGGCCGCCTGGGCCGCTTCCGCACCCGCCTCGCCGCCTACGCGCTGACGGTTGCCGCGCCGCTGGTCCTCGGGCTGGGCGTGCTGATCGCCAGCTACTGACCGGCGGAAGTTTCAGGCGTGGGCGGCCGCGTACACCTCGCGTCTCGGGAGGTCGTAGCGGGTGGCCACCTCGGTGATCGCGTCCTTCTTCGACGCGCCCGCGGCCACCAGCGCGGCGACCGAGGCGGACAGGGCCGCGTCCGTGGGCCGCTCCTGCTGGACCGCGGGCGCGCCGCCGACGACCAGGGTGATCTCGCCGCGGGCCGACGCCGCGTCCTGCGCCAGCTCGCCGAGCGTGCCGCGGCGGATCTCCTCGTAGGTCTTCGTCAGCTCGCGGCACAGTGCCGCCGGGCGGTCCGCGCCGAAGGCGGTGGCCAGGTCGCGCACGGTGTCCTCGACGCGGTGCGGGGACTCGAAGAAGACCAGGGTCCGTGGTTCGGTCGCCAGCGACGCGAAGTACGCGCGCCGCTCGCCCTGCTTGCGGGGCGGGAACCCCTCGAAACAGAACCGGTCGCAGGGCAGCCCGGACACGGCCAGAGCGGTCGTGACGGCACTCGGACCGGGCGCGACGCTCACCGGCACCCCCAGCGCCACCGCGGCCCGGACCAGCCTGAATCCGGGGTCGGAGACGCTGGGCATGCCGCCGTCCGTGACGACCGCGACGGTCGCCCCGCCGGCGAGCAGGTCCGCGAGCTCGGGCGTGCGGCGCTCCTCATTGCCCTCGAAGTAGCTGACGAGCCGGCCGCCGACGGTGACGCCGAGGGCCTGGGCGAGGCGCCCCAGCCGGCGGGTGTCCTCGGCGGCGACGACGTCAGCGGTGGCGAGGACCGACCGCAACCTGGGCGAGGCGTCCTCGGGATTGCCCAACGGAGCTCCGAGCAGAATCAATGGCACATGTGCGATGGTGGCATCCCACCGCCTACGATCGCGCAATGACCTCGGTGCTGACCGACGCAAGCGAGACGCCGCCGCAGGCGGTTGAGCCGACCCCGGCCCGCCCGGTCGACGACGTGGTCCGTCGTCGGCTTGCCCGGCCGGCGCGTGCGACGCCGGGGTTCTGGCTGGCGGCGATCCTGGTCACGGGGATCGGTCTGCTGCTGCGGATGGTGAATCTGTCCCATCCGAAGGAGACGATCTTCGACGAGGTCTACTACGCGAACGAAGCGTGGGACCTGTTGCAGCACGGGGTCGAGTGGAACCCGGAGGACAGCACCCCGCAGTACGTGGTGCATCCGCCGCTGGGCAAGTGGATGATCGGGCTCGGCGAGCAGATCTTCGGGTACAACTCGTTCGGGTGGCGCATCGCGGCGGTCACGGTCGGGGTGGTGTCGATCCTGCTGATCGTCCTCGCCGCGCGGAAGCTGTTCCGCTCGACGCTGCTGGCGGCGACGGCGGGGCTGCTGATGTCGCTGGACGGCATGCACTTCGTGCTGTCGCGGGCGGCGCTGCTGGACATCTTCCTGATGTTCTGGATCGTGGTCGCGTTCTACTTCCTGGTCCTGGACCGCGAGCAGCGCCGGGCCAGGTGGCTCGCGGCCCTGGAGCGCGGGATCGACCCGAGCCGGCCCGGTGCCGGCAACCGGCCCCGCCTCGGGATTCCCTGGTACCGGCTGGCCTGCGCGGTCTCCCTCGGCCTCGCCTGCGGCGTCAAGTGGAGCGCGTTGTGGTACGTGCTGCTCTTCGTCGCGCTGACGCTGATCTTCGACATCAGTGCCCGCCGCGCGGCCGGGTCGCGGCACTCGATCCGCGACGGCATCCTCGACGACGGCGGCTGGATCTTCGCCGTGTTCGGCCTCGCGCTCGCGGCCTACCTCGCGACCTGGACCGGCTGGTTCCTCTCCGACGACGGCTACTTCCGGCACTGGTACGCGCAGACCAACGGGCTCTCGGGCGACCGCCCGATCATCGACCCGCTGTACAACCTGTGGCATTACCACCACGAGGCGTACAAGTTCCACACCGGGCTCAGCACGAAGCACCAGTACCAGTCCTGGCCGTGGATGTGGCTGCTGCTGGGCCGCCCGGTGGCGTTCTACTGGAACACCGACGGGCCGTGCGACGCGAGCAGCTGCGCGTCGGAGATCCTGCTGCTCGGCACGCCGGTGCTGTGGTGGTCCTTCCTGCCGGCGCTGATCGCGCTGGGCTGGCTGGCGATCGCCCGCCGCGACGGCCGCGCCTGGCTCATCATGGTGTGCGCCCTGGCCGGCATCGTGCCGTGGTTCCAGTCGATGCCCGAGCACCGCACGATGTTCTACTTCTACGCCCTGCCGGCCGAGCCGTTCCTGGTCCTGGCGGTGGTGTACGTGCTGGGCGCGATCATCGGCCCGCCCCGGCACGTGAAGCCCGCCAGCGACCACCGGCTGATCGGGGCGATCGTCGCGGGCGCGTATGTCCTGCTCGTCGCGGCCTGTTTCGCCTATTTCTACCCGATCTATAGTGGTATGGACATTACGTACACCGAGTGGTTCTCCCGGATGTGGCTCGGATCCCGCTGGGTGTAGCACCACGAGGTGGCTGGGTATCACCACAGTCGACGGGCTGCCTTATATTGTTTGCCGCACGGCAAGCAAAGGCTTCGGTCGCGGATGGTGAAGGGCTCGCATGTCCGGCGTTGGCTCCATCGAGAAGGCTTTGCGCACCGCACCACCTGATCGCCTGGTGGAGGTGCTCGACGCACACCTGAGTGCGGCACACGGCACGAAGAGCAGCACCGTGTGGCTCGCCGACTACCGCTCCACCACGCTGTCACCCAGCGGCGACGAACCCGACGCCGCGGACAGCCAGCTGACCGCGGCCACCCGGGCGTTCGCCAGCCAGACGGTCGTCGTGGACGCCCGGGAGGGGCATGCCCTGGCCCGGGTGCACCTGCCGATCACGGCATGGGGCGAGCGCGTCGGGGTGCTCAGCGTGGTCCTGGACGCCGAGCGGGCGCAGCAGGCGCGGGAAGGGCTGCGCGACCTGGCCGGCACCTTCGCGGTGGCGTTGCAGGCGGCGTACAAGCGCACCGACCGCTACCACCTCGACCGCCGGCGTGGCGGGCGGCTGACGATGGCCGCCGAGATGCAGTGGGACCTCCTGCCCGCCCGGGGCTACGACCAGCCCGGGATCAAGTTCGCCGGGCAGCTGGAGCCGGCGTACGCCGTCGGCGGCGACCACTTCGACTGGTCCGTCAACGGCGACTGGCTCACCGTCACCGCGCTCAACGGCATGGGCACCGGCCTGGACGCCGCGCTGCTCAGCACGCTCGCGGTCAACGCGATGCGCAACGCCCGCCGGTCCATCCCCACCGGCCAGAGCGCCCCCGGCGACCTCGCCGACCAGGCCGTCCTCGCCGCCGACGCGATCTCCTCCCAGTACGGCGGCACCCGCCACGTGGCGACCCTCCTGCTGTCGCTCAACATCGCCACCGGCGAGCTGCGGATCATCGACGCCGGCTCACCCCGCCTGATCCTGGTCCGCGGCGGCCAGGTCCGCGACATGGTCCTCGACCCGCAGCTGCCACTGGGCATGTTCGGCGACACCAGATACGTCGAGGAGCAGGAACGACTCCACCCCGGCGACCGTCTCTTCATCGTCAGCGACGGGGTGCACGCCGCCACCCGGCCGAACGAGGCCGCGTACGGTGAGCGTGAGTTGAGCCGTGCCATACGATCGACCCGGTTGCAACCACCGGCCGAGGCCATCGGCAGCGTCATGCGGAGCCTTCGTGACTATCACGCGGGCGCCGAGCTCGCTGACGATGCGCTGATCGTCTGTCTCGACTGGTCGCCCAGAGCCGATCCGTGACCCCCGCGAACCCCGGAGGACGACGTGCGGAGCCGACCCTCACCGCACCCGGCTGGCAGTGACGACGCGGCCGCCCTGGCCGCGGCACTGGTCGACGCCGCGGGTCAGGCACTGGTCCTCGCCACCAGCGCCGCCAACGACAACTCCGGCGTCTCGGCCGCCCAGTTGCGCGTCCTCGGCGTCGTGGACCAGGCCGGCTCGATCAACCTGACCCAGCTGGCGATCGCGCTGCACACCGCGCCCTCCTCCGCCAGCCGCCTCTGCGACCGTCTCGAGGCCGCCGACCTGCTCCGCCGCACCAACGACGACCGCGACCGGCGCGAGGTGTGGCTGGTCCTGACCCCGACGGCCCGCCGGCTGCTGGACGGCCTCGGCCGCCAGCGCCAGGAGACGATCGCCGCCGTCCTGCGCCGCATGCCCCCGGACGACCGGGCCGCCCTGGTCCAGGGCCTCCAGTCCTTCTCCCACGCCGCCGGCACGCCAGTAGCTGGGTCAACAAAGGCCCAGGCCAGCTGACGCTGGGGCACTGTGCTTGCTGGGCCACCGCTGGCGCGGCGTCCCGGCGGGGGGCTGCGCCACCCCACACCCCCCATGCGACGCTGCGCGCCGCACTCAAGCCTGTTTCTTCCGCTGCGGCCTTCGGCCGGAAGAGCAGTGGGGGATTCTCACCCCACACCCCCAATGCTCGCTGCGCTCGCACGACCTGCGCCCTGACGGGCGCGGTCGACTCAGACGCATGCGCGTGGGCACCCGAAAGACCGGGGGTCCGGGTTTCGGATCGCTCAGGTCTGTCGTCCTCCTCGCCCGCCATGCGCGCGAGACGACGGGGGCGGGCCCGCCTCCCGAAAAACCCGTCGATCACCGACGTGGACGGCACCGGCGATCTTGCGACTACCTGGTTGATCGATGGTTCCCGGGGATCACTGATCAACCAGGTAGTCGCCGTTTCCCACAGTCCGGAAAGCACGGGCAACACCCGCGCCCATAGGTCGGGCCCGCCTCCGTCGTCTCGCGCGCAGAGCGGGCGAGGAGGACGAAAGACCTGTGGGACGCGAAACCTGGACCCCCGGTCTTTCGGGTGCCCACGCGCATGCGTCTGAGTCGACCGCGCCCGTCAGGGCGCAGGTCGTGCGAGCGCAGCGAGCATTGGGGGTGTGGGGTGAGAATCCCCCACTGCTCTTCCGGCCGAAGGCCGCCGCGGAAGAAACAGGCTTGAGTGCGGCGCGCAGCGTCGCATGGGGGGTGTGGGGTGGCGCAGCCCCCCGCCGGGACGCCGCGCCAGCGGTGGCCCAGCTAGCACAGCCCAGCAGTGCTTACAAATCAAACCAATGGTCGTCTGCGCGGGCGTCGGTGACCTCGGCGCCGGGGGCCCAGGCTTCGTACAGGCCGCGCTCGACGCAGTGTGCTCCCAGCCGGGCGACGGCGTCGCCGTCCGGGCGGCTCAGGCGCAGGCGGAGCCAGTCGCCCTCCTCGCGGATGACGGTGCAGGGCGCGTCGCGCCAGGTGGCCGACGGGATGCGGCGGGCCAGGGCGTCCAGGGGGTAGCGGGCGGCGCGGGTCTTGGCCGCGACCCGGAACTCGCCGGGCGGGTCGACGATCGCCTCGTACACGTTGTCGCGGTAACGGCCCACGTACCGGGTCAGGGGCGTGGCGGCCGGGAAGTACTCCTGGTCCGCGGCGATCGTCTCGGGCAGCAGGTGGCGCCACTGGGGGCCGTGCATGCGGCTCCACGCGCGCTGCTCCGGCAGGTATGTGTAGAGCGTCACCTCGGTGCCGTCGCCGGTGTAGGCGACCAGGGACGTGTTCGCCGGGACGGGGAGCTCGGCGAGGTCGCGGGTGACGAACTCGGGCACGATGTGCCGGCCGCTCGGGGCGAAGCCGGTGCCGATGACGGGGGAGCCGAGCCGGTCGTGCGGCGGCATGGAGACGAGGCCGGCGTACGAGTCGGCGAGGGGCACCTCGTAGTCCCACTCGTCCACGGCCCGCCAGCGGATCGCGAAGACGACACCGCCGTCGGACTCCGGTATGCCGCCGCTGAGGATCGCCAGGTCGATCGGGGTGCGCAGGTGGGCGACGTCGAAGGCGCGGTAGCAGAAGCCGCTGATCGGCCAGCCGCGGAGGTGGCCGCCGAGCTGGCGGCCGGTGAGGAACTTGATCATGCGGGTGCCGCGCCGGATGGCCGCGGTGCGGCGGATCGGGGCGAGTTGGGCGGCGGCGGACGGGGTCTGGGTCAGTTTGTGCAGGCCGGTCCAGTCCAGGGCCCGGGTCACCGGCATGAGCAGCGGCTCGTCCTCATAACCCGAGAAGCCCGCCAGGCCCGAGGAGCCGGAGTCCGGGGTGCCGGAGAAGGCGGCGACCTCGGTGGCGTGCACGAAACGCCGGAACGGCCAGCGGGCGCCGGGGCGCGGGTTGGGCAGGAAGCCGGGGCCGGGTTGGGTCGCGTACACCTCGAAGGCGGCGCCCTGCGCGATCTCCTCCGCGGGATACGTGGTCCCGTCGAGGGTCACGCTGTGGGTCGCCGACCCTTCCGCATGCCCGATGACTGTCACCTTCGCGACGCTAAGGCGGGGTGATGCACCTCAGGTGAACGAATCGTGAACGCCGGACCGGGGGTGGCATGCTTAACGCCGATGAGTGCCAGAAAACACAGCCGGGAGGGCACGTTCCCTCCGCCGCCCGAGCCGCTGCCGGTCGCGGTGCTGGACAGCCACACCCACATCGACATCACCCTCGAGGACGACGGGGTCGGTGGTCCGTCGACCGTGGCGGACGCCATCGCGCTGGCCGGGGCGGCCGGCGTCGACCGGCTCGTGCAGGTCGGTGTCGACGTGGCGTCGTCGCAGTGGGGTGTCCAGGTGGCAGAGCAGCACCCCGGTGTGGTGGCGACGGTGGCGTTGCACCCCAATGACGCCCCGCGCCTGCCGGACCTGGACGGCGCGCTGCGGGAGATCGAGCGCCTCGCCGCACACCCGCGGGTCCGGGGCATCGGCGAGACCGGGCTGGACTACTTCCGCACCGGCGACGACGGGCGCAAGGCCCAGCACGAGAGCTTCCGGGCGCACATCGGGATCGCGAAGCGGCACGGCAAGACCCTCGTCATCCACGACCGCGACGCGCACGAAGACATCCTGCGGGTGCTGGACGAGGAGGGCGCCCCGGACCAGGTCGTCATGCACTGCTTCTCCGGCGACGAGGCGTTCGCCCGGGAATGCCTGGACCGTGGCTTCCTGCTGAGCTTCGCCGGCACCGTCACCTTCGGCAACGCGAAGGACCTGCGGGCCGCCGCCGCGATCACCCCGCTGGACGGGCTCCTGGTGGAGACCGACGCGCCGTTCCTGACCCCGACGCCGTTCCGCGGCCGGCCGAACGCCAGCTACCTGATCCCGCTGACGGTCCGCGCCCTGGCCGAGGTGACCGGGCACGACCTGGACGCGCTGTGCGCGGCGATCTCGGCCAACGGCACCCGCGCGTTCGGCGAGTGGCGATGACGCTGCTCGGGCCGGCGGAGATCCGGGAGCTCGCCGCGTCGCTCGGCATCCGGCCGACCAAGCAGCTGGGGCAGAACTTCGTCCATGACCCCAACACGGTGCGCCGGATCGTGCGCGCCGCCGAGCTCACCGATGACGACGTGGCCCTGGAGGTGGGCCCGGGACTCGGCTCGCTCACCCTCGGCCTGCTCGAGGCGGCGAAGACCGTGTGTGCCGTGGAGATCGATCCGGTGCTGGCGAAGGCACTGCCCGGCACGGCCGCCCGGTTCGCCCCGGAGCACGCCGACCGGTTGCACGTGATCGAGGGCGACGCGCTGAAGGTGGAGGTCGATCAGGAGCCGACCGCGCTGGTGGCGAACCTGCCGTACAACGTCGCCGTGCCCGTCGTGCTGCACCTCCTGGCGACCCTGCCGTCGCTGCGCAAGGGCCTGGTCATGGTGCAGAAGGAGGTCGCGGACCGGCTCGTCGCCGGCCCCGGTGGCCGCGTCTACGGCGTGCCGAGCGTGAAGCTCGCCTGGTACGCCACCTCGAAGCTGGCCGGCAAGGTGCCGCCGAGCGTCTTCTGGCCGGTGCCGAACGTCGACTCGGGGCTGGTGGCGTTCACGCGGCGGGAGCCGCCCGCCGGCGCGGATCGCAAGGCGACGTTCGCCGTGGTGGACGCCGCGTTCGCGCAGCGCCGCAAGACCCTGCGGGCCGCGCTCGCGGGCTGGGCCGGTGGGCCCGACGCCGCCGAGCGGATCCTGCGGGCCGCGGCGGTCGATCCCGGCGCCCGCGGGGAGCAGCTCACGGTGCAGGACTTCGCCCGCATCGCGAGCCAGCGGCAGGTGCGGCCTGACGGGGACGCGGCCCAGGTAGGGTGCACCACGTGACCGAGCCGCTCTTCTCCGACGATGACGAGGAGTTCGACCGGCCGCGCCTGGCCGCGCACGGACCGGTCCGGGTCCGCGTGCCCGCGAAGATCAACCTCCATCTGCACGTCGGCCCGGCGCGCGCCGACGGCTTTCATGAGCTGACCACGGTGTACCACGCGATCGGGCTCTACGACGAGATCACCGCCCGCCGCGGCGACACGCTGACGCTCACGATGGAAGGTGAGGGCACCGGCCTGCTGTCGCTCGGCGAGGACAACCTCGTCATCCGGGCGGCGCGGGCCCTGGCGGACGAGACGGGGCACGACCCGCACGCCCGGCTGCACCTCAAGAAGCAGATCCCGATCGCCGCGGGTCTGGCCGGCGGCAGCGCCGACGCGGCCGCCGCACTGGTCGCCTGCGACCAGCTGTGGGGGACCGGACTGTCCCGGGACGACCTCGCCGGCATCGCCGCGACCCTGGGCTCGGACATCCCGTTCCTGGTCCTGGGAGGCACGGCGCTGGGCACCGGCCGCGGCGAGCTGGTCAGCCCCATCTTGACCGGCGGGCACGCGTGGCACTGGGTCCTGGCCGTCGCCGAGGAGGGCCTGTCGACCCCGACGGTGTACAAGACGTTCGACCAGCTGGGCGCCCAGAGCGAGGCCGGCCCGCCGGACGGGCTGCTCGCCGCGCTGCGCCAGCGCGACCCCGACGTGCTCGCCGCCCACCTCGCCAACGACCTGCAGGCCGCGGCGCTGCACCTGCGTCCGGAGCTGCGTGGGGTGCTGGACGCGGGGCTTGAGGCGGGCGCGCTCGCCGGGCTGGTCTCCGGCTCCGGCCCGACCGTTGTCTTCCTGGCCGAGGACGCCAGGCACGCCGCACTGCTCGCGGCGGACCTGGAGGCCGCCAACTGCTGCCGCGCGGTGCGCACCGCCGCCGGTCCCGTGCCCGGAGCGAGAGTGCTGTAGATGGCCAACATCATCAACCTGGACAAGGTCGGCAAGACCTACCCGGCGGGGCGGATCTTCGACGAGGTCTCCCTCGGCGTCGACGACGCCGACCGGATCGGGGTCGTCGGGCTCAACGGGGCCGGCAAGACGACCCTGCTGCGGATGCTCACCAAGGCCGAGGAGCCCGACGAGGGACGCGTCACCCACCGGCGCGACCTGCGGGTGTCCGCCCTGCCGCAGAACCTCGACCTGCCGCCGACCGCGACCGTCCGCGACATCATCATCGGCACCGCCTGGCTGCCCGCCGCGTTCGCCGCTGAGCACGAGTGGGCCGGCGACGCCGGTGTCCGCACCGTGCTCAACGGGCTCGGCATGCCGCACCTCGGCCTGGACGCGCCGGTCGGACCGATGTCCGGCGGTGAGCGGCGCCGCATCGCGATCGCCGCGCTGCTGGTGCGCCCCGCTGACCTGCTGATCCTCGACGAGCCCACCAACCACCTCGACGTCGCCGGCATCGCCTGGCTGGCGCGGCACCTGCTGCAGCGCCGCGGCGCGCTCATGGTCGTCACCCACGACCGCTGGTTCCTCGACGCGGTCTGCACGACCACGTGGGAGGTCGCCGACGCGACCGTGCGCGCCTACGAGGGTGGCTACGCGGCCTGGACCCTGGCCCGGGCGGAGCGGCTGCGGGTCGCCGCCGAGGTCGAGTCCCGCCGGCAGAACCTGCTCCGCAAGGAGATCGCCTGGCTGCGCCGCGGCCCGCCGGCCCGGACCAGCAAGCCGAAGTTCCGCATCGACGCGGCCAACGCGCTGATCGCCGACGTGCCGCCGGCCCGGGACACGGTGTCGTTGCAGCGTCTCGCCGTCACCCGGCTGGGCAAGCAGGTCTACGAACTGTCCAAGGTGGACCTGCGGGCCGGCGAGCGGACCCTGCTGTCCGAGGTGGACTGGCTGGTGGGACCGGGCGACCGGATCGCGATCCTCGGCGCCAACGGGGCCGGCAAGACCACCCTGTTGCGGGTGCTCGCCGGGGTGCGGGACCCCGACGGCGGGCGCATGCAGCGCGGCAGCACCGTGCGGGCCGCATTCCTGTCGCAGGAGCTCAAGGAGCTGCCGGCCGGCCTGCGCCTGCTCGAGGCGGTCGAGGAGGTCGCCAAGCGGGTCAAGCTCGGCGACCGGGAGCTGACCGCGTCGCAGCTGGCCGAGGTCTTCGGCTTCAGCGGCGCCCGGGTCTGGACCCCGGTCGCGGACCTGTCCGGCGGCGAGCGGCGCCGGCTGCAGCTGCTGCGCCTGCTCGCCGCGGAGCCCAACGTACTGCTGCTCGACGAGCCCACCAACGACCTGGACATCGACACCCTCGCCGCGCTGGAGGACCTGCTCGACTCGTGGCCCGGCACGATCGTGGTCGCCAGCCACGACCGGTACCTGGTCGAGCGGGTCGCCGACGTCGTCTACGGCATGTTCGGCGACGGGCACCTCGTCCACCTGCCCGGCGGTGTCGACGAATACCTGGAGCGCATCGCCGGCGAAGGGGAGGGTTTCGGCGCGGGCACGAACCCGGCGCCGGCACTCAGCCGGGAGAAGGCCGCCGACCTGCGCGCGTCGGACAAGGACGCGCGGGCCGCGAAGAAGGAGCTGTCCAAGCTGGAGCGCAGCATGGACCGGTTGACGCAGAAGGAGGCGGCGCTGCACGCCCAGCTGGCGGAGCACGCCACCGACTACACCCGGATCACCGCGCTGGACGCCGAGCTGCGCGCGGTGCGGGAGGAGATCGCGCAGATCGAGGAGCAATGGCTCGCCCTCGCCGAGATCGCCGGATGACCCCGTCCTAGAATGCGGTCATGGCCGCTCACTTTCCGATCAACCACCACCTCCGGCCCCTGTACCGGCTGCTCTGCATCCTCGCGGGCCTCTACATGCTGGTCTTCGGCGTGGTCGGCTTCGTCCAGACGTCGGGGAACGAGTTCTTCACCCAGACCGACGCGGAGTGGGTGCTGGGGTTGCGCACCAACCCCGCGTTCGCGCTGCTGTCGCTGGTCGCCGGGGTCGTCGTGCTCGGCGCCAACCTCGTCGGCCGCAACCTGGCCCACTACGTCAACCAGCTCGCCGGCGTCGTGCTGACGATCGTCGGCATGGGCTCGCTCGCGCTGATGCAGACCGAGGCCAACGTCTTCGCGTTCTCGATGGTCAACGTGATCGTCACGTTCATCCTCGCCGGCATCACCGGCGTCGCCAGCCTCTACGACCGCGTCGGCAGCGCCGCGGCGGCCGAGGCCGAGGAGCAGTTCCGGCGCGGACCCCACACGGTGAGCGAGACAGCGTGACAGAAGGCGGCGCCGCGGCGCCGCCTTCTGCTATTTGCCCTGCCGGGTGACGAGCGTCGGTTTGGCCTCCATGTTGGACAGCCCGTTCCACGCCAGGTTGACCAGGTGGGCCGCGACGACCTCCTTGCGCGGCTTGCGCACCTCCAGCCACCACCGGCCGGTCAGCGCGACCATCCCCACCAGCGCCTGGGAGTAGAGCTCGGCGAGCTTCGGGTCGAAGCCGCGACGTTTGAACTCCGAGCCCAGTATGTGCTCGGCCTGGTGCGCGACGTCGTTGAGGACGCTCATGAGGTTGCCGTTCGGCGACATCACCGGCGACTCCCGGACCAGGACCCGGAAGCCGTCGGTCTCGTGCTCGATGTAGTCCAGCAGCGCCAGGGCCGCCTGCTCGAGCAG
Source organism: Dactylosporangium cerinum (assembly GCF_042653625.1). NCBI lineage: Bacteria > Bacillati > Actinomycetota > Actinomycetes > Micromonosporales > Micromonosporaceae > Dactylosporangium > Dactylosporangium cerinum. The sequence continues at coordinate 90,487 of NZ_JBHSIU010000015.1, read as the reverse complement.
CTCGTGCGGGTGACCCGCGGTCAGCGCGTTGGTGATCCGGTCGAGCAGGTTGCGGACCTCGCGGTCCACGACCACCGCGTAGAGCCCCTCCTTGCCGCCGAAGTGCTCATAGACCACGGGTTTGGAGACCTTCGCACGCGACGCCACCTCCTCGATGGAGGTGGCGTCGAATCCCCGCTCCGCGAACAGCGCCCGCCCGATGGCGATGAGCTGCTCGCGACGCTGGGCGGCGGACATCCGCACCCGTGACTTCGGCGATACCGGCGGCGGCGGGGGGCCTGGTACTGGGCTCAGCCGTTGGTGGATGTGCGGTGTTTCCTCCGGAAGGTCGGTCACCCGCTCATCGTGCCAGCCGCGCCATCGGCGGCGGCGACCCGTTTCGCATCGAGCCGGTCACGCTTCGGCCAGCGCACGTCGGTGGCCCAGCCGAGCTTCTCGAAGATCCAGATGAGCCTGGCGTTGATGTCGATCTGGCCCTTGTCGACGCCGTGGCGGGCGCACGTCGGGTCGGCGTGGTGCAGGTTGTGCCAGCTCTCCCCGAACGACAGGATCGCCAGGGGCCAGAAGTTGCTGGCCTTGTCGCCGTCGCGGGTCTCGAACGGACGCTCGCCGTAGACGTGGCAGATCGAGTTGATCGACCAGGTGACGTGGTGCAGCAGCCCGATCCGCACGATCCCGGCCCAGAAGAACGCCGACAGGGCACCCTGCCACGACCAGGTGACCAGGCCGGCGATGATCGCGGGCAGCGTGGCGGACAGGATCACGATCACCGGGAACAGCTTGTCGATGCGGCGGATGTCCTTGTCGGCGAGCAGGTCGGGGGCGAAGCGCTCCCGGTTGGACAGCTCGCGGAAGAACAGCCAGCCCACGTGGGCGTAGAACAGGCCCTTCACCAGGCCGCCGAACGATTCCCCGAAGCGCCACGGCGAGTGCGGGTCGCCCTCGCGGTCGGAGAACGCGTGGTGGCGGCGGTGGTCGGCGACCCACTGCGTGGGGTTGCCCTCGATCGCGGTGCTGCCGGCGATCGTCAGGGCGATGCGCAGCCCGCGGTTGGCCTTGAAGGCGCCGTGTGTGAGGTACCGGTGGAAGCCCGAGCCGATGCCGAGCCCGCCGATCACGTAGAAGACCGTGCCGAGCGCGACGTCGAGCCAGGTGAGCCCCCATCCCCAGGCGACCGGGACGGCGGCCAGGAGGGCGACGAACGGCAGAACCACGAAGCCCCAGAGGGCGACCAGGATCCCGATGCTCTGACGCCCCTCGGTGAGGGCTTTTGGCCCGCGATCGGGGGTCTGACCTGGGGCGGGATCAAGGAGTACAGCGGACATGACACCTCTCACGGGCTCTTCGCCGGGCGGGGGAGATCGACGGCCTACGGCTACGTCACCGTAACTTACGGATGCGTAGGTTCGCCATACGAGCTCCGTGTCAAGCCGATTACCCGCCGTCTTGTGTGATCTTCGTCCGGAAAGATCGGCGGGCCCGCCCGCCGGGTGAGAGAAGCGGCCTCGATACGAGGCGGATTGATGCGCCCGGTAGGCTGCACACGCAGATCTTTGGGGTGTGGGGTAACGGCAGCCCGCAGGCCTTTGGAGCCTCGCAGTCCAGGTTCGAATCCTGGCACCCCAGCCACCTGACTACGATGGGGCGCACCGACACCGTCGAGGAGTGCGCCCGTGCGAAACGTGATCATCCTGGCCGCCGGCGAGGGAAAGCGGATGAAGTCCGCCCTGCCCAAGGTGTTGCACCCGCTGCTCGGCCGGACCCTCGTGGGGCACGTGCTCGCCGCCGCCGAGGAGGCGATCGGGGGCGCCGCCACCGTGGTCGTCGGCCACGGCGGTGAGCTGGTCCGGGCCCACCTGGAGCAGGTCGCGCCGACCGCCGTGCCGGTCACCCAGATCGAGCAGCGCGGCACCGGCCACGCCGTGCGCATCGCGCTGGACGAGACGCCCGAGCTCACCGGGACCGTGGTCGTGCTCGGCGGCGACACCCCGCTGCTGCGCGCGGAGACGCTCAGCGCGCTCGTCCACACGCACGAGAGCACCAAGGCCGCCGCCACCGTGCTGACCGCGGAGGTCGACGACCCCACCGGGCTCGGCCGCATCGTGCGCAACCGGGGCGGCGAGTTCGTCGCCATCGTCGAGGAGCGCGACGCGACCCCCGCCCAGCGGGGCATCCGCGAGATCAACTCGGGGGTCTACGCCTTCGACGCCGAGCGCCTGCGCGAGATGCTCGGCAAGCTCTCCACCGACAACGATCAGGGCGAGGAGTACCTCACCGACGTCATCGGGCTGCTCGTCGGGGCCGGCGCGCCGATCGTGGCGCACCGCGCCCCGGACGCCACGGAGACCCTCGGCGCCAACGACCGCGCGCAGCTCGCCGGGCTGCGGGCGCTCCTGCGGGACCGGATCAACGACGAGTGGATGCGCGACGGCGTCTCGATCATCGACCCGTCGACCACGTGGATCGACGTCACGGTCACCCTCGCGCGGGACGCCGTCATCGAGCCCAACACCCACCTGCGCGGTGCGACCCGCATCGGCGAGGGTGCGGTGGTCGGCCCCGACACGTCGCTCATCGACGTCGTCGTCGGCGACGGCGCCACCGTCGTGCGGACCCACGCGCTGTCCTCGGAGATCGGGCCGCAGGCGTCGGTCGGGCCGTTCGCCTACCTGCGCCCCGGCACGCGGCTCGGGCGCAAGTCGAAGATCGGCACGTTCGTGGAGACCAAGGCCGCCACCGTCGGCGCCGGCGCCAAGGTCCCGCACCTGTCCTACGTCGGCGACGCCGAGATCGGCGAGGGCACCAACATCGGCGCCGCGAGCGTCTTCGTCAACTACGACGGGGTGCAGAAGCGCCGCTCGGTGATCGGCGCGCACGCGAGGACCGGCGCCGACAACATGTTCGTCGCACCTGTGCACATCGGCGACGGCGCCTACACCGCCGCCGGTAGCGTGATCACCAAGGACGTGCCGCCGGGCGCGCTCGGGGTGTCGCGGGCCCAGCAGCGCAACATCGAGGGCTGGGTCGAGCGCAAGCGGCCTGGCACAGCCGCCGCGCAGGCCGCGCGCGACGCCCTCGCACGTGAACAAAACCACGTCACCCCCGCCCAGGTGGCCGACGTGGGGCCACGCGACGAACAATGAGCCCAACCACGAGATCGGGAGCGGGCGACCGTAATGGCCAGCATCAGTTCGGAGAACCGCAAGAACCTCATGCTCTTCTCCGGCCGGGGGTTTCCCGCGCTCGCTGAGGAGATCGGGGCGGTGCTCGGCGTCGAGCCGACACCGATGGATGCCTACGACTTCGCCAGCGGGGAGATCTTCATCCGCTACCGGGAGTCGGTGCGCGGCTCGGACGCGTTCGTCGTGCAGTCGATGGTCGCGCCGATCAACGACTGGCTGATGGAATGCCTGATCATGGTCGACGCGCTCAAGCGCGGCTCGACCAAGCGGATCACGGTCGTCCTGCCGTTCTACCCGTATGCCCGGCAGGACAAGAAGCACCGCGGCCGCGAGCCGATCTCCGCCCGGCTGGTCGCCGACCTGCTCAAGACCGCAGGCGCCAACCGGATCCTCACCGTGGACCTGCACACCGCGCAGATCCAGGGCTTCTTCGACGGCCCGGTCGACCACCTGTTCGCGATGAACACCCTGGCCGACCACATCGACGCCAAGTACGCCGGGCGCCCGATCACCGTCGTCGCCCCCGACTCGGGCCGGGTCCGGGTCGCCGAGCGCTGGACGGACCGCCTCGGCGGCTGCCCTCTCGCCTTCATCCACAAGACCCGCGACCCGCTGAAGCCCAACCAGGTCGTCGCGAACCGCGTCGTCGGCGAGGTCGAGGGCCGGGTCTGCCTGATCGTCGACGACATGATCGACACCGGCGGCACGATCGTCGGTGCCGCCGACATCCTCTTCAACGAGGGCGCCGCCGACGTCGTGGTCGCCGCGACCCACGCGGTGCTGTCCGACCCCGCCTGCGACCGGCTCGACGCCAGCCGGATCAGCGAGATCGTGGTGACCAACACGTTGCCGCTGCCGGGTGACAAGAAGGTTGACAAGATCACTCAGCTCTCGATCGCCCCGCTGCTGGCCCGCGCGATCCGTGAGGTGTTCGACGACGGTTCGGTCACGACCCTTTTCGGCGGGCTGTCCTGATTTTCGGCAGGCACCGCGGCCCGTCCGGTTGACACAGGCGCGTGATCTGCACAACCGGACGGGTGCGATGTGAGGGGGCGCAGCGGTCTCGGGTAAGCTTGTGCGGTTGCCACGGCGAGGGTGCGCCAAGGGCCGGGCGTGCGTTCCGGTGAAGACCGTTCCAGCGGTCCTCACCAGATCGGCATGACGGCCACGCGGGCTCCGTGATCGACGCGGTGCTCCGGGCCTGTGCCCCGTGCGCCTCCCTCGCCCGAGCGCCGCACCACGACAACTGTTACCGGTCGCGCCGGCCGGTGCCCGCCGCACAACCGCATCAGGAGTTTTTGCCGTGTCCGAGGTAAAGATCAGCGCTGAGCCCCGCACCGAGTTCGGCAAGGGTGGTGCCCGCCGCACGCGCCGGGCCGGCAAGGTGCCCGCCGTGCTGTACGGCCACGGCGAAGCGCCCCGCCACATCGCCCTCCCCGCCCGCGAGTTCGCCGCCGCCATCCGGCACGGCGGCAAGAACCAGATCTTCAACATCGAGATCACCGGCGGCGGCACCGCGCTCGCGCTGCCGAAGGCGATCCAGCGTGACCCGATCAAGGACACCTACGAGCACGTCGACCTGCTGGTCGTGCGTCGCGGCGAGAAGGTCACCGTCGAGATCCCGGTGCACCTGACCGGTGAGGCCGCCCGCGACACCCTCGTCATGGTGGAGAACACCACCCTGGCGATCCTTGCCGACGCGACCAAGCTGCCCGAGTTCGTCGAGGTCTCCATCGCGGGCCTCGAGGCCGGCAGCAACGTCACCGCCGGTGACGTGCAGCTGCCCGCCGGGTCCGAGCTGGCCGCCGACCCGGGCCTCGTCGTCGCCGTCGTCGCCGGGTCCCCGACCGCTGAGGCACTCGAGGGCGAGGCCGGCGAGGCCGCCGAGGCCGAGGCGACCCCGGAGCCGGCCGACGCCTGAGTCGTCAATCAAGGTCGCGGGCGCCTGACGGGCACCCGCGACCTTGCTGTATGCGCGACCTTGTTGTGTGAGGGGATCTCATGACGGACACCGCGCCCTGGCTGATCGTCGGGCTGGGCAACCCCGGCCCCGCGTACGCGCGTAACCGGCACAACGTCGGCTTCATGATCGCCGACCTGATCGCCCAGCGGGCCGGGCTGCGCTTCTCCAGGCACCGGCGGGTCGCCGCCGACGTGGCCGAGGGCCGGTTGCGCGTCGGCGGGCCGCGCATCGTCCTGGTCAAGCCGCTGACCTTCATGAACCTGTCCGGCGGCCCCGTCGCCGGGCTGGCCCAGTTCTACAAGGTGCCCCTCGCGCAGGTCATCGCCGTGCACGACGAACTGGACGTGCCCTACGAGCAGCTGCGGCTCAAGCAGGGCGGCGGCGAGGGCGGGCACAACGGGCTGCGGTCCATGTCGTCCTCGCTGGGTGGCAAGGACTACATCCGGGTCAGGTTCGGCATCGGCCGGCCACCCGGGCGGCAGGACCCGGCGGACTACGTGCTGGCCGACTTCTCCGCGGCGGAGCGCAAGGAGCTCGACTTCTTCGTGGACCGCGCCGCCGACGCCGTGGAGATGGTAATCGAGCGCGGACTCGAGCCGACGCAGAACCAGTATCACGCGTCGTAACGGCCCGGTTGTCCATCGTACGTCCGGTCCGAACCCTGCATGCCGGTCCGTGTGTCGCCGTGACGCATGTCCGAGTTGCACGTTGTACTCCAAGTCGCACCTTTTGCAAAGAAGGCGGACTTGAGGAGGCGTGCGTGGCGGTCGACAGCGGACGAACGCGGGACGGCTTCCACCGCCCGGCCCATCTCCGCCCCGAGGACCGCCCGGGCGGCCTGCGCCGCGACGAGCGCACCAGCGCCCCGCGCCGCGAGGAGCGCCCGGCCGGACCGCCCCACGGCGAGCGTGCCGACGGTTCCCGCCGGGTGGAGCGTCCCGACGGTTCCCGCAGGGTGGAGCGTCCCGCCGGCCAGCGGTGGGAGGAGCGCCCGGGTGGCCTGCGGTGGGAGGAGCGCCCGGGTGGCCCGCGCCGTGACGAGCGCTCCGGTGGCCTGCGCCGACCCGAGCGGCAGAGCAACGCCCTGCAGTCCGCCCGGCCCGCCGCGGACCAGACCAACGCGGTCACGGCCGACCCGGTCCAACTGGTGAAGAGGGCCGAACCGGCCCAACTGGCGAAGACGGCCGAGCCGGTTCAACTGGTGAAGACGGCCGACCCGGCCCAGCGCGTGAAGATCGCCGAGCCGGCCCAGCGCGTGAAGACGGCCGAGCCGGCCCAGCGGGTGGACATCGTCGAGCGGCAGGTCGTCCGGCGGCGGCCCAGTCCGATGGGCACCGCCGTGCGGCACCCCGAGCGGCTGCCCGCCGCGGCCGCGCGGACCGCCGCCCCCGTCTCGCCGGCGCCCGGGCCTCCCGTCCCGCCCGCACACGTGTCCGCCCAGCTCGCCGCCGAGGTGGAGGACGCGGTCGCGGGGGCGGCGACGTTCGTGCCGGCCGCGAAGCCCGCCGAACCGGCGACCGAACCCGGCGGTGAGGCCGGAAGGGCGCCCCGGCACCGGGCCCGCTGGGCGTGGGAGGGCCGCTACCTGCGGACCCTGCTGCTGATCGACACCGTGATCGGGGTCCTCGCCGGGCTGGTCGCGTTCGAGGTCCGGTTCGGCTCGGTCCTGACCAACTACAACAGCCGCTACGCGCTGCTGTCCGCGCTCCTGCCGGTCGCCTTCACCGCGACCCTCGCCGCGAACCGCGCCTACGAGAAGCGGTACCTGTTCGTCGGCACCGATGAGTATCAGCGGGTGCTGCGGGCCGGGCTGGCGCTGACCGCCGCGACCATCGTCGGGGCCTACGCCGCCGAGATCCAGATCGCCCGCGGCTGGTTCGTGGTGGCGTTGCCGCTGGTCACGTCCGGGTGCCTGGTCTCGCGGTTCGTGCTGCGGCAGCTGCTGCACCGGGCCCGCAAGGCGCGCGGCGCCTGCATGCGGCGGGTCGTGGTGGTGGGCCACGAGCTGGCGGTCGAGGCGATGACGAGCCAGCTGCGGCGGGAGCGGTACCACGGCCTGAAGGTCGTCGGCGCCTGCCTCGCCGCCGAGGGCAGCGTGCCGGACGTGCCGGTGCTGGGCACGTTCGACGAGATCGCCGGGGCGGTGCGCCGGGCGAGGGCCGACACGGTCCTGGTGCTGTCCTGCCCGGAGCTGGACGGGCACGCGCTGCGCCGCCTCGCGTGGCGGCTCGAACGCGACGACATCGACCTGATCGTGGCGAGCACCCTGATCGACGTGGCCGGCAGCCGGACCACGATCCGGCCCGTCGACGGCCTGCCGATGCTGCACGTCGAGCACCCCACGCTGACCGGCGCGAGGCGGGTGCTGAAGGCGGTCGTGGACCGGATCGGCGCGGTCCTGCTCCTGGTCGCGCTGAGCCCACTTCTGGCTGGTCTGGCGCTTGCGGTTCGCGCAGAGTCACGAGGGCCGGTACTGTTTCGTCAAGTACGGGTGGGCAAAGACGGTCGTGAGTTCGTGATCGTCAAGTTCCGCACGATGCACCTGGACGCCGAAGCCCGCCTCGCGGAGCTGCGGCACCTCAACGAAGTCGGCGGCGCGCTGTTCAAACTGCGCAACGACCCACGGGTCACCCGCGTCGGGCGGCTTCTGCGCAAGTTTTCGCTCGACGAGCTGCCCCAGTTGCTCAACGTGCTCGGGGGCAGCATGTCACTGGTCGGGCCGCGCCCGCCGCTGCCGGAGGAGGTCGCCGTGTATCCGGACGACGCCCGGCGCCGGCTGGCCGTGCGGCCCGGGATGACCGGCCTCTGGCAGGTGTCCGGCCGGTCGGACCTATCGTGGGACGAAGCGGTCCGCCTCGACCTGCAGTATGTGGAGAACTGGTCGCTGTCGCTCGACCTGGTGATCATGCTGCGGACGTTGAGCGCGGTGACCCGAGGGGCTGGAGCGTACTGATGACCGACCTACCACCCGCCACCGACGGCGGGTTTGCCCGCTGGCTGGCCCAGCGCGCGGGCGATCTGCTGTTGAAGCTGCGCGAGGAGACGGGCTACGGCGACCCGGCCGCCCTGCGCAAGGCCGGTGACCGGCTGTCACACGAGCTGCTGGTCGCCCAGCTGGAGCGCTGGCGCCCGGCCGACGCGGTCCTGTCCGAGGAGGGCGCCGACAGCGCCACCCGGCTGAGTGCCGACCGGGTCTGGATCGTCGACCCGCTCGACGGCACCCGTGAGTTCGGCGAGGAGGGCCGCGCCGACTGGGCGGTCCACGTCGCCCTGTGGGGGCGCACCTCCGCGCGGATCACCGAGTATGCCGGCGACGGCACCCCGCAGCCGGAGCGCGCCGTCGGCTGGGGCCGGCTCCTCGCCGGTGCGGTGGCACTGCCGGCGCAGCACTGCGTGCTCGGCACCGACGCGCCGCCGCCGTTCCCGCCGATGCCCGGCGTGCAGGGCGAGCCGATCCGCCTGGCGGCCAGCCGCACCCGCCCGCCGGCGCTGCTCAGCGCGCTCGCGGAGCGGCTGCCGATCGAGCTCGTCCCGATGGGCTCCGCCGGCGCCAAGATCGCGGCGGTGATCGACGGTGCCGTCGACGCCTACGTCCACGCCGGCGGGCAGTACGAGTGGGACTCCGCCGCACCGGTCGCTGTGGCGGTCGCCACGGGCCTGCATGCTTCCCGGATCGACGGGACTACGTTGGAATACAACCAGCCCGACCCACGGCTGCCTGACCTGGTGGTGTGTCGGAAGGCACTGGCGCCTCAGTTGCTGGCCGCGATCAGCGCGTCTGTCGCTCCCTAGGGAAAGGGTTCCGCCAACCATGAGTCGCGCGCCATACCGCGTCTCGCATCTGGACGCTCTCGAGGCCGAGAGCCTGTTCATCATGCGTGAGGTGGTCGCCGAGTTCGAACGACCCGTCCTGCTGTTCTCCGGTGGCAAGGACTCGATCGTCATGCTCCGCCTCGCGGAGAAGGCGTTCGCGCCCGGGCGGATCCCGTTCCCGGTCATGCACGTCGACACGGGGCACAACTTCCCGGAGGTCCTGGCGTACCGCGACCGCCGCGTGGGCGAGCTCAACGTGCAGCTCATCGTGGCCAGCGTCCAGGAGGCGATCGACAGCGGCCTGGTCCGCGAGTCCGGCGACGGCATGCGGAACCGGATCCAGACCCCGGTCCTGCTCGACGCGGTCGAGAAGTACCGCTTCGACGCGCTGTTCGGCGGCGCGCGCCGCGACGAGGAGAAGGCCCGCGCCAAGGAGCGCGTCTTCAGCTTCCGCGACGACTTCGGCCAGTGGGACCCGCGCAACCAGCGGCCCGAGCTGTGGGCGCTCTACAACGCCCGCATCGCGCCCGGTGAGTCGATCCGGGTGTTCCCGCTGTCCAACTGGACCGAGCTGGACGTCTGGCACTACATCGCGCGGGAGGGCATCGAGCTGCCCGACATCTACTACGCGCACGACCGCGAGGTCGTCGACCGCAACGGCATGCTCTACGCGATCAACGAGTTCCTGCCGCTGAAGTCCGGTGAGCAGCCGTTCGTGGAGCGGGTCCGCTACCGCACCGTCGGCGACGCGTCCTGCACCGCCGCGGTCCGCAGCGACGCGGACACGATCGACAAGGTCATCGACGAGGTCGCCGCGACCCGCATCACCGAGCGTGGCGCGACCCGCGGCGACGACAAGGTCAGCGAGGCGGCCATGGAAGACCGCAAGCGTGAGGGGTACTTCTAATGACCGCGGTTGTTGACACACCCGCCCAGCGGCAGATGGACCTGCTGCGGTTCGCGACCGCCGGGTCCGTCGACGACGGCAAGTCGACCCTGATCGGCCGGCTGCTGTATGACTCGAAGGCGATCTTCGAGGACCAGCTGGAGGCGGTCGAGGCCACCTCGCGCTCCCGCGGCGACGAGTACACCAACCTCGCGCTGCTCACCGACGGCCTGCGCGCCGAGCGCGAGCAGGGCATCACGATCGACGTGGCCTACCGCTACTTCGCCACCCCGCGGCGGAAGTTCATCATCGCCGACACGCCGGGGCACATCCAGTACACGCGCAACATGGTCACCGGGGCGTCCACCGCCGACCTGGCGCTGATCCTGGTCGACGCCCGCAAGGGCCTGGTGGAGCAGTCCCGGCGACACGCCTTCCTGTGCTCCCTGCTGCGCGTGCCGCACCTGGTGCTGTGCGTCAACAAGATGGACCTCGTCGACTACTCGCAGGAGGTGTTCGACCGCATCGCCGACGAGTTCACCTCGTTCGCGGCGAAGCTCGAGGCGCCCGACCTGACGGTCATCCCGATCTCGGCGCTGCACGGTGACAACCTGGTCACCCGGTCCGAGAACATGCCGTGGTACGAGGGACCGTCGCTGCTGCACCACCTGGAGCACGTGCACATCGCCTCCGACCGCAACCTGGTCGACGTGCGTTTCCCGGTGCAGTACGTGATCCGCCCGCAGTCCACCACGGTCGCCGACTACCGCGGCTACGCGGGCCAGGTCGCCTCCGGGATCATGAAGCCGGGCGACGAGGTCATGGTCCTGCCGTCGGGCTTCACCACGAAGATCACGAACATCGAGACCGCGGACGGGGAGCTGCAGGAGGCGTATCCGCCGATGTCGGTGACGATCCGGCTCGCCGACGAGATCGACATCGCCCGGGGTGACCTGATCTGCCGGCCGAACAACGCGCCGGCGGTCGCCCAGGACATCGAGGCGATGATCTGCTGGATGGACGAGACGCGCCCGCTGACCGTCGGCGCCAAGTACTCCATCAAGCACACGACCCGGTCGGCCCGCACCGTGATCCGTGGCCTGCAGTACCGGCTCGACGTCAACACGCTGCACCGCGACGAGTCGGCGACGTCCCTGGCGCTCAACGAGATCGGCCGGGTCAAGCTCCGCACCACGGTGCCGCTGCTCGCCGACGAGTATCGCCGCAACCGCACCACCGGCGGATTCATCATCATCGACGAGGCCAGCAACCGCACCGTCGGCGCCGGCATGATCATCGAGGCGGGCTGAAGATTTTTACTACGGCTGGCGCGGGCGGATCACTGAAACCCGCGCCACCCGGCGGCCTTCCACGGTGCTGACATGTAGGTGCCAGCCGTCGTGCCGCACTTCGTCGCCGGTACGGGGTAGCCGGCCCAAGCGGGCCATCACGAAGCCCGCCACCGTCTCGTACGGGCCGGTGGGCAGCGTCAGGCCGGTCCGCTCGGCGAGATCGGCGAGGTTGAGGCGGCCGTCCACCTCCGCGGTCTCCTCGGGTGAGGGTGGTGCGTCGTACTCGTCGTGGATCTCGCCGACGAGTTCCTCGATCAGGTCCTCCAGCGTCACGATCCCGGCGGTGCCGCCGTATTCGTCCATGACGACCGCGAGGTGGTGACCCTCCCGGCGCATCTCGGACAGTGCCGCCAGGACCCGCTTGCTCGCCGGCAGCCGTTTCACCTCGCGGGTCAGCTCCCGCAGGCGCAGGCACGGGTCGACCGCGGGCAGCAGCGTCAGGTCCCGCACGTGGACGAAGCCCAGCACGTCGTCCTGGTCGCCGTCGATCACCGGAAACCGGGAGTGGCGGGTGGTCCGCACCTGCGTCACCGCCTCCGCGACCGTCAGCCCCGCGTCCAGGAACAGCACCTCGGTGCGGGGGACCATCACCTCGCGGACGTGGCCGGTGCCGGTGTTGACCGCGATCAGGGTCCGCAGCTCGGCCTCGCTGACGTCGAGTGGCTCGTTGGTAGCGTGAAGACGGTGCGCCCAACGGCTCAGCACGCCCGCCACGGTCTGCCTGATGGTTCCGGGGCCAAGCTCCGGCATGCCCGAAATTGTAGGTGCCGGGCGCTCCATCAATCACCTCGGACGTGTAAATTTGTTGGTTCCTGATGACTTTTGGAGGAACGTCGTGAAACTGCTTGTCACCGGGGGCGCCGGCTACATCGGCAGCGTCGTCACCGCCCTGCTGCTCGACGCCGGTCACGACGTGACGGTCCTCGACGACCTCTCGACCGGCCACGAGTCGTCGGTGCCGCAGGGCGCCGTCTTCGTCCGCGGCCGGGTCCACGACGCGATCGGTGACGTGCTGACCCGCGACGCCGCGTTCGACGGCGTCCTGCACTTCGCCGCGTTCATCGCCGCCGGGGAGAGCGTGCAGAAGCCCGAGAAGTACTGGGAGAACAACACCGTCGGCACGCTGCTGCTGCTCGACGCGATGCGCGCGGCCGGCACCCGCCGGCTGGTCTTCTCCTCCACCGCCAACGTCTACGGCGACCCCGACGTCGTGCCGATCCCGGAGACCGCCGCGGTGCGGCCGCCGAACCCGTATGCGACCTCGAAGCTCGCCGCCGACCACGCCCTCACCGGCGAGGCCGTCGGGCACGGCATCTCCGCCGTCAGCCTGCGGTACTTCAACGTCGCCGGCGCGCTGCGCCGCCCCGACGGCTCGATGATCGGCGAGCGGCACGACCCGGAGAGCCACCTGATCCCGATCGCGCTGCAGGTCGCCCTCGGCCGCCGCGAGAAGCTCCAGCTCTTCGGCGACGACTACAACACTCCCGACGGCACCAACGTCCGCGACTACATCCACGTCGGCGACCTGGGCGCCGCCCACCTGCTGGCCCTGGCGACGATGGACGGCGCAGGTCACCGCGTGTACAACCTCGGCAACGGCACCGGCTTCTCCAACCGCCAGGTCGTCGAGGTCGTCCGCGAGGTGACTGGCCACCCGATCCCGGTGGAGATGGCGCCCCGCCGGCCCGGTGACCCCGAGCAGCTGGTCGCCGCGTCGGGCAAGGCGAAGCGTGAGCTGTCCTGGACCCCGCAGCACGCCGAGCTGGCCACGATGGTCCAGGACGCCTGGGACTTCATCCGCAGCTGAAGCAGCTGTAGCGGCTGGTTACTGGGCGTCGATCTTCTGCCAGGTGGTGCCGTCGACGGAGTACGCGGTGTAGATCGTGGACATGCCGTAGGCGACCCAGCCGGTCTGCGTCCGCGCCAGCCGGTCGGTCGCGTGCAGGCCCGTGATCCGCTGCCAGGTGCCGCCGCGGTCGGTGGAGGCGAGCCAGTGCCCGGCGCCGTCGACCAGCAGGAGCCGGCCGTCCAGCAGCGGCACCAGGTCGCCGCCGACGGTGGTGCCGGCCGGCGACCGCGGCTCGGCGAAGGTCGCGCCGCCGTCGGCGGAGGAGGCGACGCCCAGCAGCCCGGACGGCTTGACGGCGGGGTCGATCAGCGCGACGTAGACGTCCCGGCCGAGGAACGACACCCGGGCCGTGCCGCCGCCCGGGAAGGTCTTCGGCGTCCAGGACAGCCCACCGTCGCGGGAGACCGCCACCGCGGGGTGGCCGTCGATCGTGCCGGCGACCCACCAGGAGGCGTCGCCGGCCCGGACGGGTGACACCCACGACACCGTCAGCGGCGGCTGGACGGCCGGTGCGACGAGCGTCGTCCCGTCGTGCAGCAGCGCCGTGACCTGCGAGCCGAGCAGGACCAGCCGGGCGTCGCCGGGCAGGGCGGTGCCCGGCGTCGTGGCCGGGCCGGAGGCGGTGTCCCAGGAGACGCCGTCGGCGCTGCTCGACCGGGTGCCGTCCGGGCCGATCAGGGCGATCCGGGAGCCGGTGACGACCAGCGACGGCACGGCGTCCAGCGGCGGCGTGCCGAAGGCACCCGGGGCGCGAGCCGTGCTCCACGTCCGGCCGCCATCGGTGGTGGTGTTGACCCAGGCCGTGCAGGAAGCCGCGGCGCACGTGCGGGTCAGCAGGAAGCCCCGGTCGGCGTCGATGAACTCCGCGTCGTCGATCGTGCCGGGGAGGTCCCGTGGCAGGCTGGGCAGGCCGTTGATGGTGATCCCGCCGCCGGTGTAGACGCCGCCGGGCGGCGCCGGCGACGAGGCCGCCACCTGCGGGGGCGGGGTGTCGCCGGGGACCAGGAAGGGCACCGCGACCGCGGCCAGGGTCAGCGCGACCGCACCGGCCTGGACGGCGCGGCGCCGGCGGCGCAGGAGGCGGGCCCGGGCGGTGATCGCGGCCATCGGCGGCTGGGTGAAGTCGAGCCGCTGGGCGCGGAGCAGGGTCTCCAGCTCGTCAGGCATGACGCACCTCCTTCGCTGGTGCGGCGGTGGGGGTGCGGTAGCCGGGCAGTCGTTCGGCGAGGGCGGCGCGTCCCCGGGAGAGCCGCGACTTGACGGTGCCGCCGGGCACGCCGAGCGTGGCGGAGATCTCCTCGACGCTGAGGTCGGCGTAGTAGTGCAGCACGATGACCTCCCGGTACGTGCGGGGGATGGCGTCCAGCGCCTCGGTCAGGTCGGTGCGCTCCGGTGACGGGCCGGCGTCGACGTGCCGCTGGACGGCGCGTTCGCGCAGCATGATCAGGTCGAGCAGTTTCCGCCGGCGCCAGCGGCGGCGGACCACGTTGACCGCCACGGTGCGCAGCCACGCCTCGGGGTTGTCGATGCCGGTGAAGCCGCCGGGGCGGGCGGCGGCGCGGGCGAACGCCTCCTGGACCACGTCCTGCGCCTCACTGAGGTCGGTCGTGAACGCGTAGAGCTGTGTCACCAGCCTCCGGTAGCAGGCGTGGTAGACCCCCTCGAGCTCGCTCACACCGCTCACGATCCTCGACCGGCCACCGTGGTTCCAGGTTTTGCCGCAAAAGATCTGCAGACAGGAATTCAGTCGGGCAGGACGGTGGCGGAGAGGGTCGCGGACTGCCAGTTGCGGCCGTCGGTGGAGAGCCTGGGCGAGGCGCCGAGCGAGGCGTAACCGTTGTCGACCGGGTCGATGCCCCCGCCGGGACCGGCGACGATACCGAAGTGCTCGCCGTCGAGGCTTTCCAGGTAGACGGTCTCCGAGTCGCCCGCCACCCACAGCAGCACGGACCGGTCGGGGCGCACCAGCGCGCCGAAGGCACGGCCGTTGAGGGCGCCGTCGTTGTTCAGCGGCGCCGGCAGCTCGATCTTCGTGGTCACCTCCTGCCAGCTCTCGCCGCCGTCGCGGGTGCGGAAGTGCCGGATGCCCTTGCCGTAGCGGATGAAGGCGTGCGCGGTGGTGCCGTCCAGCGTGACGACGGTGGGCGCGTCGATGCCCGGCGGGGCGTTGAACGCGCGGGCCAGCCAGTGCCGGCCCTGGTCCTTGCTCACCGCGACGGCGGGCGCGCCGGTGCGCAGGTCGGCGCCGGTGGTCCACCAGCCGGCCTGGGCCGGCAGGTCGCCGACGACGGTCCGCCGCGCCATCGGCGGCTGGTCGACGAGCAGGCTGAGCATGCCGTCGCTCTGCCGGACGCCGAAGAGGTCGCCGTACTGCACGAGCTGCAGCGCCCGGTCCTCGGCGTCGAGCGTCTCGCGGGTCTCCGGGCCGATGACCGGGACGCCGCCCGGGTTGGCCGAGGTGTCGTCGAGGCGGAACTTCACGCTGGTGCGGGAGCCGCCGCTGACCTCGCCGCTGAGCATGAACGTCGCCGGTGAGATCCGGGTCAGCTGCACCTGGTCGAGCTTGTCGAGCGGGCTCTGCCGCAACGCGTCGAGCAGGAACGGGACGCGCCGCTGCGGGGACTCAGCCCGCAGCACGACGACCTGGAGGTTGCACCGGCGGGCCTGCGGCACCTCGACGCAGACGTCGACCGCGACGACCACCCCGTCAGGTAGGTCACCGGCGGCGGCCCGGATCGACCGGGTCGACTCGAAGCTGCCGCTGGGCGGCGCCGACGGCAGCGCGCTCCACGGCTCGCCGAGGTCGGGGTTGGGCCCGAGCGCGGCGGGGGACGGCCGGCCGAACACGCCAGCGAGCGCGACGGGCGCGAACACGGCGAGCGTGCCGACGAGGGCACCGACGACGGCCATCCGGTCGCGCAGGCGCACCCGGCCGGCCCGGCGGTACAGCAGGCTGAAGTCCGGCATCCAGGTGGCCGACTCGACCTGCGCCCGGAGCGTGCGGAAGTCCAGGTCAGGGCGCATCTCGCACCTCCTGGGCGGCGCGTTGTGGTTGCGGCAGGCCCGGCGGCCGGCGGCGCGGGGCGCCGGGCTCGGCCCGGTAATCGGCGTCGGTGTCACTGAGCAGCGCGGCGAGCATGGCGCGGCCCCGGGACAGGCGCGCCTTCACCGTGCCGACGGGCACGCCGAGGGCGTCGGCGACCTCGTGCACCGACATGTCGGCTAAATGGTGCAGCACGATCGTCTCCCGCGTGGCCTGCGACAGCTGCTGCAGGGCGGCGACGAGCGCGACCCGGTTGGGGTCGACACCCGGGACGCTTTCCACCGGACGGGCGACCCGCCCGCTGCGGACCAGGGTGTCGAACAGCCTGCGGCGGCGCCAGCGGGTCCGGGCGAGATTCATCGCCACGGTGCGCAGCCACGCCTCCGGGTCGGCGACGTCGAGGAACTGCCGGGGCCGGGCCAGGGCCCGCGCGTAGGCCTCCTGGACCAGGTCCTGGGCCTCGGCGTGGTCGCCGGTGAGCGCGTAGAGCGCGGCGACGAGTCGCCGGTAGTGCGCCTCATACGCGTCACGGACGGCTTCGCGTGCCTCGAGCTCTTCACCCACCCCGTCACCCCCTCTCCGTTGAAGACCACTGTGCCGCGCTCCCGGTTGCGCCACCGCTGTGGTGGTGCTGACAGAATGGCGCGCATGTCGCCGTCCGTCAGCACCGCCCGGCCTCGGGTGCTCTCCGGGATCCAGCCCACCGCCGACTCGTTCCACCTGGGTAACTATCTCGGAGCGCTGCGTAACTGGGTGGCGATGCAGGACACCCACGACACGTTCTACTGCGTGGTCGACCTGCACGCGATCACCGCCGGCCACGACCCGGCGCTGCTGCGCAAGCGCACCCGGGTGAGCGCGGCGCAGCTCCTCGCCGTCGGGCTCGACCCGGAGCGGTGCACGCTGTTCGTGCAGAGCCAGGTGGCGGAGCACGCGCAGCTCGGCTGGGTGATGGGCTGCATCACCGGGTTCGGCGAGGCCAGCCGGATGACGCAGTTCAAGGACAAGTCGCAGAAGCAGGGCGCGGACCGCTCCAGCGTCGGGCTGTTCACCTACCCGATCCTGCAGGCTGCCGACATCCTGCTGTACCAGGCCGACGCCGTGCCGGTCGGTGAGGACCAGCGCCAGCACCTGGAGCTGACCCGCGATCTCGCCCAGCGGTTCAACACGACGTTCGGCGCGACGTTCACCGTGCCGGCGCCGTACATCATCAAGGACACGGCGAAGATCACCGACCTGCAGGAGCCGACCGCGAAGATGTCGAAGTCGGCGTCGACCGCGGCCGGGCTGGTCGAGCTGCTCGAGGACCCGGCGAAGGCGGCCAAGAAGATCAAGTCGGCGGTCACCGACACCGGGCGCGAGATCATCTTCGATCAGGCCGCGAAACCGGGCATCTCGAACCTGCTCACGATCTACTCGGCGCTGACCGGGCGGAGCATCGACGACCTCGTCGCGGCGTACGACGGCAAGGGCTACGGCGACCTCAAGAAGGACCTCGCCGAGGTCGTGGTGGAGTTCCTGCGCCCGATCCAGCAGCGCACCAACGCCTACCTGGAGGACCCGGCGCAGCTGGACAAGCTGCTCGCGATCGGTGCCGAGAAGGCCCGCACGGTCGCCGGTGCCACCCTGAGGACGGTCTACGACCGGATCGGGTTCCTCGCTCCGGGTGCCACGCACTGACGTGGCGCAGGTGCGGACCACCATCGGCGTCGCGATCGACCTCCCCGACCCGTGGGGCAGCGAGCTGACCGCCGCCCGCCTCGCCGCGGGCGACCCGGCTGCGGCGCACGTGCCGGCGCACGTGACCCTGCTCGGCCCGACCGAGGTCGACGCGGCCGACCTGCCGGCGATCGACCGGCACCTCGCCGAGGTGGCCGCGCGGCACGCCCCGTTCACGGTGCGGCTGCGCGGGACCGGCACGTTCCGGCCGCTGACCCAGGTCGTCTTCGTGGCGGTCGCGGCCGGCATCAGCGAGTGCGAGCAGCTCCATCAGGCCGTCCTCACCGCGGCCGCGATCCAGGCGGCGGTGCCGTTCCCGTATCACCCGCACGTGACGGTCGCGCACAACGTGGCGCCGGAGCGGCTCGACGCCGCGTTCGCCGATCTGGCCGGATACGAGGCCGAGTTCCCCGTCGACGGGTTCGCGCTCTTCGAGCACGACGCGAGCGGGCGGTGGCAGCCGCACGCGCAGTACCGGCTCTCACCGCGCCGGTCCGTCGCCGATCAGCGACGATAAGAAGGTGGGCCTGTTTGACCGGCTCGAAGCCGGCTTCGATCGGGTGGTGGCCGCCGGCCGCCGGCGCTCCCGTGTGTTCGACCACGTGTGGCGGGCGCAGGAGCGCTACTTCGACGTCGACGCGGCCCGCCTCGCCGCCGCCACCGCCTACTACGGCTTCTTCGCCGTCTTCGCGATGGTGGTCGTGGCGTTCTTCATCCTCGGCCGGGTGCTGCGCGGCAGCGAGGCCGTCGTCGAGCGGGTCCAGAGCTACCTGGCGGTCAACCTGCCGCAGCTGCACTCCGACCAGATCTTCGCCGGCAGCCAGCAGATCGGGCTGATCGCCCTGCTCGGCCTGATCATCGCCGGGGTCGGCTGGGTGGAGAACCTGCGCTCGTCCCAGCGCGCGCTGTGGCACCTGCAGGAGCACCCCGGCAACTACTTCGTGCGCTGGCTGGTCGACCTGGGCGTCCTGGTGGCCCTGGGCATCCTGCTGATCGTGTCGATCGGCATCTTCGCCGGTGTCCAGGAACTGCTGTACTGGCTGGCCGGCGACCTCGAGCAGGACCCGGTGCGGGTGGCGCTGCGGGGCACGTCGACGCTGCTGTCCGGCATCGTGGACCTGGTCCTGGGCATGGCGCTGCTGGCCGGCGTGCCGCGGTTGCGGATGTCGCTGCGGCGGCTGCTGCCCTCCGCGCTGCTCTTCGCGGTCGGGCTCGGCGTGCTCAAGACGCTCGGGAAGCTCTACATCACCCGGACCGAGGACAACCCCGCCTACCAGCTGGTCGCCGGCACCATCGGGTTGCTGCTCTACATGTACCTGCTGCACCAGCTGCTGCTCTTCGCCGCCGCGCTCGCGGCCACCGACACGCACGGCCGGGCCAAGGACCTCGCCGGCGGCGAACCGCGCAGCGACGTGCAGGCGGCGGTCCGCGCCGCCCAGCTGGTCGAGGAGGCCGCGGAATCCACCGAGCGGGCCGCGGCAGCGGTGCGGGAGGACCAGCCCTCGCCATCGGCGGACCAGCCTGAGGCGCCGGCGGACCAGCCTGAGGCGCCGGCGGACCATCCTGAGGCGCCGGCGGAACAGCCTGAGGCGCCGCCGGCGGACCCGGATGCCGTGGCGGTCGCCGCCGACATGGCCCGTCGGATCGCTCCGTCCGGCGGTTCGGCGGCACCGGAGCCGCGCGACCCGTCATGATGGGCGCCGTGGGTGCACTAGTGACTTTGGACCTGCCGGCCGACGCGCCGGCGCTGACCCTGCCGTGGATCATCACCTTCGGCCCGTTGAACGAGGACGAGGAGTGGGAGCCCGTTGTGTGCGGGCCCTACGAGCGGGCGCACGCGCTCGCCCTCGCCGAGGCCGTGGTGGCCGACGACGACCTGATGGCGGTGGTCGAGCCGCTCCAGCCGCACGTCACCGCCGAGCAGATCCTCGGTGACATCGCCGCCTCCCGCCTGGCGGCCGAGAACGAGGACCTGGAGACGGCGGCCCTCGACGAGGAGCTCGCCGGCTACGACGACCACGATCACGGCCATCACCACGACCACGACCACGACGACCCGGACCACACGCACGAGGCGCCGTCGGTCGATGAGATCCGTGCCGGTTTCGCCCGGATCGCGGCCAAGCTGACTGCCTAGTCCGGCTGGATCCTCCACCAGGCGGTCGTGTCCGGTGGCAGCTCGCCGGCCATCCCACCGCTGCTCAGCAGTGGGGTGGCCGGCCCCTCGACCGGAACCGGCGCGGCGGTGAGGTTCGCCGCGACCCGCGTCGTCTCCGTCTCGAACAGCAGCACCCCGTCGGGTGCGTCCAGCCAGCGCAGCGTCGTGGCCGGGCGGCGCAGCCGCAGCGCCTCCCGGTAGAGGTGCAGCGTGGAGCCCGGGTCGTCGCGCTGCGCGGCCACGGTCAGGCCGGCCCAGTCCGCCGGCTGCGGCAGCCAGGAGCCACCCGGCCCGAAGCCGAACGGCGGCGCGTCGCCGGACCAGGGCAGCGGCACCCGGCAACCGTCCCGGCCGAGCTCGGTGCCGCCGGAGCGGATCCACTGCGGGTCGGCCCGCACCTCGTCCGGCAGATCCAGGACCTCCGGCAGGCCGAGCTCCTCGCCCTGGTACAGGTAGGCGCTGCCGGGCAGGCCGAGCATCAGCAGGACCGCGGCCCGGGCCCGCCGGACGCTGCCGAAGCGGGTCACGTGGCGGCGCCGGTCGTGGTTGGACAGGACCCAGGTCGGTGGCGCGCCGACCGCCGCCGCAGCGGCCAGGGACGCGTCGATGATCCGGCGCAGGACCGCCGGGTCCCAGGGCGCCTCCAGGAAGTCGAAGTTGAACGCCTGGTGCAGCTCGCCCACGGACACGTAGCGGGCCACCCGGTCCGGTGCGGTGTCGAACACCTCGGCGACGGCCATCCGCTCGCCCGGGTAGGAATCGAGGATCTTGCGCCAGTCGCGGTGGATCTCGTGGACGTCCTCGTGGTCGAAGAACGTCACCCCGGCCAGGTCCTTGATCATGCCGTGGGCGACGTCGACCCGGAAGCCGTCGACGCCCCGGTCCAGCCAGAAGCGCAGGATGTCGTCGAACTCCGCCCGCACGTCCGGGTTGTGCCAGTTCAGGTCGGGTTGTTCGGGGGCGAACAGGTGCAGGTACCACTGCCCGTCGGCGACCTGCGTCCAGGCGGGGCCGCCGAAGAGCGACCGCCACCCGTTCGGCTCGTCGCGGAAGATGTACCGGTCGCGCCGGCCCTCCACGAACCACGGGTGCCGTGAGGATGTGTGGTTGGGCACGATGTCGACGATCACCCGCAGCCCGAGCCGGTGCGCCTCGGCCAGCAGGTCGTCGAAGTCGGCGAGAGTGCCGAAGACGGGGTCGACGTCGCGGTAGTCGCTGACGTCGTAGCCGCCGTCGATCATGGGGGACCGGTAGAACGGCGAGAGCCACAGCGCGTCGACCCCGAGGTCGGCGAGGTGGCCGAGCCGGGCGGTGATGCCGGGCAGGTCGCCGACACCGTCACCGTCGGCGTCGGCGAAGCTTCGCGGGTAGACCTGATAGATGACCGCGTGCCGCCACCACTCCACCAGGTCACGCTAACGGGCGGCGACCCGCTCGGAGGGCGTTCAGGAACCACTCCCAGCGGTGCATCGTCGTCGGCACCGGCGGCCACCCGTTGATCACCGCCATGAGCTGCCAGTAGCGCTCGGCGCGCGGGTCGACGGCGAGGGTGAGCTGGTCGATGAGCAGGTCGCGGTCGGCCTCGGCGACGCCCCACCGGTCCAGGACGGCGGCGACCACCGGCACCGCCCGTGGGCTGTCGGGCGGCACGCCGTCGTCCATGTGCGCGGCGATGTGACCGGTGAACCACGATATTTCCGGCATGTCGGTCGGGACCAGGCGGCGCTCCCCGGTGGCGAAACTGCGCTTGCCCATGGCCCGCAGCCGCGCCCGGAAGTCCTGCTCGCGGAGCATCTCGGCGAGCTCGATCCACGCGTCGATCTGCGCGTCCGTGGGATCGTCGGGCAGGTCCGGGGACACGCTGCGCATCCCCGCGGTGAACCGCGCGGCCTCCGGCGAGTCGGTGATCTCGGTGAAGATGCTGTCGAAGAACTCGTCCACGATCCGCCGGCGCTCGTCGGTGCTGGCCTGCGCGATC
The DNA here is from genome assembly GCF_042653625.1 of Dactylosporangium cerinum. Taxonomy (NCBI): domain Bacteria; kingdom Bacillati; phylum Actinomycetota; class Actinomycetes; order Micromonosporales; family Micromonosporaceae; genus Dactylosporangium; species Dactylosporangium cerinum. Next base: position 68,544 of record NZ_JBHSIU010000015.1, on the reverse strand, counting down.
CGGGTCATCCGATCCAGGGTCTCGGGAGTGGGGCCTTCCCCAGTCGGGCGTTGGGACACCGCCCGCAGCGCGGCCCGGCGCAGCCGCAACACCCGGATCTGCACCCCGATCGCCTCGGCGTGCGCGGCGGCCACGGCGCCGAGGTCCTCGCCGCGGTCCAGGACCCGTTTGATGGTGGCGATGTCCAGGCCGAGCTCCCGCAGCGTGCGCACGAACTCCAGCCGGACCAGCGAGTCGTGGTCGTAGCGGCGGTAGTTGGCGTGGGAGCGCTCGGCCTCCGGGACCAGTCCGACGTCGGAGTAGTACCGGATGGTCTTGACCGGCAGGCCGGACAGCCGGGACAGCTCGCCGATGTTCATGCCGCAATCGTGGACCCTCCAGCAAGGGGAGAGTCAACGAACCGCTACCTTGCGCGAGTGGAACCTTTGCGGCTCATCCTCCTCTATGTGCACCTCATCGGGTTCGCGCTGCTGCTCGGCGGTTCGATCACCCAGTACCTCACCGGCACGCTGCGCATCAACAGCGCGATGCTGTGGGGTGCGATCGTCCAGGTGGTGACCGGCATCGCGCTGTCGGCGCCGTTGCGCGACGGCGACGAGCCCCCGTCCGCCAAGCTCGCCGTCAAGGCGATCATCGGGCTGGCGATCTTCGCCATGGCGTTCTTCTCGCGCAAGCGCGAGCAGGTCAACCGTGGGCATTTCCTGGCTTTGGTGGGGCTAACGCTCGTTAACGCCGCCGTTGCCGTCTTTTGGAAGTAAAGCGGACGTTACAAGATCGATCTCAGTAGGCTGGAGGAACCGCTCGCACGTCACGGCCCTATAACGCACTCCTCCCAACCCGGCAGCAAACAGCGGAACTGTCGGTCGGAGGGCGTACGCTCCCGCCGTTGGGATTCACCGCGTTGGGGCGGTGCTTTGGTGAAGGGAGACCGTCTTGCGCCGAGTGCGTGGGATGAAGGTTCTCGCGGCCGCCGCGGTGGCGATTGTCGCGTTGGGCAGCATGGCCGCTTGCGGCGATGACAAGGGCGACGAGCCGGGGACCGCGACCAGCGGGACCACGAAGAAGAGCGTCAAGGTCGGCCTCGCGTTCGACATCGGCGGCCGGGGCGACAAGTCGTTCAACGACTCCGCCGCCGCAGGTCTGGACCGGGTCAAGTCCGAGCTGAACCTTGAGGTCAAGGACCTGGCCGCCGTTGCCGGCGAGAGCGAGAACGACAAGTACGCGCGACTGAAGCTGCTCTGCACGACGGGTTACAACCCGGTCATCGCGGTCGGCTTCGTCTACGACGGTGCGGACGCCAAGAACGGCCCGCTCGCCCGCGCCGCGAAGGACTGCCCGAACACCAAGTTCGCCATCGTCGACGGCGGCACCACCGCTGACAACGTGGCCGACCTCGTCTTCGCCGAGGAGCAGGGGTCCTTCCTGGTCGGTGCGGCCGCGGCGCTGAAGACGAAGACCGGCACGGTCGGCTTCATCGGCGGCTGCCAGGTCGACCTGATCAAGAAGTTCGAGGCGGGCTTCACCGCCGGCGCCAAGGCCGCCAAGGCCGACGTCAAGGTGCTGACCAACTACCTGTCGACCCCCGCCGAGGCCTGCAAGGGCTTCAACGACCCCGCGGGCGGTAAGACGGCGGCCACCGGTATGTACGACCAGAAGGCCGACATCATCTACGCGGCCGCCGGCGGCTCCGGCACCGGTGTCTTCGAGGCCGCCAAGGCCAAGAACGCGCTGGCCATCGGCGTCGACTCGGACCAGTACAACACCGTGACCGACGCCTCGCTGAAGACGGTCATCATGACGTCGATGCTCAAGCGGGTCGACAACGCGGTGTTCAACTTCGTCAAGGACTTCGGCGAGGACAAGTTCAAGGCGGGTCCGACCGTCTTCGACCTCAAGTCCGACGGCGTGGGCTACGCCACCTCCGGTGGCCAGGTCGACGACATCAAGGACAAGCTCGACAAGTTCAAGGCGGACATCGTCGCCGGCACGATCACGGTGCCGACCAAGTAATCGGAAGCTGGGCGTGAGGCGGGGGACTGTGATCCGGTCCCCCGCCATCACTTGTTGAAGGAGCCTCTCGTGACCGCGGACCCACCCGCCGTCGAGCTGAAGGGGATCACCAAGCGGTTCCCCGGCGTCGTGGCGAACTCCGACGTCAACCTCACCGTCCGCAAGGGCACGATCCACGCGATCGTCGGTGAGAACGGTGCCGGCAAGTCGACCCTCATGAAGATCCTCTACGGCATGCAGCCGCCGGACGAGGGCGAGATCCTCATCGAGGGCAACCCGGTGAAGTTCTCCTCGCCGCAGGGGGCGATCGAGGTCGGCATCGGCATGGTGCACCAGCACTTCATGCTCGCCGACAACTTCACGGTCACGGAGAACGTGGTCCTCGGCGCCGAGAAGCTGCACGGCATCGGCACCCAGGCCAAGAGCAAGATCACCGAAATCTCGCAGCGCTACGGGCTGGGCGTCGAGCCCGACGCGCTGGTCGAGGACCTCGGCGTCGGCGACCGCCAGCGGGTCGAGATCCTCAAGGTCCTCTACCGCGGCGCCCGCATCCTCATCCTCGACGAGCCGACCGCGGTGCTGGTCCCGCAGGAGGTCGACGAGCTCTTCGGCAACCTGCGCGAGCTCATCCGCGAGGGCCTGACCGTGCTGTTCATCTCGCACAAGCTCGACGAGGTCCGCGGCGTCGCCGACGACATCACCGTCATCCGGCGCGGCACCACGGTCGCGTCCGTCAAGCCCGACCAGGTCACCGCCCGCCAGCTGGCGACCCTCATGGTCGGCAGCGAGCTGCCCAGCCCCGAGGCCCGCGAGTCCACCGTCACCGACGTGCCGGTCCTGGTCGTGCGGGGGCTCACGGTCCGCGGCCCCGACGGCCGGCCGATCGTGGACGACGCCACCTTCACGATCCACCAGGGCGAGGTCGTCGGCATCGCCGGCGTCGAGGGCAACGGCCAGGCCGAGCTCGCCGAGGCGATCATCGGCATGCGCGCCTCCTCCGGCACCGTCGAGCTCGACGGTGTCGCGATCGCCGGGTGGGACACCCGCCGGCGCCGCGAGGCCGGCCTCGGCTACATCCCGGAGGACCGGCACCGCCAGGGCCTGCTGCTCGACGCGCCGCTCTGGGAGAACCGCATCCTGGGCCACCAGACCGAGCCGCCCAACGCCAAGGGCTTCCTGATCAACGTCGGCGGCGCCCGCCGCGACACCACCCGGATCGTCGCCGAATACGACGTGCGCACGCCGAGCATCGACGTCGCCGCGGTCGCGCTGTCCGGCGGCAACCAGCAGAAACTCATCGTCGGCCGGGAGATGAGCCACCAGCCCAAGGTCCTCATCGCCGCTCATCCGACCCGCGGGGTGGACGTCGGCGCCCAGGCCGCCATCTGGGACCACATCCGCAACGCCCGGATCGCCGGCATGGGCGTGCTGCTCATCTCGGCCGATCTGGACGAGCTGATCGGCCTGTCCGACGCGCTGAAGGTGATCTACGGTGGGCGGCTGGTGGCCGACGCCGACCCGTCGACCGTCACCCCCGAGCAGCTCGGCGTCGCCATGACCGGCGCAACTGGTGAGGAGACCCCTTCATGACCACGGCCGCCGTCGGCGCCCGGCGCATCGATGTCGGGAAGCTGCTGCCGCAGCTGATCGCGCCGGTCGCCGCGCTCGTCATCGCCGCCGCGATCTCCTCGATCGCCCTGCTGATCAGCGACAAGGACCCCCTGACCGCGTTCCAGCACATGTACGAGTTCGGCACGCAGCCCGACCAGAAGGTCGAGATCCTCAACAAGGCCAGCGAGCTCTACATCGCCGCCGTCGCGGTGGCGTTCGGCTTCAAGATGGGCCTGTTCAACATCGGCGTCGAGGGGCAGTCCAAGGTCGCCGCGTTCTTCGCCGGCGCCCTGGCCAGCGCGTCGTTCATGGACTGGATGCCCGGTGGCCTGCGCATCGTGCTCATCGTCGTGGTCGCGATGATCGTCGGCGCGGCGTGGGCGTCGATCGCCGCGCTGCTCAAGACCCAGCGCGGGGTCAGCGAGGTCATCTCCACGCTGATGCTCAACGCGATCGGCGGCCTGGTCGTCACCTGGCTGCTCAACGACCACTGGGGCGTCACCGAGCCCGGCGCGCAGATCAAGACCACCGGCATCCTGCCGGAGAACTCCTGGATGCCGGGCCTGCCGATCATCTCCGGCACCGACCAGAAGGTGCTCGGCTTCTTCGCCGTCGCGGTGTTCCTCGGCGCCGCGTACTGGTTCGTGATCAACCGGACCCGCTTCGGCTTCGACCTGCGGGCCACCGGCTACAACCCCTTCGCGGCGGTCGCCAGCGGCGTCAACGCCAAGCGCATGGTGATCACCGCGATGCTGATCTCCGGCGCCGTCGCCGGGCTGGTCAACCTCCCCCGGATGCTCGGGGAGAGCCACACCTACACGGAGGGCTTCGGCGGCATCGGGTTCACCGGCATCGCCGTGGCCCTGCTCGGCCGCAACCACCCGATCGGCATGGCCCTCGGCGCGATCCTGTGGGGCTTCCTGGCGAGCTCGCAGATCATCCTCGACCTCGACGGGATCCCCAAGGAGATCATCCTGATCATGCAGGGCGTCACCGTCCTGTCGGTCGTCATCGCCTACGAGCTCGCGGCCCGCATCGGCCGGCGGGCGCAGCAACGGCGGGTCGGCGTGGCCACCGCCGCGGCCGCCCCGGCAGTAGCCGAGGTAGTGGAGGAGTCGAAGTGAGCACCGACACGACGCTCTCGGCGGCGGCGGCGCAGCCCGCGGCGAAACCCCGAAGCCGGCGCATGTCCACCAGCACGATCCTGCTCATCGTCGCCGGTGCGCTGGTCGGGCTGTCCCTGGTCCACCAGCTCGCCAACGCCCCCGACGTCACGTCGTCCGGCGCCATCCAGGCCGCGCTCCAGGCGGCGGTCCCCCTCGGGCTCGCCGGTCTCGGCGGCCTCTGGGCGGAGCGCGCCGGCGTGGTCAACATCGGCCTCGAGGGCCAGATGATCCTCGGCACCTGGTTCGGCGCGTGGGGCAGCCTGGAGTTCGGGCCGTGGATCGGTCTGCTCATCGGCATCCTCGGCGGCGCCGTCGGCGGCCTCGTCCACGCGGTCGCCACGGTCACGTTCGGCGTCGACCACATCATCTCCGGCGTCGCGATGACGATCCTGGCGCCCGGCGTCGTGCGGTACCTCTCCTACATCACCTGGGGCAGCGCCGGCGCGACCCAGTCCCCGCAGGTCGTGGACCAGGTGCCGCGCCTGTCGGTGCCCGGCATCAACAGCCTCAAGGGCCTCGAGGAACACCAGTGGTTCCTGGTCAGCGACATCGCCGGGGTGCTGCGCGGCCTGCTGCACGAGGTGTCGCTGGTGACGATCCTCGCCGTGCTGCTCATCCCGCTCACCGCGTGGATCCTGTGGAAGACCGCGTTCGGCCTGCGGGTCCGGTCGGTCGGCGAGGACCCCCAGGCGGCGGAGAGCCTCGGTCTCAACGTCTACCGCTACAAGTACTACGGCGTGGTGATCTCCGGCGCGATGGCCGGGCTCGGCGGCGTGTACCTGTCCACGGTCACGTCCGCGATCTACCGCGAGGGGCAGACCGGCGGCCGCGGGTACATCGGCCTCGCCGCGATGATCTTCGGCAACTGGCGGCCGGGCGGCCTCGCGGTCGGCGCCTCGCTGTTCGGCTACACCGACGCGCTGCAGCTGCGGCGCGGCAGCGAGTCCGTGCACGCCCTGCTGATCCTGGTCGGTGCGCTGCTGCTGGCCCTCGCGGTGTGGGAGTTCATCCGGCGCAACCGGGTCGTGGCGATCTCTTCCGCCGTCCTCGGCGTGCTCTCCTACGTATTGTTCTTCTCTGTGGACAAGATCCCGACGGCGCTGGTGCAGGCCGCGCCCTACATCACGGTGCTGGTGGTGCTGGCGCTCGCGGCCCAGCGCCTGCGACCACCCGCTGCGGACGGCAAGCCGTACCGGCGTGGAGGCTGAGCGTGACGGACGTTGACTGGGTGGCGCTGCGCCGGGCGGCTGTCACCGTGATGGCGCGCGCCTACGCGCCGTATTCCAAGTTTCCGGTCGGCGCGGCCGCGCTGGTCGACGACGGCAGGGTCGTCGTCGGCTGCAACGTCGAGAACGCCTCCTACGGCCTCGGCCTGTGCGCCGAGTGCGGCCTGGTCTCCAACCTCCAGGTCACCGGCGGCGGGCGGCTGGTCGCCCTCGCGTGCGTCGACGGCGACGGGCGGCCGCTCATGCCGTGCGGCCGGTGCCGGCAGCTGCTGTGGGAGCACGGCGGCCCGGACTGCCTCATCGACCACGCCGACGGCCCGCTGCCGATGTCGGCGCTGCTGCCGCACGCGTTCGACGACACCGATCTGGGCCGGATCGCGGCACCGGGTCCCTCGGTCCCGGCCGCGCTGGCTTTGACGATCGGCACGGGCACGGTGTTCGTACACCCCGACGTGGCCGACGGACGGCAGGTCTGGACCGGCTACTGGGAGCGCTCGTCCGGTGCCGCCGAGGACGAGCCCGCGGGCATCCTGGAGGAGGGGCCGACCTGGGCCACCGCCGACGAGGGGGTCGCCTGGGGCCGGATCCGGACGCCGCGGGTGATCGTGGTGGACGCGCAGGGCATTCCCAGGTGGGCCGGGGACACCCCCCGACCGGCCGGCATCGAGCAGGACTGGAGTACGGCATGAGCGGGCCGGAGCGCAGCGGAGGAGCCGCGAATCATGGGCACAGTGTCGGCTCGGGCCGGCGCCGGAGCGCAGCGGAGGTGACGGCATGAGCTTCGCTGCGGTGGACGTCATCCGCGCCAAGCGGGACAAGGGCGTGCTGAGCGACGCGCAGATCGACTGGGTCGTCGACGCCTACACCAGGGGTGTCGTGGCCGACGAGCAGATGTCGGCGCTCGCCATGGCGATCCTGCTCAACGGCATGACCGCCGGTGAGATCGCCCGCTGGACCGCGGCCATGATCGCCTCGGGGGAGCGGCTGGACCTGTCCGGGGTCGGCCGTCCGACCGTGGACAAGCACTCCACCGGGGGCGTCGGCGACAAGATCACGCTGCCGCTGACCCCGCTGGTCGCCGCGTGCGGCGCGGCGGTGCCGCAGCTGTCCGGCCGCGGCCTGGGCCACACCGGCGGCACCCTCGACAAGCTCGAGGCGGTCGCCGGCTTCGGCACCAAGCTGTCCAACGAGGCGTTCGTCGAGCAACTGCGCACCGTCGGCGCCGCGATCTGCGCCGCCGGCGAGGGTCTCGCGCCCGCCGACCGCAAGCTGTACGCGCTGCGCGACGTCACCGGCACCGTCGAGGCGATCCCGCTGATCGCCAGCTCGATCATGAGCAAGAAGATCGCCGAGGGCACCGGCGCGCTCGTCCTCGACGTGAAGTTCGGCTCCGGCGCCTTCATGCGCCAGGTCGCCGACGCCCGCGAGCTCGCCCGCACGATGGTCGAGCTGGGCAAGGCCCACGGCGTGACCACCGTCGCCCTGCTCACCGACATGGAGGTCCCGCTCGGCCGGACCGTCGGGCACTCCCTGGAGGTCGAGGAGTCCCTGGAGGTCCTCGCCGGCGGTGGTCCGCAGGACGTCGTCGCACTGACCCTGGCGCTGGCCCGGGAGATGCTCGACGCGGCCGGTCTCGGCGACGTCGACCCCCTCGCGGCGATCGCCGACGGGCGGGCCATGGACTCGTGGCGGGCCCTCGTGCGGGCCCAGGGCGGCGACCCGGACGCGCCGCTGCCCGTGGCCAACGAGGTCGAGACGATCACCGCCGCCCGCGACGGTTTCGTGGCCACCATGGACGCGTACGCCGTCGGCGTGGCCGCCTGGCGCCTCGGCGCGGGCCGGGCCCGCAAGGAGGACCCGGTCAGTGCTTCGGCCGGCATCATCCTGCACCGCAAGCCCGGCGAGGCGGTCCGGGCCGGCGATGTGATCATGGAACTGCGCGCCGAGGACGCCAGCAAGCTGCCCGCGGCGCTGTCCGTGGCCCGTGACGCGGTCACACTGGCGGAGACACCGCCACCCTCCCGACCGCTGATTCTCGACAGGATCTCCTGATGCCCGAAATCATCAAAGCCCCGACCCAGATCCCCGTTCCCGGCGGCAAGGTCATCGACGAGTACGTCGGCCGGGTCAACTCCGGCGACTCGGCGGTGTCGATCGCCCGGATGCTCGCGCCCGGTGGCTGGACGGAGCCGTTCCAGACGCCCGAGTTCGACGAGTACACGATCGTGCTCCGCGGCACGGTCCGGGTCGAGCACGACGCCGGCCACTTCGACGTCGAGGCAGGTCAGGCCCTTGTCACCCGCGCGGGGGAACGGGTCCGCTACACCACCCCGACCGCGGAGGGCGCCGAGTACGTCGCCGTGTGTCTCCCCGCCTTCGGACCGGACCTGGCCCGTCGAGACGCTGACTGAGCCGGCGGCTACAGTGCGCGGGTGACCGTCACGTCCCCGGATCCGCAGCGGGTGCGGGAGGCGAGCCTCGAAGCGCTGCACCGCCTGCGGCTGCCCCTGCCACCACCGAACTTCCCTCTGGCCTGGGAGCCGGGCGACCTGGTGGAGCTGCGCCCGGGCGAGGAGATCGAGGCCCGCGCCGCGATCCTCAACGTCGTGCTCGCCCGGGCCTTCGGCATGCCGTCCCAGCTGGCGACCGGGTGGCTGCGCGAGGCCCGGCTGGAGGAGCGGCTGACCGCGCCCGAGTGGCAGTTCGTCGCCGAGGGCGACGGCGACGAGCGCTCCTTCGCGCTGCACCTGGAGGCGCTCTTCGCGCTGTCCTGGCTGCTCGGCATCGCCATGGACCTCGACCCGCTGCTGCCCTCCGCCGAAGGGCTCATGGAACGCCTGCCGAACCTGCCGCAGGGGGAGACCTTCGCGGCGTGGCGGCAGCGCACCCTGGCCGCGCCCCGCGGTGCGGGCGACGCCGCGACGCAACTTGACCTCTATTACTGCCTGGACTGGTCATATCTGGAGGCGGAGCGCCGCCGGCTGCCGCTGCCGGGCCAGATCGACTCCAACTCCATCGGCCAGCGCCGCTGGGCGCTCGAATGGGCGGTCGTCTTCACCGGCCCCTACCACGGCGACCCGCCCGGCTGGGAGGACGTCGACCTGTCAACCTAGGGTCCAGGTGCTCAGCTGTACCTCCAGGGTGGCGATGATCGGTTCGGGCATCGCGGCCAGGGTGGCGGTGACCTTTGCCGGGTCGGTGTGCCACGCGCTCGGGCCCATCCCGACGAGTGCGGCCGCCGCGGCGCGGTCCAGCGCCAGCTCCGCGCGCAGGGGGACGGTGCCGGCGAGGGTGAACCAGGGGCGCAGGCCCGCCGCGAGGCGTTCGGGCTTGGCCGGGTCGACGCCGACCATGCCCAGCGCCGCCACCAGCTCGGCGAGGTGCCCGGGGGCCGGGGTGACCACCACCAGGGCGCCGTCCGGGCGCAGCACGCGGGCGAACTCCGCGCCGGAGCGTGGCGCGAAGATGTCCAGGATCACGTCGGCGGTCGCGTCGCGGACCGGCAGGCCCTGCCACACGTCGGCGCGGACCGCGCCGACCCGGGGGTCGATCCTGGCCGCGCGGCGCAGCGCCGGTTTTGACACGTCCACGGCCAGGCCCACCCGGTCCGGGCCGAGGGCGCGGGACAGGTACCGGCCGGTCCCGGCCCCGACCTCCAGGATCAGCCCTGCTCCCCGTACACCTCCCGCGGCTTTTGCGACGGCGTCGGACACGAGGTCGAAGTGTCCGGCGTCCAGCAGTGACTCCCGGGCCGCGACCATGTCGGCGCTGTCGCCGGCGTGCACCGTCCGCCCCGCGGTCAGGTCCACGTAGCCCTGCCGCGCGACGTCGAACGAGTGACCCGCAGCGCAGCGCAGCGCCCGGTCCGCGGCCGTGAGCGGTCCGGCACAGACCGGACACCGCAGATGTGTGATGACGGAAGCGTGCACGCTACTAGTGTCGTTCCATGGTTGCACCCATCTACGACGAGATCCGTCGCGCGCCGAAGGCACTCCTCCACGACCACCTCGACGGGGGCCTGCGCCCCGCCACCATCCTCGACCTCGCCGCCGGCATCAGCCACGAGCTGCCCGCCGCGACCCCGGACGGGCTCGCGGAGTGGTTCGTCGCGGCGGCGGACTCCGGCTCGCTGGAGCGGTATCTGGAGACGTTCGCGCACACGGTCGCGGTGATGCAGACCCGGGAATCCCTGGTCAGGGTCGCCCGGGAGTGCGCCCTGGACCTCGCCGCCGACGGCGTGGTCTACGCGGAGGTCCGGTTCGCGCCCGAGCAGCATCTGGCCCAGGGCCTCGTGCTGAGCGAGGTGGTCGAGGCGGTCCTGGACGGCTTCCGGGAGGGCTCCGCCGAGGCGGCCGCCGCCGGCAGCCCGATCCGGGTCGGCACGCTGCTGACCGCGATGCGGCACGCGGCCCGTTCCATGGAGATCGCCGAACTGTCGGTGCAGTACCGCGACGCCGGGGTGGTCGGCTTCGACATCGCCGGCGCGGAGGCGGGGTACCCGCCCACCCGGCACCTGGACGCCTTCGAATACCTCCAGCGCGAGAACTCGCATTTCACCATCCACGCCGGCGAGGCGTTCGGCCTGCCGTCCATCTGGCAGGCGATCCAGTGGTGCGGCGCGGACCGGCTCGGACACGGTGTGCGCATCGTCGACGACGTCGCGGCCGACAATTCCCTCGGTCGGCTGGCCGCGTATGTGCGGGACAAGCGCATCCCGCTGGAGCTCTGCCCGTCGTCCAACGTCCAGACCGGCGCCGCCGCCTCGATCCGGGAGCACCCGATCGGGTTGCTCCGTGACCTGCGCTTCCGGGTCACGGTCAACACCGACAACCGGCTGATGAGCGGGACCTCGATGAGCCGCGAGATGGCGCTGCTGGTGGAGGCCTTCGGCTACGGCTGGTCCGAATTGCAGTGGTTCACGGTGAATGCAATGAAGAGCGCGTTCATTCCGTTTGATGAGCGCCTGTCGTTGATCAATGACGTCATCAAGCCCGCGTACGCGAAGTTGATGTCGTAATTTTGTCCGTATTTGTCAGGCGTCATCATCTGCGTGCATCGGGTAAATCGCCCAGCGTAACGGGATGATCGGGTGAAGCGCCTGATAAACGGACGAATTTCGTTACTCCGTACATAACGGCTAGCGGGAGGCCTGGGCTTTCTTCTTGCGACGGGACATGGTGGAATCTCGGAGGTCTGGCCCAGTAGGGTCGGCCGGTCGCGGGTGCCTGCTGTTTCACAAGGCCCCGGTTCGGAGGGCGGTGAAGTGAGCAAACGGCCAACGACGCGGGAGCCGGTCTCGTCGCGTCTGCGTCTCCCGGTGGGCCGGCTCCGAGACCTGCCGATCTGGTCGAAGCTCGGCCTGATCATGATCGTCCCCATCATCGCGACGATCGTGGTCGGCACGAACGGCCTGGTCAACAACATCGGTCAGGCCAACGACGCCGACCGGGCGCGCACCCTTTCCGGGTTGTCGGCCCAGGCCTCGGCCCTCGTGCATGAGCTGCAGAGCGAGCGCGCCAACGCGGCGCTGCTGCTCGGTGTGATCAGCACGCCGGCCGACGTCGAGGCGCGCGCCACGTTCGAGCGCCAGATCCAGAAGTCCGAGGACGCGAGCAAGGACTACCGGCTCACCCGGTCCGGCCTGGCCGACCCGCCGGAGGACTTCCGCAAGCAGCTCGCGGCGATCGACATCCAGTTGCTCGACCTGCCCGGCATGCGCAAGCAGATCTCCGAGGGCGGCAAGGAAATCCTGGCCAGCACCGTCGTCAGCCGCTATCGCACGCTGATCGACGACCTGCTGAGCATCCGCGACGCCGCGGCCGAACTGTCCAACAACCCGGCGCTCGGCGCCGACATGCGCGCCGCCGCGGCGATCTCCGAGATGAAGGAGCAGGTCTCCCTCGAGCGGGTCGTCGTGCTGCGGGTCCTCACCACCAAGGCGTTCACCCCGCAGCTGCGCAAGGAGTTCGACGCCGCGCTCAACGGCCAGGAACAGGCCGAGGAGCAGTTCCGGGTCGTCTCCGAGCCGTGGCACCGCGACCTGTTCGACAAGAAGATCGCCGGCTCAGACCTGCGCGAGGCCGCCAAGTTCGAGGGCCAGCTCACCCCGCTCACCACCGAGGCACTGCCCGGCGGCATCTTCAGCGTTGCCAACTGGGACAACGCGATGGTGAACAAGACCAACCTGTTGCGCGGCATCGAGATCGAGTTCGACGAGCACAACATCGAGTCCGCCACGGCGCACCGCAACGACCTGCAGCGCCAGGTGCTCGTCACCGCCGGCGCCCTGCTGGGCATGCTGCTGCTCGCCATCCTCTTCGCCTGGATCGTGGCCCGGTCCATGGCCCGCTCGCTGCGGGAGCTGCGCCACGGCGCGCTCACCGTCGCGCAGTACGGGCTGCCCCAGGCCGTCCAGCGACTGCGTGACCCGGCACTCGCCGGTCAGATGTCGCCGCACCAGCTTGCGCTGCAGATCGCCGAGCCGCTGCCGGTCCGAAGTCGCGACGAGTTCGGCCAGGTGGCCGAGGCGTTCAACGCCGTCCACCTGGAAGCCGTCCGGACCGCGGCCGAGCAGGCCGCCCTGCGGGCCAGCGTCGCGACGATGTTCGTCAACCTCGCCCGCCGCTCCCAGATCCTGGTCGACCGGCTCATCGGTCACCTGGACCGCCTGGAGCGCGGCGAGGAGGACCCGGACCGGCTGGCCGAGCTCTTCCAGCTCGACCACCTGGCCACCCGGATGCGCCGTAACGACGAGAACCTCCTGGTCCTCGCCGGCGCCGACTCGACCCGCATCCAGCGCGAGCCCGCGCCGCTCATGGACGTGCTCCGCGCCGCGCAGTCCGAGGTCGAGCACTACACGCGCATCGAGTTCGGCATGATCGACCGGGACATCGAGATCGCGGCCCACGCGGTCAACGACATGGTCCACCTGGTCGCCGAGCTGCTCGACAACGCGACCGCCTTCTCCCCGCCGGACTCGGCGGTCATCGTGGAGGCCCGCCGCGTCGGCGACCGCTCCGTCCTCCTCGTCGAGGACCACGGCATCGGCGTCTCGCCCGAGCAGCTCAACGAGCTCAACGACCGCCTCGCCAACCCGCCGATGGTCGACGTCGCCGTCTCCCGGATGATGGGCCTCGTCGTGGTCGCCCGGCTGGCCGCCCGGCACGGCGTCAAGGTCGAGCTGCGGGCCGCGCGTGAGCGCGGCACCATCGCCGACATGACGCTGCCCGCCGGGGTCCTGGTGCCGCGGGCGCTGTCCGGCCGCGCCAACGCCGGCATGCCGACCGCGGGCATGCCCGCCGTCGGTCCCAACGACATGGTCCAGGCCCGGCCGATCCCGTCGACGCCCGCGCCGCGCTCCCCGCTCGCCTCGCCACTCGCGCTGGAAAGCGGTCCGGCTCCGGTCGGCGGCGGCAACGGCGGCCCGCGCTTCGGCACGCTCACCAGCAGCGGTCTGTTCGGTGGCGGTAGCCACACCGGCGAGCGGCCGACGGTCAACGGCTTCGCCAACGGTGCCCCGCCGCGGCGGGAGATCCCGCCCGCGGGCAACGGGCAGCCTCCGTACGGTGGCGGACCCAGCGCCTTCCACGACGGCGGCGGCTTCGGCCAGGGCCCGTCCGGCCCGGCGCCCCGCGAGGGCTTCGCCGGCGGCCAGGGCCCCGGCCCCCGCGAGGTCGGCCCCGGCCCGCGCGACGGTGGCTTCGGCGGCCGCCCGCCGGTCGGACCCGGACCCGGACCCGCTCGCAGCCTGCCCGCCTGGTCGGACCTGACCGGTGTCAGCGGCGACCAGGACCGGCAGTCGCCCGGCGACCTCAACCCGCTGCCGCAGCGCCGCGCCAACGAGAACTGGGACGTCGACGGCGAGGTCGAGGACGAGGCCAGTGGCCAGATCCCGCGGCAGCGCCCCGAGGCACCCGGACCGCGCGGCTACGACGCCCCCGCGGCGTACGCGGCCGGTGGGCCGCCTCCGGCCGCGGCGGCACCGCCCGCCTGGCCACCGGTGTCCCCGGCGCCCGCGCCCGGCGCGTCGCAGCCCGACAGGTATGCGGCCGCGGCGGCCCAGCAGGCGGACGCCTACGCGCCACCGCAGCCCGAGGCCTACCCGGCGGTCGACATGACCGCGGAGATCCCGCGGGTGCGCCTGGACTGGGACCCCTCGGCCTCCGACAGCGACGCCGGCGACTCCCGCCAGCGCTTCGTCGACGAGACGATGGAGCTGCCGATCTTCCGCGAGCTGGAGTCGGCCTGGTTCCAGACCACCAGCAAGCACCCGACCTTCGACGACGAACCTGTCGCCGCTGCTTCGCCCGCTCCTGCCGCACCGCCGGCCCCGGCTCCGGTGTCCAACGGTGCCTCGGCGACGCGGCCGGTCGAGGTGACCTACAGCGATACGGCATACGTGCCGCCGCAGCGTTTTGAAACCCGGGTTCCGGGTGAAGCTTCGCGAGGTTCGGCCGACCGGACATCCGGCGGTCCGGCGGTAAACTGGCAGACTGCGGCTGACGAAGGATGGCAGGCGGCGGCCGCGCTCGCCGAGGAACAGGAATTTGCGACGACCGACACGGGTTTGCCAAAACGCGTGCCGCAGGCGCAGCTGGTCCCCGGTGGGGTGGAGAAAAACCCCGCCACGGTGCACCGGCGCACACCGGAGTCCGTGCGTGGTCTGTTGTCCGCGTATCACCGAGGCGTTCAGCGCGGCCGCACCCGGTCCGACGACTCGAAAACCCCGGAGCCCACTTCGGCCGGGCCTCAAAACTCGCAGGTTGGCAAGGAGCAAGAGGCATGACATCTACGCAGGATCTCGGTTGGCTACTCGCCAACTTCGCGGACCGAGTGCCGGGCGTCGCCCACGCGGTAGCCGTCTCGGCAGACGGTCTGCTGTTGGCCGCCTCTCGTGACCTGCCGCGCGACCGGGGCGACCAGCTCGCCGCGATCGCCTCCGGTCTGGTGAGCCTCACGCAGGGCGCTTCCCGCTGCTTCGAGGGCGGGGCGGTGCTGCAGACCGTCGTCGAAATGGACAACGGTTTCCTCTTCCTCATGTCGATCTCCGACGGCTCCTCGTTCGCGGTCCTCGCGGCCCGTGCGTGCGACGTCGGTCAGGTCGGATACGAAATGGCGTTGCTGGTCGACCGGGTCGGTGACGCTCTGACACCGCCACCCCGGCCGACTGCGTCGATGCTCGGCTGAAACTGAACTAGGTGCTTTACGCGTTAGCTCATGACGACATAACTGTTGACGCATTAGCTGTTGACGACGCCCGACGAGTGAGGAGGTGAACGGCGACCATGGCCGAGCGCGATGAACCAACCGGCGCGTTGGTCAGGCCGTACGCCGTCACCCGAGGTCGCACCCGGCCAAAGCTGGATATTGCGATTGAGGCGCTGGTCGAGACCACCGTGCGTGGTCGAGCGGCCAACTCCCGGCCGGGCGGTGCTCACGGACAAGAACAGCAATACATTTCCACGCTTTGCGACGGTCGCTTGCAGTCTCTCGCTGAGATCGCGGCGCGCATGCAGCTTCCGCTGGGTGTCGCGCGGGTCATCGTTGCGGACATGGCTGCCGACGGACTGGTCGCGGTGTACGAGCCGACCTCGCTCGACGAAAACGAGTCGGTGGGCACAGAACTGCTTGAGAGGGTGCTGAGTGGACTTCGGAGGCTCTGACGTGGCAGTCCGCCCAGGGCGGGTCACGTCAGCGAAGATCGTCATCGCCGGAGGGTTCGGCGTGGGCAAGACCACACTGGTCGGCTCGGTCTCGGAGATCACGCCGCTGACCACCGAGGCCATCATGACGTCCGCCGGCGTCGGTGTGGACGACACCCGCAATGTCCCCGGCAAGACGACGACCACGGTCGCGATGGACTTCGGTCGTATCTCGATCGACCGTGACCTGATCCTGTACCTGTTCGGCACGCCGGGCCAGACCCGTTTCTGGTTCATGTGGGACGAACTGGTCCGCGGCGCCATCGGCGCTGTCGTCATGGTGGACACCCGGCGTCTCGCCGACTGTTTCGCCGCGATCGACTTCTTCGAGCATCGGCGGCTGCCGTACCTCGTCGCGATCAACTGCTTCGACGGCGTGCAGTATCACAACGCCGACGACGTCCGTGAGGCGCTCGCGATCTCCAGCGACGTCCCGGTCGTCTCCTGCGACGCCCGCTCCCGGGAGTCGACGAAGAACGTGCTCATCTCCCTCGTCGAGTACGTCCTGTCGATGCGCCGCACCCGGGCGACCGCCCCCGCGTAACCTCCTGCTACCCCCTCTCCAGCACGTCTCCGCGCGCACCGCGTCCGCCTCCTCAGCAGGGCGGACACGGTGCGCGCGTCTGTCTGCGCCCGCTGTCCACCGGGTGCAGCCGCGCCCTTGCTCGCACGACGCCCTGTCCCCGGTCTCCGCACCTGGTTGATCCCGCTCACTCGGAACTTCGCCGCCCGGTCTGCTGCGTGAGGTTCTTGCTCGCGCGGTCTGCTGCGTGCGGGTTTGCGTGGTGTGGTGGGCGGGGTCTGCGTGTGGGTCTTGTTGGCGTGGCGTGTGGCGTGTGGCGTGTGGATGGGTGGAACTGCGTGCGGGTCCGTGCTGGCGTGGCGTGGGCGGGGTGGGCGCTGTGTGCGAGTCCGTGCTGGCGTGGCGTGGCGTGGCGTGGCGTGGCGTGGCGTGGCGTGGCGTGGGCGGGGTGGGCGCTGCGTGCGAGTCCGTGCTGGCGTGGCGTGGCGTGGTAGGGCGGGGTGGACTGGGCCCCGCCCGTGGGTCTCGCTCGTGCGGCCAGTCAGGGCGAGCGGGCCTGTGCGTGTGGTGCTGTGCTCGGGTCGCCTGCTCGCGCAGGGGCTGTCCGCGGGGGGCTGTCCGCGGAGGTCTGTCCGCGGAGGTCTGTCCGCGGGGGTCTGTCCGCGCAGGGGCCTCACACCAGGGTCTGTCGTGGGCTTGGTTGCGAGATCTGCTGCGGTCGGTTGCGGTGTCCGCCGGCCGGTTGGCTCGCCGGTCTCCTTTGCAGAGCTGGCCGTGATCGTGTGCTGGTTGGGCGGGATCGGCCTGCTGGTCGGGTCGGGCGGTTACGTCGCGTCCGGTGGGCGCGTTGGGCCGCAGCGACGAACTCGGATGGCATCCTGGCCCGGGAAGCTCTGAGAGGTCGCTGACGGTTCGACGGTGTGCGAAGGGTATACGGATAGTGGCGACGGGTCGCGCAGCCGACCACAGCGCGTCTGGGCGGGATTGCGGCCCTACTGGAACTGGGCCGAGCTTGATGGGGTGACCACTCTGGTGCCGCGCCATCGATTCTTCCGTCGACACGCCACCGGGTCCACCGCCTGCCGCAATTGTCGACGTTGCGTCACCGATCCACTACGACGCTCCTTGTCGTCCGAGCGCATCCTCCGCCCCCACGCGTGATCGAAGGAATGCCGTGGCCGTCCACGCGACCGCCCGGCGCCTTCGATCAAGCGAACAGGATTGTTAGACCCTGGGACGGCACTGCCATCGCCCCGACTAGGGCGATTTGTCGGAATTTCTTCAAAGCCGGCGGCAATCGAGACCCAAGTGATCTCGCAGATCGAAGGAGCCGTCTGTGCGGGCGGCCGGACGATGCGCAGCGGCACGACAAACGCCGCAGGGCCGCCCCCGGAAGAGGGCGACCCTGCGGTGGTGCACAAACACTCAGCGGCGGGCTGAGCGGTACTCGAACTCGCGCTCCTGGTACTCCCGGCTGGCCTCGCGCTCGCGGCTGAAGTCCCAGCCGCCGGCTGCCTCGCGGCCCGGGCGCCCGCCGACGGCGAACCCGCCGACCTCCTGGCCCCGGCGCCAGCCACGGAAGTAGCCCGTGGTGTGGGCGGCGATCTGCGCGGCGTCGCGGACGATGCGCAGCGGGCGCTCCGGGGAGTTGATCGGAGAGCCGGGGACCAGGTTCTGCTGCGGCACGCGCCGCGGCAGGCCGGTTGAGGTCTCGTCGCCGAGCTTCGGCTGGGCGGCCTCCTCGGCGGCCCGCCAGGCGGAGTCGTTCTGGTTGTCCCAGTTGACGGCGGGGCGCTCGGCCGGGGTCTCCGTCTCGCTGTCGGCGTCCCAGTCGGTGAACCACGCGGAACGTGCCGCGGCGAATATCAACAGGTCACCGTCCGCCTCGTCGGCGGGCTTCGCGGTGGCCTCGGCGCGTTCGGCGGCGGCGCGGCGGCTGCGGCCCGCGCCGGTGCCGTTGCTGCGGGCGGTGGCGCGTTCGGCCGGGCCCTCGACGAGGCGGAGGGCGGGCGGCTCGAAGCGGAACTCGCCGCTGTACTCCCCGCTCAGCTCGTCGGAGTACCCGCTCAGCGCCGGGTCCGGCACGGGAGCGGGCTCGACGAGGCGGAGACCGGCGGGCTCGGCCGGCAGGTCGCCGGTCTGCCACGGGGGCGGGACGCGACCCTCACGCTGGCGGGGCAGCTCGACCGGGCGCTCGGCCCGGGACCGCTCGCTACGCGGGATCTCGGTGCGCGAGCGCTCGGACCGCGGGATCTCGGTCCGGGACCGCTCGCTGCGCGGGATCTCCGTGCGGGACCGCTCGGACCGCGCCGGCTCGGAACGTGAAGGCTCGGAACGCGAAGGCTCGGAACGCGACGGCTCTGCGGCCTCGGCGCGCGAGCGCTCCGAGCGGCGGCCTTCGGATCTTGCGGTTGACGCTGCCTCGTCGGCGCGGCTACCGCGCCGCCCCCGGCTCGGCTCCGCACCCGCGTCGCCTTCCGAGGTCGACAGGTCGGCGTGGTTCAAGGGGTCGCGGTCGGCGCGGTTGCGGTCCGCCCGGTTGCGCTCGGACCGGCTGAGCTCGGAGCGGTTGAGCAGCTCCGCGTGCTCGGTGCGGCCGGCGGCGTCGGCCGTGTCCGTGGCGCCGCGGCGGCCGAAGTCGCCGGTGGTCTCGAGGTCGCGCAGCTCGACCGGCGGCTTGGGCAGGTCGCTCAGGCGCGGCAGGCTGCTCAGATCCGACGAGAACGACGGAGCCTCCGATGAGAACGACGGAGCCGGGGTCTCGACCGCGAACGCCGACGTCGTCATCTGCAGCGGGTCGCCGTCGAACGCGCCGGCACCCTCGGCGCCGCTCAGCGGCCAGCTGCTCCGCGTCCCGGGCGCCGGCGTCGCCGGGTCCAGGGTCGGCGGCTCGCCGAGGGAGCTGAGGTCACTGAGCCGGATGGCGCCGCTGTCGCTCTCCTGGGCCGCGGCCGGAGGCGCGGAGGAGGGGCGGGTGAAGTCGAAGCCACCGTCGGAGAGCAGCGGGGCGATGCCCGGTGGGGGCGTCGGCATCAGCGAGGCGAACGTCGGCTCGGTCGCGGCCGGCGGCGGGATCACCGGGGCCGGTGCGACCGGCGGCGGTGCGACCGGGGCGGGCGCGACGGGCAGGGGTGCGACCGGCACCGGCTGCGGCGGCGCGGGCTGCAGCGGCACCGGGATCGACTGCATCGACGCCGGGACCGGCTGCTGCTGGTACGTCGGCGGGATCGGCGGCGCGGGTGCGTACGTCGGTGCCGGCGGCTGGTACGCGGCCGGCTGGTACGGCGGGGCGACCGGCTGACCCGGTCCACCGGCGGCCGTGTTGTCGAACGCGCCCGGGAAGGTCGTCGAGTAGCTGGGCGGTGCTGTGTAGCCGGGCGGCGTCGAGGTGACCCCGTAGGCGGGGGGCGTCGAGCTGACCCCGTACGCCGGGGGCGTGGACGGCACGCCGTAACCGGGCGGCGTGGACGTGACGGGCTGCCCGAAGTCGGGCGGCGTCGAGGTCACGGGCTGGCCGTAGGCCGGCGGCGCGGACGGGACCTGCTGCCCGTAGCCGGGCGGCGTGGACGTGACGGGCTGGCCGTACACCGGCGGCGCGGACGGGACCTGCTGCCCGAACCCCGGCGGCGTGGACGTGACGGGCTGGCCGTAGGCCGGCGGCGCGGACGGGACCTGCTGGCCGTAGCCCGGCGGGGTCGAGGTGACCGGCTGGCCGAACGCGGCGGCCGCGGGCTGGTAGCCGGGCGGGGTCGAGGTCACCGGCGGGGTCGAGGCGGCCGCGGGCGGCCCGGACACGACGCCACGGCGCGACGGCAGGCCCGAGGCGGCGGCCGGCGGCGCGGAAACGGCCGGCGGCTGGGCCTGGGCGGGCGGCTGGGTCTGCGCACGGCGGCGGCCACCGGTGGCCGCGGCGGCGTTGGTGCGTCCACCGGCGGCAGCGGGCTGGGCTCCCGCCCCGAAGGCTGCGGGCGTGGCCTGCGCGGCGGTCGACTCGGCGGCCCGGGCGGCCTCGGCGGCGCGGGCGGCGACCCGGCTGCGGGTCGGCGGCGCGTCCTGCCCGACGGCGGCGACGGATCCGAGGGAACCGGCGGAGCCCGGGGCGGACGTGGGCACGGGCGGCGCGGCGCGCAGCGGCGCGACCGGCGTCAGCGGCGAGCGCTGGCGGCCCGGCTGCAGCCGCGACGGGCTCATCTTCTCGGCGAGGACGCCGACGAGCGAGGCGGCGGCCGCGTCGCAGGCGCGGACCGCGGCGACGGACTGCCGGATGGTCTCGGCGACCGCGGCGGTGAGCGCCCGGTTGACCCCGGTGCGGCGGGGGGTCTCGGCGATCGCGACCCGCAGCGCGGTGATGGCCTCGCCGAGGGTGGTGGCGTCGGCGACCCCGTTGGCGGCGAGCTCCGTGACGACCTGGGCGTCCCGGTTCCGGCCGGCGGCACCGCCGCCGAGGATGCCGGGCTCCGGCAGCGCGTCGAGGATCGCCAGCGGGATCGTCTCGGCCGGGTCCGGGTAGGCGCGCAGCGCGGCCGGGTACAGCTCGCGCAGCACCTCCCGCAGCGTCGCGGCGGCGCTCTGGCGGCCGGAGACGACCGCGGCGTGCGCGGCCAGGACCGGCTTGAGCGGCAGCATGTCGCGCGGCGGGGACTGCCCGACCGCGGAGAGCACGCCGGCCTGCAGCGCGCGGGCGAGGCCCACGGCGCGCCGCTCGGCGGCGTTGGACTGGATCTCCTCCGGCGACTCGTCGTCCGCGAAGCGCTCGGCGTAGTCGTCGGCCGAGTCGTCGTCGGTGAAGGCGAGGTTGCGCCCGGCCGCGGTGAGCAGCTGGGTGACGACGTGGTCGTCGCTCTCGGCCGCGACCGCCACGGCGGACTGACCGCCGGAGCGTTGCGCGAGCAGCGCGCTGAGCTCGGCGTAGCCGCCGGCGTCGTCGCTCACCTCGCAGATGTCGATGAGTCGGCCGGCGTCGTCGACGACCGCGACGGTCAACCAGATTTCGGAGCTTGACTGCGGCTCGGCGAGATCAGCCGACGCCAGACCGCAGTACACCCGAACGAGCGCCACCGCGTCGTCCTCCTCTCGGGACAGCAAGTTGAGCTTTCATCACGTCGGCGGGGGCGTGTCCCGGCGCCCCGCCGTGTGTTGCCGCAGGTCAAACTGAACGACCTCTACTAAACAGGTTGCGGGCGGGTGACGCGATCAGCCGTTTCGGTTGAATGCCGTCATCGGCTGATCGTCGCGCAGCGCCGCACCCGTCCGGTCAAAGGTCGGGTCTTGCCCGCCGTGCCAAAATGCCCACGGCTTAGATCCTGTCGGTCACAAATCAATCACGCCAGTCCACAGCGGCAGAAATCTTGCCGATTATGGTCCGCCAGCCGAGCGCTGCCTGTTGTGCCCCGATTTTCTTCAGCCGGCGCTTGGCGAAGAAGCCACTGACGCCGCCGCCGGCCGCTGCGCGCAGCGCCTCGTCGAGGTCGTCGAGGGGGGAGCCGGGCGAAAGGGCGGTGCGGACCGCCTCCAGGCGCAGCGAGTAGGCCAGGTCGCGGGCGGCCTCGCCGGCGGCGATGAGCAGCTCGCCGTCCCAGGCGTCCTGACCGCCGCGGAGGTTCTCCACGACGAGGTCCAGCTCGTAGCGGTCCTCGTCCTTCGGCACCACCGCGGAGGCGGTGATGCGGGTCTTCAGGCTGCTCCACGTGTCGAGCTGGAGCAGGTCGTGCTCCTCGTCGGACTTCACGAACTCGACGAGCCCCTCGACGCTGCGGAAGAGCAGCAGCTTGCCGCGGTGGCCGAGGAACGCGGGAACCTCCTCGGGCTCCTCCTCGTCCTCGTCCTCATCGTCGTCCTCGTCCTCGGCGGCCTCGGCGTCGACGTCGTCCGTTTCGTCGGCATCGTCGTCGTCATCCGATTCGTCCTTCGCGACCGCGTCATCCGCGTCGTCGGAGTCCTCGTCCTCGTCCCGTGCGGACTTCTTCTTGGCGGGCTTCTTCAGCGCCGCCGGCTCGGGCTCCTCCTCGGCGAACAGCTCCGCGTTCTCGTCGAGGATGACGACCTCTTCCTCGTCCACGTCGACCTCGCGGCGGTGGAGGATCGCGAAGTCGTCCTCCTCCTCGTCCAGCTCGGTCGGGGTGAGCTCGGTCGACAGCCGGTAGGCCCGCAGGGTGTAGCCGACGCCCTTCGGCAGCGCGATCTCGACCGGCTCGATGTTGACGTCGGTCCACATCGCGTCGGCCTGCGCCGAGCGCTCCCGGCCGCCGTCCTCCTCGTTGAAGTCGGCGTCGTCGTCCTCGACCTCGTCGTCCTCAACCGTCTCGACGTCCTCAGCCGCCTCAACGTCCTCGACGGCGTCGACGTCCTCAACGACGTCCGTCGTCTCAGTGGTGTCAGAAATGTCCGAAACCTCTTCGGCGGCGGCCGGCTCCGGGGCCGGTGTGCTCTTCTTCGCCGCTGCTGGGCGCGAGGACGCCGGACGTGAAGAAGACGGACGGGAAGACTGGCGGGCCACTGTGACCTCCGTAGTCGGCTCGGCGTGCGGGCACACTGCTCACTTACATGGCCTCGCGCACAAACACCCTAGTGTGCCCGGTTGGCGACGGTCAGACCCCCTTGGGGTGCCAGACCGTCTTGATCTCCAGCAGGGCCAGCATGCGGGACACGCCCGGATCGGCGCTCCAGTCAGGGTCAGCAGGTCGGATCACCCGCTTCAGGTTCTCCGCTGCCGCGACTTCCAAGTCTTTGGCGAGCGTGTCGTCCGTCACACCCGTGAGGTCGATGGCGTTGACGTCCTGGTGCGAGGCGAGCCACGGCGCGATCTCCGCGGCCTTCCCGGTGAGGACGTTGACGACGCCGCCCGGCAGGTCGGAGGTGGCGAGGACCTCGGTGAGCGAGATCGCCGGCAGCGGCCGGTCGGTGGAGGCGATGACCACGACGGTGTTGCCCGTCACGATCGCCGGTGCGATGACGCTGACCAGGCCGAGCAGCGAAGAGCCGGCGGGCGCGACGACGGCCACGACCCCGGTCGGCTCGGGCGCGGACAGGTTGAAGTACGGCCCGGCGACCGGGTTGGCCCCGCCGTGGATCTGCGCGATCTTGTCCGACCAGCCCGCATACCAGACCCACCGGTCGATCGCGGCGTCCACCTGGGCCGCGGCCTCCTTACGCGAGCCGCCCTCGGCGGCCTTCACCTCGCTGACGAACTGCTCGTGCCGGCCCTCGAGGACCTCGGCCACCCGGTACAGGACCTGGCCGCGGTTGTAGGCGGTGGCGCCGGACCACTTGCCGACGGCCGCGCGGGCCGCCTTGACCGCGTCGCGGGCGTCCTTGCGGGAGCCGAGCGCGGCGTTGGCCAGGAACGCGCCGGAGGCGGAATGCACCTGGTAGGACCTCCCGGACTCGCTGCGGGGGAACGCGCCGCCGATGTACAGCTTGTACGTCTTGCGCACGGCGAGCCGTGCCGGTGACTCAGTGCTCAAGGTATGCCTCCAGCCCGTGACGGCCACCCTCGCGGCCGTAGCCGGATTCCTTGTAGCCGCCGAAGGGTGACGTCGGGTCGAACTTGTTGAAGGTGTTGGCCCACACGACGCCGGCGCGCAGCCGGTCCGCGATGTGCAGGATCCGGGAGCCCTTCTCGGTCCAGATCCCGGCGGACAGCCCGTAGGGCGTGTTGTTGGCCTTCTCGACGGCTTCGTCGGGGGTGCGGAACGTCAGCACCGACAGGACCGGCCCGAAGATCTCCTCGCGGGCGATCCGGTGCGCCTGCGTCACGCCGGTGAAGAGCGTCGGGGTGAACCAGTAGCCGCGCGACGGCAGCTCGCACGGCGCGGACCAGCGCTCGGCGCCCTCGTCCTCGCCGATCTGCGACAGCTGCCGGATCCGGGCCAGCTGCGCGGCGGAGTTGATCGCACCGACGTCGGTGTTCTTGTCCAGGGGGTCACCGACCCGCAGCTGCGCCATCCGCCGCTTCAGCGCATCGAGGAACTCCTCCGCCACGGACTCCTGCAGCAGCAGCCGGGACCCGGCGCAGCAGACGTGCCCCTGGTTGAAGAAGATGCCGTTGACCACGCCCTCGACCGCCTGGTCGAGCGCCGCGTCGTCGAAGACGATGTTGGCGGCCTTGCCGCCCAGCTCGAGGGTGAGCCGCTTGCGGGTGCCGGCGACGGCCCGCGCGATGGACCGCCCGACCTCGGTCGAGCCGGTGAACGCCACCTTGTCGACGCCGGCGTGCTCGACGAGCAGCCGGCCGGTGTCCCCGGCGCCGGTGACGATGTTGACCACGCCCGGCGGCAGCTCGGCCTGCTGGCAGATCTCCGCGAACAGCAGCGCCGTCAGCGGCGTCGTCTCGGCCGGCTTCAGCACCACCGTGTTGCCCGCCGCGAGCGCCGGCGCGATCTTCCACGCCAACATCAACAACGGAAAGTTCCACGGGATGACCTGAGCGGCCACGCCGAGCGGCTTCGGGTCCGGGCCGAAGCCGGCGTACGGCAGCTTGTCGGCCCAGCCCGCGTAGTAGAAGAAGTGGGCGGCGACGAGCGGCACGTCGACGTCGCGCGACTCGCGGATCGGCTTGCCGTTGTCGAGGGACTCGAGCACCGCGAGCTCACGGGCCCGTTCCTGGATGATCCGGGCGATCCGGAACAGGTACTTGGCGCGCTCCCGCCCGGGCATCGGGCCCCAGACGGTGTCGAAGGCATGACGCGCCGCCTGCACCGCCGCGTCGACGTCCTCCGAGGAGGCTGCCGCGATGTCGGCCAGGGCCTCCTCGGTGGCCGGGTTGACCGACTTGAACGACTCGCCCCGCCCGTCGACGAACGCGCCGTTGATGAACAGGCCGTAGGAGGACCGGATGTCGACGACCGAACGTGACTCCGGCGCCGGTGCGTACTGAAAATCCATCGTCCTAGTCCAAGGTGAAGTAGTCGGGGCCCGCGTAGTGGCCGGTGGCAAGCTTGGTCCGCTGCATGAGCAGGTCGTTGAGCAGCGTGGAGGCGCCGAACCGGAACCGGTCGGGGTCCAGCCAGTCGGGGCCGGCGGTCTCGTTGACCATGACCAGGTACTTGATCGCGTCCTTCGCCGTGCGGATGCCGCCGGCGGGCTTCACCCCGATGATCCGGCCGGTCGCGGCCCGGAAGTCGCGCACCGCCTCCAGCATGACCAGCGTCACCGGCAGCGTCGCCGCCGGCTGGATCTTGCCGGTCGAGGTCTTGATGAAGTCGGCGCCGGCCAGCATCGCCAGCCAGGAGGCGCGGCGCACGTTGTCGAGGGTGGCCAGCTCGCCGGTTTCCAGGATGACCTTGAGGTGCGCGTCGCCGCACGCCTCCTTGACCGCCACGATCTCGTCGTGGACCTCGGCATACCGCCCGGCCAGGAACGCGCCCCGCTTGATCACCATGTCGATCTCGTCGGCGCCGTCGGCGACGGCCGCGCGGGTGTCGGCCAGCTTCACGTCGAGGGGCGCCTGCCCGGACGGGAAGGCGGTGGCGACGCTGGCCAGGTGGACCCCGCTGCCGTGCAGCGCCTCGGCGGCCACCGAGATCATCGCTGGGTAGACGCAGATCGCGGCGGCGCTCGGGCAGGTCGGGTCGGCGGGGTCGGGCCGGATCGCCTTCGCGCACAGCGCCCGGACCTTGCCGGGGGTGTCGGAGCCTTCGAGCGTCGTCAGGTCGACCATGCGGATCGCCAGATCCAGGGCCTGCGCCTTCGCCGTCGTCTTGATCGACCGGGTGCCCAGCATGGCGGCGCGCTGCTCCGCGCCAACCTGGTCGACACCGGGCAAACCGTGCAGGAAGGTCCGCAGGGCGCCTTGTGAGCGCGCGACCTCGGCGGTGAGGGTCATGACCTGAGTCTAGGCTGTGCTCTCGTGGACGTACTCGTGGTGGATCACCCCCTGGCCAAGTCGCGACTGACCGCGATGCGTGACGAACGGACCGACAACGGCCAGTTCCGTGCCGCGCTGCACGAGCTCACCACGATGCTGGTGTACGAGGCGGCCCGCTCCTTCGCCACCGAGCAGTTCCCGGTGCAGACGCCGGTCGCCGTGGCCGAAGGCACCCGGCTGGCCAACCCTCCGCTGCTGGTGCCGGTCCTGCGGGCCGGGCTGGGCATGGCCGACTCGGCCCTGGCGCTGCTGCCGGAGTCCTCGATGGGCTTCGTCGGGCTGGCCCGCGACGAGGAGACCTACGAGCCGCGCGCCTACATGGAGTCACTGCCCGGTGACCTCAAGGGCATCCCGGTGCTGGTCCTCGACCCGATGCTCGCCACCGGCGGCTCGCTGCTGCACTGCGTGCGGCTGCTGGTCGACCGCGGCGCGACCGACATCACCGTGCTGTGCGTGCTCGCCGCGCCCGCCGGCATCGAGCGACTGGCCGACTCCGGCCTGCCGATCCGCCTGGTCACGGCCGCGATCGACGAGAAGCTCAACGAGCGCATGTACATCGTCCCAGGCCTCGGCGACGCCGGCGACCGGCAGTTCGGCGGCATGCCCCGCTTCTAGCTCCGAAGCTTCGCCGGCGGTTCCGTGGGGGGCTGCGCCTCCCCACACCCCCCATGCTCGCTTCGCTCCCACTCGAACTGTTCCTAGCTCCGTCGGCTTCGCCGCCGGTTTCGTGGGGGGCTGCGCCTCCCCACACCCCCCATGCTCGCTTCGCTCCCACTCGGTCCGAATTTGAACCGCACCTTAATTCCCGTCGCCGGTTCGGGGGATATCTGCTGCTCAGCCATTGCCTGACGGGCTGAGCAGCGGCCTACGGTGACCGGCGATGAAGCACCGACGCTCGTTCCTGCGCACCCATCCAGTCCTCGCCGTCGCCGTCACGGTGGGGATCCTCGTCGGCTCCGGCGCCCTCGCGGCGACCGGCGGTGGTAGACCCGAACGACGGGCTGTCTCCGTACCGGCGACGCAGCGACCTGACACGGAAAGCCTCGGCACCGCCGGCTCGCCGCCGGCATCTCCGAAATCGGCGGCGCCCTCCCAAAGCAAGAAGGCCCTGGAAGGCACCCGCTGCGGGTTGAGCGCGAAGCTGGTGCCGGGCTGCGGGCTGCTGTGGGGGGTCGCGCCCGGCGCGTTCACCGACCTGCCGTCGTCCAAGGCGCTGGGCAACTTCGAGCGCACCACCGGCCGCCCCGCCGACATCCTGCACTCCTACCACCGCGGCGACGAGGTCTGGCCGACCGCCGACGAGATCGCCACCGTGCAGCAGGCCCGCAAGCGGATCCTGTTCGCCAACTGGAAGGTCGCCTGGAACACGACCTGGGCCGACGTCGCCGCCGGCGGGCAGGACGCCCGCATCGACCGGGCCGCGGCCCGGCTGAAGGCGTTCCCGGGGAAGCTGTTCGTCGCCCTGCACCACGAGCCGGAGAACGACGTGCGGGCCGGCGGCGGCATGACCGCCCGCGACTACGCCGCCATGTACCGGCACACCGTCCTGCGCCTGCGCGCCGCCGGCGTCACCAATGTCGTCTTCGTCATGGTCTACATGGCGTACGAGCCCTGGTGCGTGCAGCCGTGGTTCGGCGACCTGTACCCCGGTGACGACGTCGTCGACTGGATCGGCATGGACCCCTACCTGTTCGCCAGGCCCGGCGGCTACGGCCACGGCGACTTCGCGTACCTGGTCGACCGCACCTCGGATCCCGCGAAGTGGCCCGGGTTCTACACCTGGGCCACCCGGACGCACGGCAACAAGCCGCTCATGATCGCCGAATGGGGGGTGTACGAGCATGCCGCCGACCCGGCGCAGAAGGCCTGGATCTATTCGACGGTCCGCCAGCAGCTCGGCCGGTTCCCCGCGATCAAGGCCCTCGTCTACTTCGACTCGCCGAACGCCCCCAAGGGCGACACCCGGCCGGACAGCTCGCAGGCGGCCCTTTCGGAGTTCCAGAAGCTGGCCGCGTCGACGGTGTTCTCGGTGACGCTATAAGCCCAGGGCGGCCGCTGTTTCGGTCCGCAGCGCGGCCAGGGACGCCCGGGCCTTCTCGCGGGCGGCCGTGACGTTGCCGTCCGTCACCGGCTCGACCACCTCCAGGTACGCCTTCAGCTTCGGCTCAGTCCCCGACGGCCGCACCACCACCCGGGTCG
This sequence comes from Dactylosporangium cerinum, assembly GCF_042653625.1. Taxonomy (NCBI): domain Bacteria; kingdom Bacillati; phylum Actinomycetota; class Actinomycetes; order Micromonosporales; family Micromonosporaceae; genus Dactylosporangium; species Dactylosporangium cerinum. The sequence goes on along the minus strand of NZ_JBHSIU010000015.1, from coordinate 40,243 downwards.
TGCCCGCCCGCACGATCAGCACGTCGGCGTCCGGCAGCAGGTCCTCGACCGCGTGCACCGGCTCGTCGAGCAGCGCCACCGGCGGCCGCTGCCGGATCGTGGCCATGGCGGTGGCGATGTCGGCGAGGTCGTCGACGCGGACGCTCAGCTGGTCCGTGGCGTGCACGCCGTGCCGCAGCGCGAGCTCGTCGAGCCGGTCGCCGAGGTCCTTGAACTCGGACTTCAGCCCGGCGGCCAGCTCGCACACCAGCAGCGCGGCGGTGATGCCGTCCTTGTCCCGCACGTGGGTGGGCGCGACGCAGTACCCCAGCGCCTCCTCGTAGCCGAAGACCAGGTCGTCGCCGGCCCGGACGATCCACTTGAAGCCGGTGAGCGTCTCGCCGTAGGGCAACTGGTGGGACTCGCACATCCTGGACAGCAGGCTGGAGGACACGATGGTGGTCGCGTACCGGCCCTTGACGCCGCGGCGCATCAGGTGGTCGGCGAGCAGGACCCCGACCTCGTCACCCCTGAGCAGCCGCCAGCCCTCTTCTGCCTTGATCGCCACTGCGCACCGGTCGGCGTCGGGGTCGTTGGCGATCGCGATGTCCGAGTCGGTCTCCGTCGCGAGGGCGAGCAGCAGGTCGGTCGCGCCTGGCTCCTCCGGGTTCGGGAACTTGACCGTCGGGAACTCGGGATCGGGCTCGGCCTGCTCCGCGACGACGTTCGGTTCCGGGTACCCCGCTTCGGTGATTGTCCGGATAAATACGTCTTTTCCTACTCCGTGCATGGGGGTGTACGCGATGACGAGGTCCCGCGGCACCTCAGGCTCGACGGTGCGCAGGGCACTGTCCACGTACGCGTCGACCACGTCCTCGCCCAGGGTCTCGCCGGGGTCACCCAGCGGCACGTCCAGCAGCGGCCCGACCGCCCGGATCGCCCGCTCGATCTCCCGGTCCGCGGGCGGCACGATCTGCGAGCCGTCGCCGAGGTACACCTTGTAGCCGTTGTCCTGCGGAGGGTTGTGACTCGCGGTCACCATGACCCCGGCGGCGGCGTCGAGGTGCCGCACCGCGAACGCGAGCACCGGCGTCGGCAGCGGCCTGGGCAGCACCAGCGCGCGCCGCCCGGCGCCCTGCGCCACCCTCGCGGTCTCCTCGGCGAACGCCTTCGAGCCGTGGCGGGCGTCGTACCCGACGACGAGCGGCCCCTCGACCCCGGTCTCCGCCAGCCAGCGGACGAGCCCGGCCGCGGCGCCCCGCACGACGGCGAGGTTCATGCCGTTCGGCCCGGCCCGCAGCGGCCCCCGCAGCCCGGCCGTGCCGAACGTCAAAGGCCCCGCGAACCGCTCCCGCAACTCCTGGTGATCGTCGAGCACGGCCCGCAACTCGTCCCGGCCGGCGGGGTCGGGATCGTCGGCCAGCCAGGCCTCCGCTTCGGCGCGCAGATCACTCATCCGTCGTTCTTAGCACGCCCCGCCCCACCCCGAGCCGCCTCAGCCCTTCCCCGCCCCCACCCCACTCCGCGCCGTCAAGCCGTCCCACGGGTGCCGACCGTGGGGTGGAGCGGTGGCCCGTGCCGGCGGTGTCGGCCGTGGTCGGACGGCGGATCCGGTCGGGCAGCGCGCTGGGCGCGGCTCCTGACCGGATCCGTCATCTGATCATGGACCGGGGCGGGGTCACTGGCCGGTGGAGGCGCCCGCCGACGGGGTGGTGAGCTTGAACGAGCGGACCATCTCCTCGAAGATGACCTTGCTCTCGGTGAACTTGGCCTCGGGCACGGTCACGAAGAAGTGGTAGCTCTTGCCGTTGAGGACCACGGCGTCCCACAGGGCGTGCCGTTGCTGGTCACCGGCGCCGCAGGTGTATTCGAGGACCGCGGCGTCGTGGCCGTCGAGCTTGTTGTCGGTCATGTCGACGTGGGTGTACGGCTGGGTGCAGCTGGACGCCGTCGACTTCAGCCGGTTCTCCGCGCCCTCGAGGAAGGCGCGGGGCGTGTTCGACGCCTTCTCGATGTTGATGCGGATGCGGCGGTTGGCGTCGGCCGGGTCGGTGATGTCGAAGTAGGGCGCGGTCGCGTTGCCGAGCTGCTTCTTCGCCCAGCCCTTCGGGATGTTGACCGTGATGCCGCCGGGGTGGCTGAAGGACTCCACGTCCAGCAGGGGCCGGGCCGGGCCGCTCGACGTGGTGACCGGGGGCTTGCCGTTCTGCGCGTCCGAGCCGCCGCTGGAGAACAGGCCGGACATCGACAGCGCGATGACCAGGACGACCACGACGCCCGCGGCGACGGCGACCTTCGCCCAGCGCGGTGCCTGGGTGACGATGCGCTTGAAGTCGGTGCCGGGCGGCTTCGGGGGCTCGGCCGGGGCCTGGGTCCAGTCGGTGGTGCCGAGCGGGCCGTCCTGGTAGGCCGCATACCGGCTGGCGTCGGTGCGCTCCAGCTCGGGGTCCTGGGCCTGGTGGGACGGGCCGCCGGAGTGCATGCGCCGCATGGCGCCGCTGACCGTCTCGCCGGGGGCGATCATCGCCCGGCCGCCGATCTGGCCGGTCGGGGAGTGCTGCGGGGTCGCGACCGTCGGCTGGTGCGTCGGGCGGACCACCGCATACGGGTCCGTCATATGTGCGGGGGCGTTGCTGGCGAGGGGGCCGGCGAGCAGGTCACGCAGGACCGCGCGGGCGGTCTCGACGTTCCAGCGGCGGGCCGGGTCCTTCTCCAGCAGGCCGTAGAGCACGCCGGCGAGCGGGCCGGCGCGGACCGCCTGGGCCGGGGGCTCCTCGACGACGGCGCGCATCGTCTCGAACGGGTCGCGCCGGTCGAACGGCGGCCGGCCCTCGACCGCGGTGTAGAGCGTGACGCCGAGGGAGAACAGGTCGCTGGGCGGCCCGAACTTCGCGCCGATGGCCCGCTCGGGGGAGATGAAGTGCGGCGAGCCGAGCACCATGCCGGGCGTGGTCAGCTCGCTGTCGGTGGGCATCCGTGCCACGCCGAAGTCGGTGAGCACGCAGCGGCCGTCGCCGGCGATGAGGACGTTGGCCGGTTTGACGTCGCGGTGCAGGACGCCGGCGGCGTGGGCCACCTCGAGCGCACCGAGCAGCGCGATGCCGATCTTGGCGACGGCGCGGGCGGCCAGAGGGCCGTCCTCCACGATCATCTCGGCGAGGCTGCGGGCCTGCAGCAGCTCCATGACGATCCATGGGCGGCCGGCCTCGGTGACCACGTCGTAGACCTGGACGACGGCTGGGTGTGACAGTGCCGCCGCGGCGCGGGCCTCGCGCAGCGTCCGCTGATACATCGAGTCGCGGTCGCTGGGGGCCATGTTGGGCGGCAGTATCACCTCTTTGACCGCCACGTCGCGGCGCAGCACGGTGTCGCTGGCGCGCCACACGGTGCCCATGCCGCCGTGACCGATGGCGGTGCGCAGCGCGTAGCGCCCGCCGATCACCACGCCCGGGGCAGCGCGCTGCCCGGGCACGGGCATGCTCGTGGAGCCGGGTTCGCGGGGCTCCCGCTGCTCGGGGCCGCGCGCAGGATCACGCCCGGCTCCGGCGGAAGCCAGAGCGCCGGTGGGTGGCAGTGGCTCGCCGTGCCACGTCGGGAGCTGAGTCACAGGCAGTAAACCGTCGTCATGGAGGGAAGATGACTTTCTCGCTGTACGACCGCGGTCCCCACTATCTTGCTTGCTGCTCGCCGGTTAAGAAAGGTGGGGTCCCGTCCTTCACCGTACCGTGACCCGCACGCAACCGTGTGTGCTGATCTTGTTGCGCTGCTGAACCGGTTGGATTGAATCCGCTCATTCGGGGAACCCGGAGGGTCGGACGGAGCGTCTACGCAGGAGTACTGAAACGCATCCGGAACATCGGGGGACTACTTTCCCTGGATTTCCTGGTGCACCTGCCGATCCGGGGGTCGGACGCACGCACGGTGCGGCGCCAACCCCCGGGTTCATGCCACTCTGCGACGTCGTCCGTCACTGTGCGTCGATCATCGGCGACGATGACGGCAGCACCGAAGCGAAAAATTACTCGCGACACCACGTGACCGTGGCGCCTGTCACCCGTTGTAGGAGGTGGGGGGTACTTGTCTGAAGCGGACCGCACACTTCCGACGAGGCCAGCAACTTTACGCCTCCAGTACCAATCAAGTGACGCTCAGCTATCTCAACATCACGAGAATGATGTTGCGCTCCGTCACCTTGACCCAGTTAGTCTGTCCGTGGCACGCATGGGGCGGGCCGCTCCTTTAGACCGAAATAGAGAACTCACCGTGACGAGAGCGCTGATGCTGCCCGATCCTGCCGCCGCGGCGGCACGGGTCAGCAAGTTGACGTCGTCCTGGCCCGAGACTCCACCCGGGGCCGATCCGCTGCCCGGTCAGCTCGACCGCTGGCTCACCTCCCGGGGTGCCGAGCTCGTAGCCGTGCGACGTCACATTCACGCGCATCCGGAGCTCTCCGGCCAGGAGTTCGAGACGGCGGCCCTGGTCGCCCGCGAGCTGACCCGCGCCGGCCTGTCGCCCCGCATGCTGCCCAAGGGCAACGGCGTCATGTGCGACATCGGCTACGGCGACCGGGTCATCGCGCTGCGTGCCGACCTGGACGCCCTGCCGCTGCCGGACACCAAGGACGTGCCCTACCGTTCCACCGTCGACAACGTCTGCCACGCGTGCGGGCACGACGTCCACACCACGATCCTGCTCGGTGTCGGTCTCGCCCTGGCCCAGCTGGCCGAGCGCGACGAGCTGCCGGGCCGGGTGCGGCTGCTGTTCCAGCCGGCCGAGGAGACGATGCCGTCGGGTGCGCCCGAGGTCATCGCCGCCGGCGGGCTCAAGGACGTCGCCGCGATCTTCGCGCTGCACTGCGCGCCGCAGCTGCCGGTCGGGCTGGTCGGGGTCCGCTCCGGGCCGTTCACCGCCGCCGCCGACAAGATCGAGGTCCGGCTCACGGGACGCGGCGGGCACACCGCCCGGCCGCACCTGACCGCCGACCTCGTGCACGCGCTCGGCCGGATCCTGGTGGACGTGCCGTCGCTGCTGGACCGCAAGCTCGACGCCCGCGCCGGGGTCTCCATGGTGTGGGGTGCCGTGCGCGCCGGCGAGGCGGCCAACGCGATCCCGATCGAGGGCATCGCCCGCGGCACCATCCGGGTCCTCAGCCGCGACGCCTGGCGCGACGTGCCGGAGCTGGTCACCAAGCTGGTCCACGACGTCATCGCGCCGACCGGTGCCGACGTCGAGGTCAAGTACACCCGCGGCGTGCCCCCGGTCGTCAACGACCGCCTGGCCACCGCGGTCATCGCCGGCGCCGCCGGTGCCGCGCTCGGCCCGGACCGGGTCGTCGAGGCGGAGATCAGCATGGGTGGCGAGGACTTCGCGTTCTACCTCGACGGCGTGCCGGGCTCGATGATCCGCCTCGGCGTCGGCGTGCCCGGGTCGGACCAGAAGTTCGACATCCACCAGTCGCTGTTCGACGTCGACGAGCGTGCGATCGGCTACGGCGTCCGGGTCATGGTGCACACCGCCCTCGCCGCACTGAGCGCGGGCGCCTTCTAAGCAGCCGAGCCGAAGCAGCCGAGCCGAGGCAACCGAGCCAGAACCGCAGGCGACCGGGGGATGTCTCAAAGCCCACCGGTCTGATAGCCATGGACCGTGGTCACTGAACTGCGAGTGCACGGCGTCACGGGCACCCCGGCGGAGGACGTCCTCGACCGGCCGCTGCTGCGGCGGGTCGCGGGCGACACCGACGCCGGGTTCTTCCGGCCCCGCGCGGAATACGGCGCGGGCGCCGGAGCGGGCGGCGTGACCCTGGAGGCGTACCGCTGGGGCAACCTCACCGCCGGTGCCGCCGCCCGCGCGCTCTGGCTGCTCCTGCTGCCGTTCATGTTCGCCAACGTCGCGATCTGGCTGCGCCCCGACGTCGGCGACCGCGCCAGGACGGCGATCCGGGCCCTGACCCGCGTCTTCGCGCTGACCATGACCGCGTCGTTCGTCCTGGCGTTCGTCGAGATCTCGATGGATCTGGTCGGCTGGCAGTGCGCGGCGCTGCCCCGCTGCCTGCAGGACCGCGGGTACCTGTCGGTGCTCGCGGACGGCACGTTCGCCACCACCAGCCGCCGGCTCGCCGTCACCGCGCTGATCCCGGTCCTCGCGATCGCGTTCCTGTGGTTCCTGGGCCGGCGCACCTGGGCCCGCTACGAGGCGTACCCGATCACCACCGAGGGCGACGGCGACGGCCTGGCGCACCCGTGCTTCTGGAACGGCCGGCCGCTCGTCGGCCGGCTCCGGTCGCTGCACATCGCGGTCGCGTTCGGCACCCTCGACGCGGCGCTCCTCGCCGTCCTCGTCCCGCACGACCGGCACCCGGCCGGCTACGTCCTCGCCGCCGCCACCGCCCTCATCCTGCTGCTCGGCGTCGTCGCGGTGACCCTGCGCGCCGTCGTGCACCGGGACACCCCGGCCGGCTGGGCGAAGCCGTTCACCCGGGTGCTCAGCCATGCCGCCGTCGGGCTGACCGGCCTCGTCCTCGCGTACGCCTGCCTGACCCGCGACCCGTGGACGGCCAGGGACCGGATGCCGGCGTTCAGCGGCACCGTCACCGTGCTCTTCGCCGTGCAGGTCCTGCTGATGCTGGTCCTCGGCGGGGTCGTCCTGGTGACCCGCCCGAAGGGCACCTTCCTGCTGGGGCTCGCGGGGCCGCTGATCGCCAGCACCGGACTCGGCGTCGCGGTCGCGTTCGCCGCCGGGATGGCCTACCGGGTCGCCGACTTCCTCGACCGGCGTTCGCTGCCGTCCACCGCGGACTACGACGAGGGCCGCCTGGTCATCGAGCCACCGCCCGCATACGAGTGGGCCGCCGCCGGCTTCGTCCTGCTGCTCGTGCTCGCCGCGCTGGTCGCGCTGACGATGGGGCTGCCGATGGTGCGCCGCCTGCGCCGGTATGCCCGGGTCGTCACCGACGCGGACTTCCGCGGTGGCCGGCTGCGCGACGCCGGGCGGGCCCGGCACATCGACACCGCCGTTGCCGACGCCCTCGTCACCGACCACGTCGGGCGCATGCTGGTCTGGGTGTTCGTCCCGGCTGCCGCGGCGGCGGTCGTCGCGACCGGGTTCGCGCTGCTCGGGCTGCGGCCGATCCGGCTGGCGGCGTCGGGGTCCGCCGCGGCCGAGGTGACGTCGACCGTCGTCAACCTGGGCACCTATCTCATCGGCCTGTCAGCGTTCGCGCTCGTGTTCATCGGGATTCTGGCGTACCGGTATCAACGCTTCCGCCGGATCGTCGGCGTCCTGTGGGACCTCGGCACGTTCTGGCCGCGGGCCGCGCATCCCCTCGCGCCGCCCTGCTACGCGGAGCGGGTCGTGCCCGAGCTCGCCCGGCGCACCGGCTGGCTCGCCGCCGAGCAGGGCGGGGTCATCCTGTCCGGGCACAGCCAGGGCACCGTCCTGGCCGCCGCGACCGTGCTGCAACTGCCGCCCGAGGCGCAGGCCCGCACCACGCTGCTGACCTACGGTTCGCCGCTGCGCCGCCTGTACGCCCACTTCTTCCCCGCCTACATCAACGACGCGGTGCTGACGCGGATCGGCGCGGTGCTGGCCCGACCCGAGGATGGCGTCCTCGACGCGGGTCAGCACAGCCCCCGTTGGGTCAACCTCTGGCGGGACACCGACCCGATCGGCGGCCCGGTGCAGGCACCGACCGCACGGGATGTGCGGCTGGTGGACCCGCCGGGCTTCGACATCGCACCCGGTGACACGGTGTTCCCCAAGGTTGACGGACACTCCGGCTATCAGCTGCGGCCCGCGTTCGGCGCCGCCGTGGCCGGACTCGCGACGGTCCTGTCGGGCGCCTCGGACGAGCCGCCGACGGTCTCGAACCCGTCGGCGCCCTCGACTGCCTGACCGGACGTGGCGCACCGGTGGTGCGGCCCGGCGCCGCCGGCGGGCCGCACGACCGCTCACCGCTGCGGTGGCCGGCCCGGCTCCCCGCCGTCGCCGGCAGGCGGTGCGGTGGCCGGACCGGCACCGCCACCGTCGGCCGGACCGCCGGCAGGCGGCGCGGAGACGGCGTCAGCCCCCGCCGACACCGGCGCGGAGCCGGGATCAGCGGCCGCGGGCGGCGCGGAGACAGGACCAGCGGTGGCCGGCGGCGCGGAGACCGGGCCGCGGGCCGGCGGCACCGGCGCCAGCAGCGGGCCGGAGCGCGGGCCGTACCCCGGGCGCGGGGCGGCCGGGAACTGCGGGTTCCAGCCCGGAGCCGGACCCGCAGCCGGGCCGCCCGCGGCGACCAGTGCCGGGCGCTTCGGCCGGTACCGGCGGATCAGCCAGACCAGGACGTACACCGGCACACCCAGGAGCAGGATCCACGGGGTCAACCAACCCAGCACCGTCAGCGCCACCTGCAGCGAGGCCAGGAACGCCTCCAGGCCGTTCTTGAACCCGGCCGCGACCCCGATCTCGTCCTTGTCCTTGGTAATCGCCGCCTCGGGGCCGAGCAGCTGCAGGGTGATCGTCGACAGCGCGGTCAGGCCGTCGAGCTTGCGCTTGCGCGCCTGCAGGGACTCGAGGTCGGACAGGCGGCGCGACAGCTCCGACTCCAGCGAGGTGATCTCGCCGATCGTGGTCGCCTTCGCCAGCAGCGCGCGGATCCGGTCGACGCTCGCCGCGGCGTTGTCCAGCCGGGCCTGGACGTCGACGACCTGGTCGGTGACGTCCTGCGCGGTGATGGTGCGGTCCTCCTCGTCGCCGAGGTCCTTGAGCTGCTCGAGGGTCGGCGTGAACTTCGCCGCCGGGATGCGCAGCACCAGCGTGCCCGTCGAGCGGCGGTCGTCGCGCCGGCGGTTGTCGCCGCCGACGAAGCCGCCCGCCTGGGTGGCGAACGAGATGGCCTTGGCGGCCGCGGCGTCGACGTCGTCCACGCGGACGGTCATCGTGCCGGCGTAGATGATCGAACGGTTCTCGACGTCGAGGTTGTCGGGGACCTTGTTCGGCTCCTTGGCCGGGTCCTGGACGGGCTCCCTGGCGGGGCCGGCACCGCCCTCCTGCGCCACCCCGGGCGCGACCCCGCCGCGGTCGGCGCTGCTGGCGGCCGGGGCCTCCTTGTCGTTGGCGCCGCAGCCGCTCACCGCCACGAGCAGCACGGCACTCACCGCCGTGAGGAACAGTCTGGTGCGCCTGACTGACATGACGCCTCCTGGGTAGGGTCGATCGGAGCGATCGAACTGCCACCTGGGACGCACCCGGGCGCCGCACCGGTTCCCGGGCGCAGCGTCACGGTTACGACACGGCAGAGCCACGGCGAGAACACGGCGAAGGGACCAGGAGTCATGCGCATCACCAAGTTCACGCACGCGTGTCTGCGCATCGAGCACAGCGGCGGGGTGCTGGTGATCGACCCGGGTGTCTACACCGAGGCGGAGGCCCTCGACGGCGCCGACGCCGTCCTCATCACCCACGAGCACTTCGACCACGTCGACATCGAGGCGCTGCGGGCGCTGAAACGACCCGAGCTCACCGTGCACACCCACGCCGACGTCGAGGCGCAGCTCGCCGACCTCGACGCCGACCTGTACGCGGTCGCCCCCGGTGACACCTTCGTCGCCGCCGGGATGACGGTCCGCGCCCACGGCGGCCGGCACGCGGTCATCCACCCCGACATCCCGCGGATCGTCAACGTCGGCTTCGTGATCGACACCCCGGACGGCCCGCTGTATCACCCCGGCGACGCGTTCCACGTCCCCGACGAGGAGATCGCCACGCTGTTCGTGCCGGTGTCCGCGCCGTGGCTGAAGCTCGCCGAGGCGATCGACTTCACCCGGAACGTCGCCCCGGAGCGGGCGTTCGCGCTGCACGACAGCATGCTGGTGGACGCCGGCCAGCAGATGGTCACCGGGCACATGACCCAGCTGTCCGGCACCCGGTACGCCCGCCTGGAGCCCGGCACCAGCATCGCCTAGAAGGGCTCAGGGCCGCCAGGCCATCAGGTTCGCGAACAGCTCCGCCTGCTCGATGGCGTCGTCCAGGGCGTGGTGGGTGTGCCGGCGCTTCGAGAGCAGGTGCGCCGGCATGCGGCTCTTCACGGCCGCGCCGATCGGGACGCCCGCGCGGACCGCGTACAGGGTCTTGATGTCCAGGCAGCCCGAGTGGCCGAAGACGCTGGCGCCGGTGAAGCGCAGCAGGTACCAGTACAGGAACATCCAGTCGAACACGGCCGGGTAGGCGACGATGACGGGCCGCCCGGCGCCCGCGGTGCGCGTCACCCACGCGCTGAGCTCGCTCATGGCGGTGGCCGGGTCGGCGCCGTCGCGGAGCAGGGCCGCCCGGTCCAGGCCGGACACCGCCAGGGCCTCGGGGACGAAGTCGTCGCTGATCGGGCGCAGCTCCCGGTAGAACGTGTCGGCGGTCGGGTCCGCCGCGGTGAACACCCCGTCGGAGCGGCCGGCGACCGCCAGGCCGAGGCTCACCATCGAGTACGGCCCCGGAATCGGGCCGTCGGCCTCGACATCGAGGGAGAAATAGACGTCCGCGCGCATCCGCTGATCCTACGATCGGGTGGTGGACGATGCGCTCGCCGCCGTGGTGGCCAGGTTGTACGCGGTGCCGCCGGAGGAGTTCGTCGCGGTGCGCGCCGAGGAGGTCGCCAGGGCCCGCGCGGCGCGCGACACCGGGCTCGCCGGCGTGATCGGCAAGCTGCGCAAGCCGACGGTCGCCGCGTGGCTGGTCAACCTCCTCGCCCACGAGCGCCCCGACCTGGTGGAGGAGCTCCTGGAGCTGGCCGCGGAACTCCGCGACGCCCAGCGCGAGCTGCGCGGCGCGGAGCTGCGGGAGCTGTCGACCAGGCGCCGCTCCACCGTCGCCGCCCTGGCGAAGGAGGCCGCCCGCCTCGCCGGACCCGACCGGGGCAACCTTCCGCTGCAGGAGGTGGAGGGAACCTTCGCGGCAGCGCTCGCTGATTCGACGGTGGCGGCGGCGGTACAGGAGGGAGCGCTGACGAAATCGCTCGAGTACACCGGCTTCGGGGAGACCCCGCGACCGCAGCTGCGGCTCCTGCAGGGCGGCGACGACGCGCCCCAGCTCAGCACCGTGACCGCGAAACGGTCCGCGCCGACGCAGGACGACCGGGAGCAGCGGGCCGAGGCCCGGCGGCGGGAGGAGGAGCGGCGCCGCGCCGAGGAGGAGCACGCCAGGGTCGTCAAGCAGGCCCGGCGCGAACTGATGACGGCGCTGCAGCAGCTGACCGACGCGGAGACGGCGAAGTCCGAGGCGGAGCGCGCCGTCGCCGCTGCGGAGAAGGCCATCAAATCAGCCGAGAAGCGGGTGAAAATCGCGCAGGACGCCCTCGCGGACCTGTCCTGAACCCGACCGGATGCCTCCCACGAACGTGTGAGTACTCGGTGATCCACCCGAGCAGGCAGAATGAGCCGGGTGACTCCCGAGCAGGCGGCAGCGGCAGCGAAGCAGGCCGTCCTGATGCTGGGCGGCGCGTTCAGCGACGACCCCAAGACCATGCGCCGCGCTCGGCAGATCGGACTGACCGGCTGGGCGTTCTACGTCGCCGGCCGCGGCGGTGCCCTCGGCGACGTGCGGGCCGACACCGTCGCCGCGGCGCTCGGCTTCATCGCGCCGGAGGCGGTGCAGGACGGCTGGGACGCCGCGCGCAAGGTCGCCCCGCCCGAGCAGATCGCCGCCGACAACCTCGACGAGTGCTGCCGGTGGGGCCGCGAGCACCTGGAGAGCTTCTACGCGCTGCCGAAGCTGGTCGAGCTCGCCGAGCGGGTCGTCGTCAGCGCCGAGACCGCCGGCATGCCGCTGTTCGCGGCGTGGCGGGCGATGCCGCTGCCCGACGACTCACCCGGCGCCCGCGCCGCCGTCCTGGCCCACCTGCTGCGCGAGCACCGCGGCGCCGCGCACCTCCTGGCGATCCGGGCCAGCGGCCTGAGCCCCCTGGAGGCGATCATCGCCGGCCCCGAGGGTGAGGCCGGCGCGACGGCGTTCGGCTGGCAGCCGCCGTTCCCGCCGTTCGAGCCGCTCGTGCGCCGCCGCAGCTGGGCCGAGGCCCTCACCGACCGGATCGCCGGCGAGGCGTTCCGCGCACTGGCCCCCACCGAACGCATCGAGCTCGTCAACCTGCTCGACGCGGCGGTGACCACCGTTCAGGAGGCGGCACCGGTATGACACGTCCCTTGACCGGCCTCGACGGCTGGACCGTCCGTGGGTGCACGCTGCGCGACGTGGCGGCGATCCTCGCGATCACCCGGGCCAGTGACATGGCCGCCCTCGGCGAACCCGACTGGTCCGAGGACGAGGTCGTGGAGACCCTGACCGCCCCGGCCGAGGACCCGTCGGTCGACACGTGGCTCGCCGCCGGCCCCGACGGCGTCCCGGTCGCCTGGGCGTATGTCGACAACCCGAAGCGCGGCGACCGCGACAACGTCGAGCTCTACGCCTGGCCCGGCCGCGGCGAGCCCGCCTACGGCCCGCTGCTGGACCTGGCCGTCGCCAGGGCGGTCGAGCGGTCCCGCGGCAACGGCTTCACCGACGGCGTGCTGCGGGCCGGGACGCTCGCCTCGGAGACGGCGCTGGTGTCGGTGCTGGAGGCGAACGGCTTCGCGTTCGTCAAGCGCCACGCCCGGATGACCCGCCCGCTCACCGGCGACGAGCGCCCGCCCACCGGCTTCGACATCCGTCCGGTCCGCCCCGACGAGCTGCCCCGGTTTCACGAGGTGCTCGAGGCCGCCTTCGCCGACGCCCCCGACTTCGAGCCGACGACCTACGAGGACTGGCGCACCTGGATCGACAGCCTGGTGTCGACCAGCTGGGACGAGTGGTTCGTGGCGCTGTCCGGCGGCGAGATCGTGGGCGTGCTGCAGTCCGCCGACCAGGCCGTGGAGCGCGGCGAGGGCTGGATCAAGAACCTGGCCGTGCTGCGCGGGCACCGCAAGACCGGCATCGGTGGGGCGCTGCTGCGCACGGCGTTCGCGGCATACGCGGCCAAGGGGCGCACCTCGGCCGGTCTCGGCGTCGACCTGACCAACCCGACGGGCGCGTATCAGCTCTACACCGGCGTCGGCATGACGGTGGTGTTCGCCGCGGACGTCTACGAGCGGCCGCTCGGCGGTTGAGGCCGCAGGGCCCGGCCGGCAACTACGGCATGGCGGTCTTCGTGGGCCGGGCGCGCAGCGCGTCGAGATAGTCGGCGGGCGCCCCGGCCTTCGCCGCCGCGTTCGCGATCTCGGCGAGATACCAGGCCGTCGGCAGGCCGCCCTCGTACCCGTTGAAGACGTACACCCACGCCGTCGCGTCGCCGTCGAGCGTGGCCACGCGCAGGTGCAGCTTCTGGTACGTGCCGGCGAGCGCGCCCTCGACCTCGTCGAGCTGCTTCTCGTCGTTGGGGTGGACGTCGTAGAGCGCGACGAAGACCCGGTCGCCGGGTGACTCGACGATCGTGGTGACCGAGCCCTCCCAGCCGAGGACATCCTCACCGGCGAACGTCAGCCGCCAGCCTTCCAGCCAGCCGGTGCCGATCATCGGCGAATACGGACAGTAGGCCCGCATGCGGGCTGGGTCCAGGTTCGAGCCATACGCGGCGTAATGACGCACGGCGATGACGATAAACCCGTCAGGGTGCGGGAGTGAATACTGCAGAGCGTGTCGGATTCGGATCCACTCGTCGGCGCGGCGACGCCGTTCGGCTGGGTCGCTGCCCGGAGGCCCGCGCCGAAGGGGGACAATGTGGCGACAAGGCCGAGAAGGCACGAGTGCGGCGCGCAGCGACGCATGGGGGGCGTGGGGTGGGAAACCCCCCGCGGAAACCGCCGGCGAAGCTGACGGAGCTAAAAGGAGAGTGGCGTTCGTGGGCCGGATCGTGATCATCGGAGGGGGCCCGGCGGGCTACGAGGCGGCCCTGGTCGCCGCGCAGCTCGGTGCCGAGGTCACCGTGATCGAGGCCGAAGGTGCTGGTGGCGCGTGCGTGCTGCATGACTGCGTGCCGTCCAAGACGTTCATCGCCAGCTCGAGCGTGGTCACCGCGCACCTGGACACCGAGGAGTTCGGGGTCATAGGGCCGCCCGGGCCCGACGTGCGGGTCGACGGCCCGGCGGTGCACCGGCGGGTCAAGCGGCTGGCCGCGGCACAGTCCAGCGATATCCACTCGAAGCTGCTCAAGGCGGGCGTGGAGTTCGTCACGGGCACCGCCCGCCTCGGTGAGGACACGCTCGGTCACACCCATGCGGTGCAGATCACACCGGCCGGCAGTGACGCTCCGTATGTGATCGCGGCCTCAACGGTGCTGCTGGCCTCCGGCGCCACGCCCAGGGTGCTCCCGACCGCGGTCCCCGACGGCGAGCGGATCCTCGACTGGCGCCAGGTGTACGACCTGCCGCAACTGCCCGAGCACCTCATCGTCGTCGGGTCGGGCGTGACCGGCGCGGAGTTCGCCTCGGCGTATCTGGCGATGGGCATCGACGTGACGCTGGTCTCCAGCCGGGACCGGGTCATGCCGCACGAGGACCCCGACGCCGCGATGGCGATCGAGCGGGTGTTCCGGGCCCGGGGCATGACCATCCTCAACAACTCCCGCGCCGCCGCCGCCCGTCGGGTCGACGGCGGGGTCGTGGTCGAGCTCGCCGACGGCCGTTCGGTCGAGGGCTCGCACGTGCTGATGGCGGTCGGTTCGGTGCCGCAGACGGCCACGCTGGGCCTGACGGAGTACGGCGTCGAGGTCGCCCCCGGCGGCTACGTCACCGTCGACCGGGTGTCGCGCACCAACGTCCCGGGCATCTACGCGGCCGGCGACTGCACCGGGCTGCTGCCCCTCGCCAGCGTCGCCGCCATGCAGGGCCGGATCGCCATGTGGCACGCGCTCGGCGAGGCCGTCGCCCCGCTGAAGCTGCGCACGGTCGCCGCGAACGTGTTCACCGACCCCGAGCTCGCCTCCGTCGGCATCACCCAGTCCGACATCGACAGCGGCAGGGTCCCGGCCCGCTCGGTCATGCTGCCCCTGGCCGGCAACGCCCGGGCGAAGATGGACGGGCTCGACGACGGGTTCGTGAAGATCTTCTGCCGGCCCGCGTCCGGGCTGGTCGTCGGCGGGGTCGTGGTCGCGCCCAAGGCGAGCGAGCTGATCATGCCGATCGCGATGGCGGTGGAGAACCACCTGAGCGTCGACCAGCTCGCCCACACCATCACGATCTACCCGTCGATCTCCGGTTCGATCGCGGAGGCCGCCCGCCAGCTGATGATCCACGCGGAGGACTGAGGCGAGTTTGGACCGTGGGTCCGCCGCAGCCCGGCATCCACTTGCCGAACACGCCTCAGGGCAGTTCCCGGTAGATGTCGCGGGCGTAGTCGACGACCGCGGCCCGGGTCACGGTCGCCTCGATCGGCAGGACCTCCAGGCAGCGGCGCAGCGCCTCGGTGAGGATCGGGCGCGGCACCCGCATGGAGACGGTGCAGTGCGGGACCCACTCGCCGGGGTCGTACAGGGGCAGGCTCTCGATGCCGGCGCCGGTGAGGTGCCGCCACACGTCGGCCTGGTGGCGCATCAGGTCCGGGGTCGGGGCCAGTCCCAGGAACACGACCCGGCCGACGAACACGCCGGCGAACTGGAAGTTGAGCCGCAGCGGGGTGGCGACCCGCACCGGTTTCAGGGCCGCCTCGACCGCGTCCGGGTCGAGGGCGCGGGCGCCGATCAGCGACACGTGCGGCCGGTGCTTGCCGTCGTGCGGCGTGCGCAGCGTCTGCACGCCGAGCTCCTCGAGGAGGTCCCACAGGACGCGGATCCGGCGGGTGGCGCGCTCGTCGAGGTGCATCTCCAGGGCGGCGACCATCAGCGGGTCCTCTGGCAGACCCGGCACCAGTACGCGTTGCGGGCGTTCAGCTCCGCCGTCTGCACCAGGGTGCCGCAGACGAGGCAGGGCTGGTTCGTGCGGCGGTACACGTACACCTCGCCGCCGTGCCGGTCGACGCGCGGGGCGCGGCCCATCGCCTCGGGCAGGTGGACACTGTGGACGGTGTCGATCCGGCCGTCCTCGACCCCGGCGCGCATCAGCGTCCGCAGGTCGTGCCAGATCGTGTCCCACCGCCGCCGGGTCAGCCGCCGGCCGGTGACCGTGGGCCGCAGCCCGGCCCGGAACAGCGCCTCCGTCACGTAGATGAGCCCGGCGCCGGACACGATCGACTGGTCCATCAGCAGCGCCATGAGCGGCCGGTCCGACTTCTTGATCGCCGCGAACGCCCGCACCCCGCCGTCGTCCTCCTCGGCCAGGGGGTCCGGGCCGAGCCGGGCGTGCAGCGCCTCGACCTGCAGCGGGTCCAGCAGCTCGCACGCCGTCGGGCCGCGCAGGTCGAGCCAGTGCGCGCCGTTGGCCATCCGCAGCCGGACCTCCCCGACCGCCGGCGGCGGGTCCGCGTCGCCGTCGGTGAACTTGCCGTAGAGCCCGAGGTGGACGTGCAGCGTGATGTCGCCCTCGTACTGATGCAGCAGGTGCTTGCCGTGGGCGGAGGTGCCGAGCAGCGTGCGCCCGTCGACGCGCTGTGCGCCGTCGGCGAAGCGGCCCTGCGGGCTGCTGACCGCCACGGGGCGGCCCGCGAACAGGGCCCGGTGCCGCGCGGCGAGGCGGTGGATGGTGTGACCTTCAGGCACCGCACGTTTATACCCGTTCCTGGCACCGCGGCGGCGAGCTATTCTTGCGCACATGAGTCGCAGCGCACTGTTCACGACGACGCCGGGCCTTCCCCGGCGGCGCTGACACTCACTGTTCAGCCAAGCTCCGGGGCGTCGCGCTCCGGAGCTTTTTCGTGCGTGCGGCGCCCTTGGTTTCTCCAGGGAGTCATCGACATGCAGGATCACCGCAAACTCGGCCGCGACCTCGAACTCTTCCACTCCGACCCGCTCGTCGGCGCCGGGCTGCCGCTGTGGCTGCCGGCCGGTGCCGCCGCCCGCCGCGCCGTCGAGGACTACATCCACGCCCTCGAACGCCGCAACGGCTACCAGCACGTCTACTCGCCGCCCCTGGCCAAACAGGAGATGTACGTCAGATCCGGGCACCTGCCACACTTCGCCGACGACATGTTCCCGCCGATGGCGTTGAGCGAGCACGACGCGTTCGTGCTGCGCCCGAGCCTCTGCCCGCACCACGCCGCGGTGTTCAACGCGCGCGGCCGCTCGTACCGTGAGCTGCCGCTGCGCATCGGTGAGATCGGTGGGCAGTACCGCGCCGAACGCTCCGGCGTCCTCGGTGGACTGTCCCGGGTCCGCGCGATCTCCCTCAACGACGGGCACATCTTCTGCACCGAGGAACAGGTGCACGCCGAGGTCGTGGAGTCGCTGCGGCTCATGCGGGTGGCGCACGACGCGCTGGGCTTCCAGCCGTCCTCGTTCCGCCTGTCGCTGCGCGGTGCAGGCGGCAAGTACGTCGACGACCCGGCCATGTGGGACAAGGCGTCGGCGGTGCTGCGCGACGCCCTGGCCGAGGCCGGCGTGTCCTACGTGGAGGCCGCCGGCGAGGCGGCGTTCTACGGCCCGAAGGTCGACGTGCAGCTGCTGGACCACGCCGGCCGGGAGAGCACCCTGGCCACCGTGCAGGTCGACTACTTCCAGCCGGCCAGGTTCGACCTGTCCTATGTGGACGCCGACGGCGCGCGGCGCCGCCCGGTCATGGTGCACCGCAGCGCCGCCGGCAGCCTGGAACGGCTCTTCGCGCACCTGATCGAGGTGCACGACGGGGCGTTCCCGGCCTGGTACGCGCCGCTGCAGGTGGCCGTGCTCCCTGTCTCCGACGCCTGCGCGGGCGGCGACTTCCTGCGTGCCTGCCGCGCCGCCGACCTGCGCGTCGAGGAGTGGCACTCGGGCAGCCTCGGCGCCCGGATCCGGCAGGCCGCGGCGCGGAAGGTGCCGTTCGTCGCGGTGGTCGGGGAGCGGGAGGTCGCGGACGGCGCGGTGTCGCTGCGCCCACGGGATCCGGGCGCGCTGTCGGGGGTGCTGCCGATCGGGCCGGCGATCGCGGCGCTCTCCGAGGTGTGCAAGGCCCCATAAACAGGTCGGGGCGGCCGGTGCGTCAGTCCAGGTGTGCGGATCTTCCGGATCATCGTGATGCTCGCTTTCGTGGCCGGCTGCTCAGCCACGCCGTCGTTCTCGGCCCCTGCGTCCCCGGCGGCCCCGGCGGCACCGTCGTCGGCCGCCCCCACCAGGGGGCCGGCGACGGTGGACGTGCCGGTCATCCGGTACCCGGTCGACGGCGGCGGCGCGTTCGACTTCGCCCAGGCCGCCGGCCCGGTCGTCGGGACCAGGGGCACGCTGCTGACCTACCGGATCGGCGTCGAGCGGGGCATCACCGGCGTTGACGCGGCCACGTTCGGCGACGCCGTCGAGCTGATCTACGCCGACCCGCGCAGCTGGCCCGGCACCGGCAACTGGCGGCTGCGCCGGGCCGGTGCCGGCGAGCGGTACGACTACACCATCTACCTCGCCACCCCGGCGACCCGCGACGTACTGTGCGGCAACGGCTACGACCGGTACACCTCCTGCAGGAACGGCAACACGGTCGTGGTCAACGTGGCACGCTGGGCGCGCGGCATCCCCGGCTACGGCGCCGACCTCACGGCCTACCGGCAATACGTGGTCAACCACGAGACCGGTCACCGCCTCGGCCGCGGTCACGAGCTGTGCCCGGGCCCCGGCCGCCCGGCACCCGTCATGCAGCAGCAGACCCTCGGCCTGCACGGCTGCGTGGCCAACCCGTGGCCGATCGTCGACGGGCGGCCATATGCCGGGCGTTCCGGCCAGTACGACGACCCGACTCCCGAGGAATCGCCATAAACGCCCGGACCCTCCGGCGCCGTCTAGGAGGTGAGGGGGTGCTGGGTGCGGGACTTCGACGACTTCGTGACGGGGCGCAGCGCGGCGCTGCTGCGGTTCGCGTACCTGCTGACCGGCGACCGTCACCTCGCTGAGGACCTGACCCAGGAGGCGCTGGTGCGGGCCCACCGCCGCTGGCACGCGATCGTCGGCGAGGACGGGCCCGAGCCGTACGTCCGCCGGGCGATCCTGCGGCAGTACCTCTCGTGGCGCCGCCGCCGGGCGAGCACCGAACGGCCGATCGCCGAACCACCCGACGGCCCGCTCGGCACCGACCTCGCCGAACGGGTCGTCGACGCCGACGAGATGTGGACCGCGCTGCGCGCACTGCCCCGCTCGCAGCGCGCCGTCGTCGTCCTGCGCTACTACGAGGACCTGCCCGACGCCGAGATCGCCAGGCTGCTCGGCTGCGCCCCGGCGACCGTCCGGGTCCACGCGTTCCACGCACTGCACCGGCTCCGGTCCGTGCTGACCCCCGCCTTTTCGCATCCGCTTCCGTTTCGTGGGGACGAGTCATGAGCGACGTCGAAGACCGCGTCCGCGACCTGCTGCAGCGCCACGCCACCGACGCCCCGCCGGGCGCGACCCTGCTCACCACGGTGCGCGCCGAGAGCCGCCGCCGCGCCCGCCGCACCCGCGTCCTGGTCGCCGCGGTCGTCACCGTGCTCGCCGGCACCCTCGTGACGTGGCCGCTGCGGCTCGCCGCCGCCCCCGTCACGGTCGCCGCGCCATCGGCGCTGACCTCGCCGGACGCCCCCGCGACCGTCACGTTCCCGCTCACCCCGCCCTCCGGTTCCGCGGCCGTTGAGGTGCGGCTGGCCGCCGGACTGCCGACGCTGAGCTGGTTGCTGCCGGGCACCGACGCCACCGCCACCCTGACGATGAGCCCGACCCGCCCGGCGCTGTCCACCGCGACCCGCACCGACCCCGTTGCCGTCCGCGGCCGGAACGGTCTCGCCGCCGTCGTGCCGGACGAGGGGGTCTCGCTCGTGTGGCAGGAGAGCGCCGAGCAGTGGTTCGAGCTGCGGGCCCTCCCTCCGGTGCCGGTGGACCACCTGGCCGGCGCCGCGAAGAGCCTCCTGCCCGTGCCGGTGACCGCCCCGGCGCCGTTCACGTTCACCCTCGTCCCGGCCGGCTACACCATCGACAACGTCAACCCCGCCGCCGTCACCTTCTGCCCCGCGGACGTCGCCTTCGACCAGTCCTTCGTCGGCAAGATCACCGTCATGCTGGGCGTGACCGGCGAGCGGTCCCCGGGCCGCCAGGTCGACGTCGCCGGCCGCCCCGGCACGGTGACCAGCTCGGCGGACGGCTGGACCTCCCTGGAGGTTGATCTGGGCGACGGGCGGCTGCTCGTGGTGCAGTCCGCGGTGCGGGTGCCGTTGCCGGAGCCGGACCTGATCCGCTTCGCCGCCGGCATCACCGTCAACCCGACCGCCACTCCGGGCCGGGGCTGACCTTCCATTCCCGCCGCTCCCGGGCGGCATGGTCCTGCAGGTAGGGGAGCGGCGGGGTGGTTCCCCGTACATCCTCCCTAAACCGTACATATGTGCATACGATTCATTTGTGCTGGTTGTGACGACTGAGGGCCTACCGGGGTACGAGATCACCACCGTGCTCGGCGAAGTGCTGGGCGTGTGCGCGACGTCGCGGAACCCGTTTGCGGCCGGGTTGCGGTCCACCGAGGGCGGGCCGGGGCTGGACATGTCGCAGTTCCTGGTGCAGACCAGGGCGAAGGCGGTCGGGCAGATGATCCGCGTCGCCGAGCAGCGCGGTGCGAACGCCGTGGTCGGGATGCGGTTCGACCACCGGGACTTCACGAACACGTGGGCGGAGATGTGCGCCTACGGCACGGCCGTCGTCGCCGTCCCGCTGCACGCCAGCTCGGGCGCCCATGCCGCGGAGCGGTCGACAGCGGGATCGAGATGACTGCGCGGCCGGAGACGACCATGCAGCCGGAGGGGTCTACTTCAAGGTCGCGATGACCGCACCGGCGGAGACGACCTCGCCGACGGTGGCGGCCAGGTCGGTGACGACGCCGGCCTTGTGGGCGTTGAGGGGCTGCTCCATCTTCATCGCCTCCAGCACGACGATCAGATCGCCCTCGGCGACGGTGTCGCCCTCCGCGACCGCGATCTTCACGATGGTGCCCTGCATGGGGCTGGTGAGCGCGTCCCCGCCGGCGGCGCCGGCCTGCTTCTTGGCCGCCGAGCGGCGGCGCGGCGCGGCAGGGCCCGGGGAAGAGCCGGAGCCGGAGCCGGTGCCGGCGGCAAAACCGGCAGGCAGGGATACCTCCAGGCGCTTGCCACCCACCTCCACGACCACTGTCGAGCGCTCCTCCGCCGCGGGCAGGTCCCCGGCCGACGCGGTGAACGGCGGGACCGTGTTGACCCACTCGGTCTCGATCCAGCGGGTGTGCACCCGGAACGGGGCGGCCGTGAAGGCGTCGTCGCGCAGGACGGCCCGGTGGAAGGGCAGCGCGGTGGCCATGCCGTCGACGACCATCTCGTCGAGGGCCCGGCGGGCACGTTCGAGGGCCTGCTCGCGGGTCTCGCCGGTGATGATGACCTTGGCGAGCAGCGAGTCGAAGTTGCCGCCGATGACGCTGCCGGACTCGATGCCGGTGTCGACGCGGACGCCTGGGCCGGTCGGCAGCTGCAGGACGGTGACGGTGCCGGGGGCGGGCAGGAAGCCGCGGCCCGGGTCCTCGCCGTTGATGCGGAACTCGATCGAGTGCCCGCGCGGCTCCGGGTCGGTGTCGAAGCGGAGCTTCTCGCCGTCGGCGACACGGAACTGCTCGCGGACCAGGTCGACGCCGGCGGTCTCCTCGCTGACCGGGTGCTCGACCTGGAGGCGGGTGTTGACCTCGAGGAAGGAGATGGTGCCGTCGTTGCCGACCAGGTACTCCACGGTGCCGGCGCCGTGGTAGCCGGCCTCGCGGCAGATGGCCTTCGCCGACTCGTGGATCTGGGTGCGCTGCGCGTCGGTGAGGAACGGCGCGGGCGCCTCCTCGACCAGCTTCTGGTGGCGGCGCTGCAGGGAGCAGTCGCGGGTGCCGACGACGATCACGTTGCCGTGCTGGTCGGCGAGGACCTGGGCCTCGACGTGGCGGGGCTGGTCGAGATAGCGCTCGACGAAGCACTCGCCGCGCCCGAACGCGGCGACCGCCTCGCGGGTCGCGGACTCGAACAGGGCCGGGATCTCCTCGAGGGTGCGGGCGACCTTCAGCCCGCGGCCGCCGCCGCCGAAGGCGGCCTTGATCGCGACGGGCAGGCCGTGCTCCCGCGCGAAGGCGACGATCTCGTCGGCGTCGCGGGCGGGCTCGGCGGTGCCGGGGACCAGGGGTGCGCCGGCCCGCTGGGCGATGTGCCGGGCGGTCACCTTGTCGCCGAGGTCGCGGATCGCCTGCGGGGTGGGCCCGATCCAGGTCAGTCCGGCGTCGATGACCGCCTGGGCGAAGTCGGCGTTCTCGGAGAGGAACCCGTAGCCGGGGTGCACGGCGTCGGCACCGGCCGCCACGGCGACCTCGATGACCTTGTCGATACGCAGGTAGGACGCGGCGGCGGTGTCGCCGCCGAGCGCGTAGGCCTCGTCCGCGAGCCGGGTGTGCAGGGCGTCGCGGTCCGAGTCGGCATAGATCGCGACACTGGTCAGGCCGGCGTCGCGGCAGGCGCGGATGACGCGGACGGCGATCTCGCCACGGTTGGCGATGAGAACCTTACGCACGCTGAACGCTCCCTCGGGTAACCCTCAGCGCAGTCTAGGCGACCTGGCGTGCCTGGACCGCTGCCAACAATGTCACTGAGTGCCGTAGTCAAGAAACACCATTACGATAGTGTCGTGTCTACTACGCGTTTGATGATCATGGGTCTGGTGAGCTACCTGCAGCCCGTCCACGGCTACGACATCCGCAAGGAGTTGACCAGCTGGAACGTGGAGAGCTGGGCCAACGTGCAGCCGGGGTCGATCTATCACGCGTTGCGCAGGATGACCGAGGAGGGCCTGCTCGAGGCCGTCGACACCGAGCAGGTGGACGGGCGCCCGGCCCGCACGCGGTATCGGCTGACCAAGGCGGGCGAGGTCGAATACCAGGCGATGCTGCGCCGGTACTGGTGGGAGTACCAGGAACCGGTCGACCCGTTCCTCGCCGCCTTCGCGTTCCTGCCCTCGTTGCCGCGGTCCGAGGCGGCCGGCGCGCTGCGGGCCCGGGCGCGGCTCCTGGAGGGCTGGGTGGCGACCTATCGCGATAGCGGCGACGAGTGGACCGCCGGGAAGCCGGCGCACGTGGGCTGGCAGTTCGAGCTGACCATGGTGCGGGCCGAGGCGGAGGCCCGCTGGTGCCACGACGTCGCAACCCGGGTCGAGGCCGGCGAGGGTATGCAGTTCAACGAGGCCGCCGACACGGACGGCGAGCTCGGCGCCGAGGCCTGGCGCAAGGCGATCCGCGAGCAGTTCGGCGAGCCGACCGACGAGGACGACGACTAAAACGCGATATAAAGCTTGACCGCGCGAACTATATCGCGTTAGTTTCTCCCTGCGAGATACGAGACGACAGGGAGACCGTCATGATCGAGACGAAGGGTCTGCGGAAGTCGTACCGCTCCAGGGCCGGCCGCGAGGCCAAGGTCGTCGAAGCGGTGCGGGGGGTCGACCTCTCCGTCAAGGAGGGGGAGATCTACGGCTTCCTCGGCCCGAACGGTGCCGGCAAGACCACGACACTGCGGATGCTGGCGACGCTCATCACGCCCGACGGCGGGGAGGCCGTCATCGCCGGCGCCGACCTGCTCAAGAACCCCGGCGAGGTGCGCCGCCGGATCGGCTACGTCGCCCAGGGCGGCAGCACCTGGGACGAGAGCACCGCCCGCGAGGAGCTGGTGCTGCAGGCCCGCTTCTACGGCATCCACAAGGCCGAGGCGCACCGGAAGGCGACGAAGGCCCTGGAGGCGTTCCAGCTCACCGACTACGCGGACCGCAAGACGAAGACCTACTCCGGCGGCCAGCGCCGGCGGGTCGACATCGCGCTCGGCATCATCCACGGGCCGAAGGTCGTGTTCCTCGACGAGCCCACCACCGGTCTCGACCCGCAGAGCCGCGCCCACATGTGGGTCGAGGTCCGCCGCCTGCGCGACGAGGGCATGACCGTCTTCATCACCACGCACTACCTCGACGAGGCCGACGCCCTCTGCGACCGGATCGCGATCATGGACCACGGCGAGATCGTCACCGAGGGCACGGTCGACGACCTCAAGCGCGAGGTCGCCGGTGACGTGGTCACCGTCGGCGTCAACGGCGCCGCGAAAGCCGCCACCGACCTGCTCAAGAGCCAGGAATACGTCCGCAGGATCGAGGAGAACGAGGATCACTCGCTGCGGCTGTATGTCGACGAGGGCGCCGTCGCGATCCCGCACATCCTGCGGATCCTCGACCACGCAGGGGTCGAGCTGAAGCAGATGGAGCTGCACCGCCCCAGCCTCGACGACGTCTTCCTCACCAAGACCGGCCGTTCACTTCGGGAAAGCTGAGTAGCGATGAAATTCCTCCGCGACACCTGGCTCGTCTTCAGCCGCCAGATGCAGCTCATGCTCCGCCAGCCGGTGTGGCTGATCGTCGGGGTGGTCCAGCCGCTGTTCTACCTGTTGCTCTTCGCGCCGCTGCTCAAGCCGGCCCTGGGGGTGCAGACCAACGCCGAGGCGTACAAACTGTTCGTCCCCGGCCTGCTGGTGCTGCTGGCCATGTTCGGCTCGCTGTTCACCGGCTTCGGCCTGATCGCCGAGCTGCGCGCCGGCGTCATCGAGCGCAGCCGGGTCACCCCGGTCAGCCGCCTGGCCCTGCTGGTCGGCCGCTCACTGCGCGACGTCGTGTCGCTGCTGTTCCAGGCGGCGCTCATCGTCGTCGTCGCGGTCGGGTTCGGGCTCAGCGTCGGCCTGCTCGACGTCCTGGCGGCGTTCGCGCTGATGGCGATCATCTCGCTGATGCTGTCGGCGTTCTCCTACGCGATCTCGCTGAAGCTGCGCAGCGAGGACGCCCTCGCGCCGCTGCTCAACACGATCTCGCAGCCGCTGCTGCTGACCGCGGGCATCCTGCTGCCGCTCACGTTCGCCCCGACCTGGCTCAAGCGGGTCGCCGACTGGAACCCGTTCTCCTGGGCCACCGACGGCGTCCGGGCCCTGTTCGCCGGCGACCCGGGCGCGGACTCCGTCTGGCAGGCCGCGGTCGTCATCGGCGGCCTGACGCTGATCACCGTGGTCTGGGCGAGCCGCGCGTTCGCCAAGGGCGTCAGGTAGACCGCTGTACCGGTAACGACCGTCACCGTCACGGCCCCTTCCACCACAGGCAGGGGCCGTGACACCGTCAACCCGTGCCGCGACTCGTCCGTGACCGCCTCACCTGGGTCATCTATGTGCAGCTCGCCCTGTGGTGCTACTTCCTCTACGGGTTCGGGCCGGTGGCCCCGCTGCTGCGCGACGAGCTGCACATCAGCCGCACCCTCGCCAGCCTGCACGGGACCGGCTTCGCCGTCGGCGGCATCGTCGGCGGCGCCGTCATCCCGGCGCTGACCCGCCGCTACGGCCGCCACCGCCTCATCTGGGGCGGCCTGATCCTGGTCAGCGCCGCAGCCATGGGCATGTTCGCCGCGCATCACCTCGCGCTGACCCTGACCTTCGCGACCCTCGGCAGCTTCGGCGGCTCGCTGCTGGTCAACGGCGTCGTCGCGGCCCTCACCGAGCACCACGGCAGCGCCGGTCCGGCCGCGATCAGCGAGGCCAACGCCGCCGCGGCGACCGTTGGCCTGGTCGCCCCGCTGATCGTCGGCCTCGCCTACAGCGCCGGCCTCGGCTGGCGGGTCGGCCTGGTGCTCGTGGTCATCCCCACCGCTCTCCTAGCGTTTTTCGCAGGGGTACGGGTGCCCGAGCCGCTTGCCCGTGCCGGCACCGACGGCCGGCGCGTCCGCCGCCTTCCGGGCACCTACTGGTTGGCCGCGACGAGCCTGTTCGCGACGGGCTCCGTCGAGGTCTGCCTGACGCTGTGGGGCAGCGACGTGCTGCGGGCGCACGCCGGAGTGTCACCGGGGGTGGCCACGGCAGCGGTGTCGACGATGATCGCCGGGATGGTGACCGGACGGCTCATCGGCGGCCGGCTGCTCCTGCGGTTCCGCCCGACCCGCATGTTGCTGGCCGCCCTGGGCGTGTCAGCGGCCGGCTTCGCCCTGTTCTGGTCGGCGACCGTGCCGTGGCCGGCGATGGCGGGCCTGTTCATCTGCGGGCTCGGCGTCGGGCTGCACTACCCGCTGGGGATCGGCCTGGCCCTCGCCCACTCCGACGGGCAGCCGGACCTGGCCGCCGCGCGGGCGTCCTTCGCCGTCGGGATCTCCTTCGCGGTGGCCCCGTTCGCGCTGGGCTCGATCGCCGACCAGGTCGGGCCGCACACCGCGTTTCTGCTCGTGCCGGCGTTCCTGCTGCTCAGCGCGGTGGTGGTGGCACGCCTGGAGCGCGCCACCCTGCCCCCGGTGCCGGTCAGAGCCGTCGAGCCAGTGTGAGCCCGTCGGCGATCGGCAGGATCATCGACTCGACCCGGTCGTCGGCGAGGACCTGCCGGTTGAACTCGACGATCGCGAGCGTGCCCGCGTCGCCCGGGTCGGGGTTGAGCACGTGGCCGTGCCGCAGCACGTTGTCGACCAGGATCAGGCCGCCCGGCCGGGTGCGGGGGACGATCGCCTCCCAGTAGGCGGGGTATCCGGTCTTGTCCGCGTCGATGAACGTCAGGTCGAGGTGCGGCTCGGCGGGCAGCGCCGCCAGGGTCTCCGCGGCCGGCCCGATGCGCAGCTCGACCCGGTCCTCCAGGCCGCCGCGCCGCCAGTACCGCCGGGCGATCGACGTGAACTCCTCGGACACGTCGAAACAGGTCAGCCGGCCACCGTCGGCGAGACCGCGGGCGATCGCGATCGAGGACAGCCCGGTGAACGTGCCGATCTCCACCGCCTGCCGGGCGCCGGTGATCCGGGTGAGCAGGGTCAGCAACGCCGCCTGCTCCGGCGCGACCTGCATGCCCGCGTCGCCCGGCAGCACCGCCGCGGTCTCCGCGATCAGGTCCCGCACCAGGTCGTCGGGCTCGCTGCCGTTGGCGACGACGTACGCGTGCAGCGCGTCGGTGAGGGAGAGCGTCTGTCTCGTCATGGTTCGATCCTGCCCGACCGGTGGCCCGTCATGCCTCGATCCGTCCCGACCAGTAGTCGGTCAGCCGGACCCCGAGGATCGCCATCAGCACCCGCAGCGTCGGCAGCGACAACCCGACGACGTTGCCGTGGTCGCCCTCGATGCGGTCGATGAACACGCCGCCGAGCCCGTCGATGGTGAACGCGCCGGCCACGTGCAGCGGCTCGCCGGTCGCCACGTACGCGGCGATCTCCTCGTCGCTGGGCTCGGCGAAGTGCACGACCGTCTCGACGGTCTTCGACGTGTTGTTGCCGGTCGCCGTGTCGATCAGGCAGTGCCCGGTCTGCAGCACGCCGGAGCGGCCCCGCATCGCCTTCCAGCGGGCCACCGCGTCGGCGGCGTCGACGGGCTTGCCGAGCGCCGCGCCCTCGAAGGCCAGCATCGAGTCGCAGCCGAGCACGAGCGCCCCCTGCAGCGACGGCTCCAGCGCCGCCGCGACCGCCTGGGCCTTGAGCTCGGCGAGGGCTCCGGCCAGCGCGCCGCTGGCGGCGTCGAACTCGGCCTCCGCCGCGGCTTCGTCGACGCCGCTGACGATGACCTGGTGATCGATGCCGGCGGATCGCAGCAAGTTGCGGCGGGCGGGGCTGGCCGAGGCGAGGATGAACGTCTTCACGGGACGGACGTTAGTACCATCGCGGCCATGCGGAAGCTCTGGGCGGAGTTCAAGGCGATCGCGATCGGCGGCACGGTCCTGGACCTGGCCCTGGGCTTCATCATCGGCTCGGCGTTCGCCACGCTCGTCCAGTCGTTCGTCACCAACCTGTTCCTGCAGGCGGTCGCCTCCGTCGTCGGGGAGCCCGACTTCCAGAAGCTCGAGATCACCGTGCACCGCACGCCGATCAGGTACGGCCTGTTCCTCAACGACCTGCTGCAGTTCCTGCTGCTGGCGGTCGCCCTCTTCGTGATCATCAAGTTCATGACCTGGATCGGCGTGGAGCGCGGCCGGTCACTGGACACGCGGCAGTGCCCGTTCTGCTACGACCGGGTCCCGACCGCCGCGCTGCTGTGCCGGTCGTGCGGTCAGCAGTTGGTCGAGGACCTGCCGACGCTCGCCCAGGCGGAGTTCCTGCAGGACGAGCGCGAGGCGCGCCGCTGGCCGACGCTGCCGGCCCTGCCGCCGATCGCGATCCCGCGACGAAGGCCGCCCGGCGGCCGCGACGAGCCGCCCGGGGGCCGCGACGAAACCCGGGACGAGCCGCCCGGCGGCCCCGACGAGACTCCCGCCGCGGACGGGCCTAGTTCCAGCGGGGACGAGAGCCTGGCCGGGCGCTCTGCCGCCAGCGGGACACCGGAGCGGGCGCCGGAGCCGCCTCCGCAACGGCCGGGCGGCTGAACAACGCGCCCACGATCGCCGCGACCTCCTCCGCCGTCGGCGTGCCCCGAACGACCTTGAACAGCGGTTCCTCGGTCACCGTGACCCCCTGAAAGTGCGCGAAACGTTGCCGTCTTGCGAGCATACGCATGCATCGGCGGCGCATACTCGACACGGATCGGGCGTCGATGGCGAGTTTGGGGGGCGCATTGACCAACGTCCCACTCCGGAACGCATCGATGCTCGTGGTCGGTGTGCTCCTCGCCGTGTTGTTGCCCGCGGTGCCCGCGCACGCCCGGGACGGTGAGCAGCCCGCCTCGATCTCCGCCTCGCTCCGATACCAGGTCACGTTCGTGGCGCGGTCCTGCAACTCCTACGCCGACGTCATGGCCAACCGGGTCCGCGACGACCATCTCGAAGCGGCGTCGGCGCCCGGCCGGGGCAACGCGTACAAGGACGGCCAGGCGGTCGACCCGGCGGTCGAGGCGGCCAACGGCGACGGCTGCACCGCCCTGCCCGGATGGCATTTTTCACTGGGCGCTGGCCAGGAGAAGAAGGGTGCGCTGTCGACGGTGACCACGCCCGCCGTGGACTCCGGTGAGACCGTCGCCCAGGTGCCGCTGCTGGACGAGGCCGGGCACAAGACCGACAAGCTCATCGACGGCGCGGTGACCCTGCAGCTGACGCCGGAGCAGGCCAGCGCGTCCACGCACCGGCAGCTCTGGGTGCAGGGCGGCACGCCCGGCGACCCGCTGCTGGCCGGCACCCGGCCCGGCTACGGGTTCGGCGCCCTGCGCTGCGCGGCCGACGGGCACGCCGGCGGCAACGTGCAGTGGCTCGGCTTCCCGGCCGGGGCGCGGCACGTGTTCTGCTTCGCGTACTACGTGAAGTCCGCACAGGCCCCGGGCACGCTCGTGGTGAAGGCCCGCACCTCGACCCCGGTCGGCTACCCGCAGCGCTTCGTGTTCGACGCCAGCGCGAGCTACACCGCCGACAAGCGGATCTACGCCGACACCACCACCGACGCGACCCTGGTGCGCAGCTCCGGCGGGTCGCCCGGCACGGTCGTGTCGCGGACCCCGGCCGGCTGGACGCTCACCGACGTGAGCTGCGCGAAGAGCGGCGCCGGGCGCAGCCTCACCGCGACCGACGTGCCGACCGGCACCGCCACCGTGACCCTCGCCGCCGGAGAGGTCGTCACCTGCACGTTCACCTACACCCCGCCGGTCGCGCCGGCAGGGTTGACGCTGCGGCTGTTCGGCGACGCGCCCGGCGGGGCGTTCAACGTGTCGGTGGCCTCGGGCGGCGGTGCCGACCCGCCGCGCCTGCTGCAGGCCGCGCCCACCGGCGACGGGTCCGCGGCGGTCGCGACCGGCGCCGACCTGTCGACCCTGCTGCCGGGCGCGTATCCGGTGACGCTGACCGCCCCCGTGGGCGAGGCCGCCGCGTGGGCCCTCGCCGGGGCCGACTGCGGGGGGACCGAGCTCAAGCCCGAGGGGCTGTCCGTCACGGTGATGGTCGCCGCCGGCACGCCCACCGACTGCACGCTGCGGGTCGCCCGCAAAGGCGGCACGATCCAGCTGCGATCGGTGACCGTCGGCGGCGTCGGGGCGGCGTCGTTCGTGATCGCGCCGCGCACCCAGGGCACGCCCGGCTGGTCCGGCGTCGCGACCACCACCGCGCTCGGTGAGGCCGCCCTCGCCCAGGGCGTGCCCGGCGTGCTGCCGCTGGGCGAATACCTGGTCACGCCGCTGCCGCCGCTCGCCACCGTCGACGGCAGCTGGCGCCTGAGCTCCTTCGCCTGCGACCCGGGCGAGTCGCAGGAGCTGCCCAACGTCGGCGCGGACGTCGTGCCGCTCACCGCCGCCGAGCCGGCCGCGAAGTGCACCGCGAGCTACCTGTTCGAGGAGGCGCACCAGCTGCAGGTCACGGTCCGGTTCGCGGGCAGCACCAGCGGCCGCGGCGGCCCGGTCATGCTCGACCTGGCGTGCACCGACGGCTCGACCGGCCGGGTCGTGCTCCCCGCCGACGACAACAGCGAGGCGACGCTGCCCACGCCGCTGGGCTTCCTCGATCCCATGAAGTGCACGTTGCAGCGCCCGTCCACCCCCGTGGCGGGCGGCGCGACGGTGAGCATCGGCGCGACGCTGGACCCCGCGCCCGGCAATGCGCCGCTGTCGATCCCGGGCACCGTCGCCATCGGTGAGGACGCCGGCAAGGACGTCGATCTCTACACGGTGACCGTGACGGTGACGTTCACCGCCGACGATGCGGCACCGACCCAGCAGAAGGTGCTGGACACGTTCCGCATCCTGCCGGTGGCCCTGATCGGCGCCGGGTTGGTCGGGATCGGGCTCGTCATCCTATTGATCATGGTTCTGCGCTCCCGTACCGACTGAAAAGAGTGATCTGAGCAGGATCCGAGCGTGATCCGGGCTGTCTGGAACGGGCGCTCGTTGGGTAGCGTCTGAGGTGATGATGCAGTCCAGATCCCTGATCGCCGAGCGCTATCGACTGATCGAGTCGCTCGGTGCCGGCGGCATGGGCCGGGTGTGGCTCGCCCGGGACGAGATGCTGCGCCGCGACGTCGCGATCAAGGAGGTCATCCCGCCCGAGGGGCTGACCCCCGAGGAGCGCGAGGAGCTGCGGCTGCGCACCCTGCGCGAGGCCCGCGCAGCGGCCCGGCTCAACGACGCCAACGTGGTGCGGATCTACGACGTCGTGCAGTCCGAGCAGGCTCCGTGGATCGTGATGGAGTACGTGCCGTCGCGCTCGCTGCATCAGGTGATCACCGACGACGGCCCGGTGCCGCCCGAGCGGGCCGCGCAGATCGGTCTCGCCGTGCTCAACGCGTTGAAGGCCGCGCACGCCGCCGGGGTGCTGCACCGCGACGTCAAGCCCGGCAACGTGCTGCTCGCCGACACCGGCCGGGTGGTGCTCACCGACTTCGGCCTCGCCGTCTTCGAGGGCGGCGACGGCGCGGTGACCCGCCCCGGGCTGATCCTCGGGTCGCCGCAGTACATCTCGCCGGAGCGGGCCCGGGAGGGCATCTCGGGGCCGGAGTCCGACCTGTGGTCGCTGGGCGCCACGCTCTACGCCGCCGTCGAGGGCCGCTCCCCGTATGCGCGCTCCACCACCTACGCGACCCTGACCGCCCTGGCCACCGAGGACCCTGACCCGGCGACCCGCGCGGGCGTGCTCAAGCCGGTCCTCAACGCGCTGCTGCGCAAGGACCCCAGGGCCCGGGCGGGCGTCGCGGAGACCGAGCGGCTGCTGCAGCGCGCCGCGTCCGGCGAGGGCCGGGCCTGGACCTGGACCCTGCCCCGGCCGCGCCGGTCGCGCGAAGGGCATCCGACCGGGTTGCGCAGCTCCTCCAGCGGCTCCTCCCGCGGCTCGTCGCACCCGCTCGGCGGCTCGGCGTCGCGGCCCGAGGCGCCGGTCAGCTCGCCGCCCGCGGGCCTGGAGCAGGCCAGCCCGGCGCCGTCCGAGGCCGCGACCGTGCACCAGGGCCCGTCACCCGCACCGATCGACTTCCCGGGCAAGGCGCGGGGCAGCGCGGCGGTGCCGCCGCCCGTCGGCGCCGGCCTGTACGCGCGAAACGCGCAAGGCGTGCGGCCGGAGGTGGTGAGCGCCAGCAACGACAGCGGCGCCTTCGACACCGTCCCGCGCGGCCGGCACCGCGCCCGCTGGATCGCGGGCGCCCTCATCGTGGTGGCCCTGTTCGTCGGGGCCATCATCGTGATCGCCGACTCCGGCGGCGACGACCCGCAGCGGACCCTGCCGACGGGCGCGCAGGCCACCAACCTGCCGGCCGGGCCGGCCGGCACCCCCGGGCCCGGTTCGGTGAGCCCCACCCCCAGCGTGTCGCCGGTTGTGCGCGGCAGCGTCGGGGCGACCGTCATGGACCTGCCCCCGGGCTTCCACTGGGAGACCGACGACAAGTACGGCTGGGCGGTCGCGGTGCCCAACGGCTGGCAGCGCTCGGTCAAGAAGGCCAGCTACCCGTCGATGATCTCCTTCACCGACCCGCTCGACGGGCGGTGGGAGATGGCGATCGACACGTCGTTCAACCCGCCGAAGGGAGACCCGGTCGCCGACTGGAAGGACCAGGAGGCGTCGCGGCTCAGGGACGGCATGTATCCCAACTACGAGCAGGTCCACATCCAGCCGTTCACCTTCCGGGACGGCTGGGCCTGCGCCGACTGGCAATGGCGGTTCACCGCGCCGAGCGGGCGGCTGCACATCTCCAACCTCGGCTGCCGGGTCAACCCCGGCCGGGGCCACGCCATCTACTGGCAGACCCCGGACGGGGTGTGGGACGACTTCGCCACCGTGAACAAGTTCAACATCATCCAGGCGTCGTTCCGAGTCACTGCCTGACGCGGCGGCACTGCGTAATTCCTGAACATCACAGCGGGATGTTGCCGTGCTTCTTCGGGGGCAGGGTCTCCCGCTTGGTCCGCAGCAGCCGCAGCGCCCGCACGATCTCCACCCGCGTGGTCGACGGCGGGATGACCCCGTCGATGTAGCCGCGCTCCGCCGCCACGTACGGGTTGGCCAGGGTGTCCTCGTACTCCTGGATCAGCTCGGCGCGCAGCGCGGCTGGGTCCTTCGCGTCCCGCAGCTCCTGCCGGTACAGGATGTTGACCGCGCCCTGCGCGCCCATGACCGCGATCTGCGCCGTCGGCCAGGCGAAGTTGAGGTCGGCGCCGAGGTGCTTGGAGCCCATGACGTCGTAGGCGCCGCCGTAGGCCTTGCGGGTGATGACGGTGACCTTCGGGACGGTGGCCTCGGCGTATGCGTAGATGAGCTTCGCGCCGCGCCGGATGATGCCGTCCCACTCCTGGCTCGCGCCGGGCAGGAAGCCGGGCACGTCGACGAAGGTGAGGATCGGGATGTTGAACGCGTCGCAGGTCCGCACGAACCGCGCCGCCTTCTCCGACGCGTCGATGTCCAGGCAGCCGGCGAAGTGCATCGGCTGGTTGGCCACGATGCCGACCGGGTGACCCTCGACCCGGCCGAAGCCGATCAGGATGTTCTGCGCGAACAGCGGCTGCACCTCGAGGAAGTCCTCGACGACCGACTCGATGACGGTGTGCATGTCATACGGCTGGTTCGCCGAGTCGGGGATGACCGTGTCCAGCACCAGGTCGTCCTCGGAGACGTCCAGGGACGCCGGCAGCGGCACGACCGGCACGTCGTCCATGTTGTTGGACGGCAGATAGGACAGCAGCGCCTTCACGTACTCGATCGCGTCGTCCTCGTCGGCGGCGAGGTAGTGCGCGTTGCCGGACTTGGTGTTGTGCGTCCGCGCCCCGCCCAGCTCCTCGAACCCGACGTCCTCGCCGGTCACCGTCTTGATGACGTCGGGCCCGGTGATGAACATGTGCGAGGTCTGGTCGACCATCACGGTGAAGTCGGTGACGGCGGGGGAGTAGACCGCGCCGCCGGCGCACGGACCCATGATCAGCGAGATCTGCGGGATCACGCCGGACGCGCGGACGTTGCGGAAGAAGATCTCGCCGTAGAGCCCGAGCGAGGCGACCCCCTCCTGGATGCGGGCGCCACCGGAGTCGTTGATGCCGACCACCGGGCAGCCGGTCTTCATCGCCAGGTCCATGACCTTCACGATCTTCTCGCCGAAGACCTCGCCGAGGCTGCCTCCGAAGATCGTGAAGTCCTGCGCGAAGACGCAGATCTGGCGCCCGTCGACGGTGCCGTAGCCGGTGACGACCCCGTCGCCGTACGGCCGGGACTGCTCCATCCCGAAGTAGGTCGACCGGTGCCGGGCGAGCTCGTCGAGCTCGACGAACGAGCCGGGGTCGAGCAGCAGCTCGATCCGCTCACGGGCCGTCTTCTTGCCCCTGGCGTGCTGTTTCTCCACCGCCCGGGCCGAGCCCGCGTGGACCGCCTCGTCGGTGCGCCGGCCCAGATCGGCCAGCTTTCCGGCGGTCGTGTGGATGTCCGCGCCGACACCAACCTGCTCAATGGTCACGTTCGGCATCGTAATCGCGCGGGGATACGGTCGACCTGTGAACATTTACACCGACCTCGAGCGCCCACCGCTGCGTGCCGCAGCGCTCCGGCGCGCGCTGGTCGTCCCGGGAGGATTCTGGACGGACCTGCGGGTCGTCGAGGAGACCGGCTCGACCAACGCCGATGTGGCCGCCGCCGCCCGGGCCGGCGCCCCCGAGGGGCTGGTGATCGTCGCCGAGCGGCAGACCGCGGGCCGGGGCCGGCTGGGCCGGCAGTGGCAGTCGCCGGCGCGGGCCGGGCTGGCGCTGAGCATCCTGCTGCGCCCGGCGGTGCCGGCCGCCCGCTGGGGCTGGTTGCCGCTGCTCGCCGGGGTGGCCCTCGCGGAGGCGGTGCGCCGGGTGGCCCGCCTCGACGCCTACCTGAAGTGGCCCAACGACCTGCTGCTGCAGGGCGACCGCAAGACCGCCGGCATCCTCGCCGAGGGGGTCGGTGACGGGGCCGTCGTGGTCGGCATCGGGCTCAACACGACGCTGCGTGAGCATGAGCTGCCCCGCCCCGACGCGACGTCGCTCGCGCTCGCGGGTGCCGCCAGCGCCGACCGTGACCCGCTGCTGCGCGCCCTGTTGCGCAGCTTCGAGGAGGTGTACGGGCGGTGGCAGGCCGGTGACGACGCCGGCGTTCGCGAGGCGTACCTCTTCCACTGCGGGACGATCGGGCGCCGGATCCGGGTCGAACTGCCCGGCGGCAGCACCCTGACCGGCATCGCCACCGGCGTCGACCCAGACGGCCGGCTGCAGGTCACGGACCGTTCGGGCGAGGTGCACACGGTCGCGGCCGGCGACGTGGTGCACGTGCGCCCAGACCCGGCCGCAGACCCGGCGGCGGCCCCGACCCAGGAGACGACCGGGTAGGCCAATGTCGGGCGCGCTGCGAAAGGTCTAGCCTCACCTCGACATTCATGAACGAGGAGGTTGGCGTGGGGTTCCCGGAAAGCGTCCTGACCAAGGACGAGCAGGTGGTGCTGCACCTGCACCCCCACTGGAAGGCACTGTTCCTGCCGGTGCTGTGGTTCGTCCTCACCGCCGCCGTGATCGCGGCCATTTCCCTGTTCACGGGCGTGGGCACGATCGGCACGCTGATCGCGGCCGGAGTCGGCCTGGTGGTCGTGCTGGTGGTCACCGTGTGGCCGTGGATCAAGTGGAAGACCACCCACTACGTCTTCACCAACGAGCGGGTGATCATGCGCAGCGGCGTGTTCTCGCGCAGCGGCCGGGACATCCCGCTGGGCCGGGTCAACGACGTGTCGTTCTCGCACTCGCTGTTCGAGCGGATGCTCGGCTGCGGCACGCTGACCATCGAGTCGGCCGGCGAGCGGGGCCAGGTGCAGCTCACCGACATCCCGCAGGTGGAGAAGACCCAGAGCATGCTCTACGAGCTGGTCGACGCCGACCGGCAGAAGCACACCTTCGGCGACGACGACCGTCAGGCGCTCGTCGACGAGATCAAGAACGACGCGACGTCCTGACGCTTTCCGTCATCCGGAAGGCCTGGTGCATCAGGCCTTCCGGAGCGCGGACGCTCAGCGGTGGCCGGCGGGGGACTCCAGCTCGTCCAGGCTCAGCTCGTCGTCGTGGGAGTGCCGCGGCACGGGTGCGACGGCGACGTCGGTCAGCGCGACCTCGAGGGCCTCGACCTCGGCCTCCAGTTCGGCGTCCGCGATCGCCTGCGGGTCGTCCGAGACGACCGGGGCCTGGAAGACGAACGTCCGGTATGCCCAGAAGCGGAACACCATCGCGATGCCGATGCCGAGGGCGCTGGCGATGTTGAACGCGAGGCGGTCGGCGCTGTTGGTCTCGCTGAAGCCCAGCCCGTACTTCGCCACGGCCAGCACCGCGCCCTGGATCAGCAGGCCGATGCCGTTGAGGGCGAAGAACAGGGTGTATTCGCGCCGCATGCTCCTGCGGTCACTGGCCCGGTAGGTCCACTGCCGGTTGAGGAAGTAGGACGCGGTCGTCGCGACCACGGCGGCGACGATCTTCGCCTTGAGCGGGCCGATCGACAGCAGCAGGTTGAGCACTGCGAAGTCGATGACCGTGTTGATGCCGCCGACCGACAGGAACTTGAAGAGTTCGGTGGCGAGCGAGCGATGCCGCTCGGGGACGAACCGGTCGCGGAGGTTGCTGGCAAGGCGCACCGTGCAACCTTACGGTAGGTCACCAACCACGGCGCCGGATACACCGCCGACTGCGGGCCAGGTCACCCGCATCTTGACCACTGCGCAACCAGGTCGTTACCTGCTGCCGAGTTTCAAGCGGGTCAGGCCGGTTCGGCGGCCTTGCGGAAAACAATGTTCCGGTAGGACCAGAAGCGGAACAGCGTGCCGAACGCCATGCCGACCACGTTGGCCGCGATGTTGTCGGCGATCTTGCCCTGGAAGAACGGCCACACCGAGCCGAGCCCGTAGTGGCTGGCCCAGAGGCAGACCAGGCCGATGATCAGCCCGATGAGGTTGAACAGGAAGTAGAGGCTGTATTCGCGTCGCAGGTTGGTCCGCTCCCGGTCGCGCCAGGTCCAGAACCGGTTGCCGATGAACGCGACCGTCGCGGCGACCACCGTGGAGATCGTCTTTGCGAGCAGCGTCGGCGTCCCGCCGAAGAGCAGCACGTTGAAGATGGTCACGTCGACCACGAACGACACGATCCCGACCGTGCCGAACTTGCCCAGTTCGCGCACGAGGTGCTCGAAGCGGGCGAACAGCCCGCGCAGGCCGCCAGGGCCCGGCCCGGCCGCCACTGACTGCAGTTCCGTCACGTCGCAGAGGGTACTGCACTGATGACCCCAGCGAGCGCAGCTGCCTCAGACCGCACGCTTTGCGCGTTGGTGCGCGGTTGACGAAAAGTTCACGCGTGATTCTGCGAACGGGTGCGAGATTCTTCGGCCCTTGTGCAGGTTTTCACAAGCTCTCACACTGCCCGGCCACGGTGACCGGTTTACGCTGAGGGAAATCAGTCGAACGTTTCCACGGCCGCTCGCAGCATCGCGCGCCGTGCTTTGGCGTATGCACGGCGCGGTCGTCAGCCGCCCTTGCAGTCCACGCCGACGCTCTTGCAGTCCAGGTCAACGCCGACCACGAGGAGATCTCGAACATGTCCGCACCGGTCACCGTCCCCGGCCTCGACCAGGCACCCACCGCCCACCCCAAGCTCCTCGCGTGGGTTCGCGAGGTCGCCGAACTCACCAGACCCGACCGCGTCGTCTGGTGCGACGGCTCCGAGGGGGAGTGGCGCCGCATCACCGACGAGCTGGTCGACAAACAGGTGCTCGTGCGGCTGCGGCAGAAGCCCAACTCGTTCTGGGCCCGCACCGACCCGTCGGACGTGGCCCGGGTCGAGGAGCGCACGTTCATCTGCTCCGCCGACGAGGCCGACGCCGGCCCGACGAACAACTGGATGGCCCCCGCCGAGATGAAGCAGGTGATGACGGAGCTGTACGACGGTTCGATGCGCGGCCGCACCATGTACGTCGTGCCGTTCTGCATGGGCCCGCTGACCGCCGAGCAGCCCATGTTCGGCGTCGAGCTGACCGACTCGCCGTACGTGGTCGCCTCCATGCGGATCATGACCCGGATGGGCGCCGACGTGCTCGACCGGATGGGCGCCGACGCGTCCTTCGTGCCCTGCCTGCACTCGGTGGGCGCGCCGCTCGCACCCGGGCAGGACGACGTCGCGTGGCCGTGCAGTGACACCAAGTACATCTCCCACTTCCCCGACAGCCGCGAGATCTGGAGCTACGGCTCCGGCTACGGCGGCAACTCCCTGCTCGGCAAGAAGTGCTTCTCGCTGCGCATCGCCAGCGTCATGGGCCGCGACGAGGGCTGGCTCGCCGAGCACATGCTGATCCTGAAGCTGACCGGCCCGAGCGGGCAGGTGAAGTACGTCGCGGCCGCGTTCCCCAGCGCCTGCGGCAAGACCAACCTGGCGATGCTGGAGCCGACCATCCCCGGCTGGAAGGTCGAGACGCTCGGCGACGACATCGCCTGGATGCGGTTCGGTGCCGACGGCCGGCTGTACGCGGTCAACCCCGAGTTCGGCCTGTTCGGCGTGGCGCCCGGCACCGACTGGAAGACCAACCCCAACGCCATGCGGACCCTCGCCAAGGGCAACTCGGTCTTCACCAACGTGGCGATGACTGACGACGGCGACGTCTGGTGGGAGGGCATGGGCGAGCCGCCCGCGCACCTCACCGACTGGAAGGGCCGCGACTGGACCCCGGACTCCGACGAGCCGTCGTCGCACCCGAACTCGCGCTTCTGCACGCCGATCGAGCAGTGCCCGATCCTGGCCGACGAGTACGCCGACCCGCGCGGCGTGCCGATCGACGCGATCCTCTTCGGCGGCCGGCGCAAGACCACGATCCCGCTGGTCACGGAAGCGCGCGACTGGACGCACGGCGTCTACCTCGGCGCGACGCTGTCCAGCGAGACCACCGCCGCGGCGGCCGGCAAGGTCGGCGTGGTCCGCCGCGACCCGATGGCCATGCTGCCGTTCATCGGCTACAACGCCGGCGACTACTTCGCCCACTGGATCGGCATGGCCAAGGCCGGAGACGCCGCCAAGCTGCCGAGGATCTTCTACGTCAACTGGTTCCGCCGCGGTGACGACGGCCGCTTCCTGTGGCCCGGCTTCGGCGAGAACGCCCGCGTGCTGAAGTGGGTCGTCGAGCGCATCGAGGGCACCGCGGCGGCGGTGGAGACCCCGATCGGCCGGGTGCCGGCACCCGGCTCGCTCGACGTCGAGGGCCTGGACCTGACGGCTGAGGACCTGGCGCTGGCCCTCCGGGTGGACGCCGACGAATGGCGCGCCGAGGTCCCCCAGGTGGTCGAATGGTTCGAGCGGTTCGGTGACAAACTGCCGAGCGTGCTCTGGGCCGAACTCGACGGGCTGAAGGCTCGCCTCGACGCCGCATAGCCCCTGGTCGGCGGCCGGTCAGTCGGGAGATCGGCCGCCCTCCCACCCGCCGTTCAGCACTGTCCGGTGCACGCCTGACGGTGTCGCTTTGCCCGGTAGGTCGCTACTCTTCTCGACCGTGGGCCTGCGTGACGTGGTGTATTCGTTGTACGAGAAGCGTCTCGCCCGACGGCTGCACGGCAAACCTCAGCCGCGACACGTCGGGGTGATCGTCGACGGCAACCGGCGCTGGGCGCGCGAGATGGGCTACGTCGACCCCAACGACGGCCATCGCGTCGGCGCCGAGCGGATCAAGGAACTGCTGCGCTGGTGCGACGGGGCGACCGTCGCGCACGTCACGCTGTGGCTGCTCTCGACCGACAACCTGTCCCGGCCGTCCGCCGAGCTCGACCCGCTGCTGCAGATCATCGAGAACCTCGCCGCCGAGCTCGCCGCCGACGGCAACCCCTGGCAGCTGCGCATGGTCGGCGCCCTGGACCTGCTCCCGACCGCCAGCGCCCAGTCCCTGAAGGCGGCCGAGGAACGCACCGTCAACCGCGCCGGCGGCGCCCAGGTCAGCCTCGCCGTCGGCTACGGCGGGCGCCGCGAGATCGCCGACGCGGTCCGCTCCCTGCTGCACGAGCACGCGAAGGCCGGCACGTCCATCGAGGAGCTCGCCGAGATCCTCGACGTCGACCACATCTCCGACCACCTGTACACCCGTGGCCTGCCCGACCCTGACCTGGTCATCCGCACCAGCGGCGAGCAGCGCCTGTCGGGCTTCCTGCTGTGGCAGAGCGCCCACTCGGAGTTCTACTTCTGCGACGTGCACTGGCCCAGCTTCCGCCGCGTCGACTTCCTGCGCGCGCTGCGCTCCTACGCCAACCGGCAACGCCGCTACGGCACGTGAGCTAGCTGCCGCGCCTGCGGCGCGGCGGCGGGGGTTGCTGCGCCCCGCCGCCGCGCCTTCGGC
>NZ_JBHSIU010000014.1:0-230483 GCF_042653625.1 Dactylosporangium cerinum | reverse complement strand
CGTTCCGCCTCAAACCAAACCCAACAGCAAACGGAGACCGCGCAGTATGAAGCAGCCGTCGGGATACCGGCCGTCGGCTCGGTGTCCGGGTCATGACGCATGACCACTCCTATCTGACGGGTCCTATCTGACGGGCCAGCCGGCCGGCTGGCGTGTGCCGCGTCCACGGCCGGCGCCGGCTACGCGACCGCCGCCTCGTGCACCACCACCTGCACCGCGGCCGAAGCGCAGGGCCTTGGTCAACTGCTGGACGACCACGACCCGCAGGACCGTGCCGAGCATGTTCGGCTTGGACTGCGTGACGTACTTGCGCATCAGCCCGGGGATCTTCACGATCGCCCAGAACATGCACAGAATGATCAACAGGTTCAGGACGGCGTTCGTCTGCGCCGGAAAACCGAGCATCTGCAGGTTCGCGGCCGGGTTGAGGAAGATCGTCAACGTCGTGTGCAGGGCAACCGCTTGCATGATCACCGTGGCCAGCGTGGCGCCGAGCGTCCGCCACCACAGCTTCGCCACCGCCTCGGTGTGGGGGGTGCCGTGCAGTGCCAGGGCGATCGGGGCGATGCCCGCCACCACGATCAGCAACCCGACCCGGCTGATCCACTGCACCAACAGCAACCCGACCAGCACCGTGATCAGCAGCGCCAGCAACAGCAGCAGCAGCGCCGCCGGCGACTGCTGCTGCTGCGTGCCGACCGACGCGATCGTCATGTCGCGCAGCAGCCGCATCGACGCCGGCGAGCTGATGTTCTGCCCGGTCAACGCGGCCGTGACCGCGTTCGCCGTGGCGATCGCGGCGGAACACGCCGGCAGCGCGAAGTTCGCCGCGATCAACCCGATGATCAGCCGGGGCACGAGCTCTCCGGCACCGTAGCGGCTCTGGATGGTGTCACGTCCCATGACCAGCACCGCGACCCACAACCACGCCAGCACGTAGCAGGCGTTCACGATCTGCAGCGACGTGCCGGCAAACGCGCTCACCTGCGGCAACGTGGTGACATCCGGGTTGACGAAGACCGCGCTGGCAAGCAGGTCCCACAACGCGTTCAGCGCCGCAAGCACCGCCTTCGCGAACTGGTTGACGAGCGGACCGAGGACGCTGTTGCCGATCCAGTCGCCCATCTCAGCCGCCAATCCAACCCTTGACGACACCCAGCAGCACCGGCGCGAGCACGGCCAGGGCATAGCCGATCAGACTGTTCTTGAACGCCGAGTTCGACTTCTCGATCTCGGCCGGGTCGCCACCGGCCGCCAACCGGCGCAGCCCACCCACCGTGAGAAACAGCGTGGCGACCCCGACCAGAATCCCGGTGACCCAGTTCGTGATATTCGTGATGATCGCGTTGATCCGGGCCGTCGGGTTCGGATCAGGCGCCGGGGCAGCCGAGGCCGGCACGGCAGCGGCCGCGACGATCAGCGCAGTCACAACAACCGCGCTGATCCGGTAGACGATGCGGCGGAACATGATGACACCTCCCGCCCCGCCAAGGCGGGGCTCGAATCGGGGACGACAGGGCACCAGCAGGGACCGGGACGAGACCGAGGGAGCAACGCTCCTTCCAGCCGTGAGTGATCGAGCGCGAACACAGCCACACAGGCCAGCCACGCCCCGATCCCCGAGGCGCCGACACCGAGCTCCGTATGAGTCCGATGCCTTGCCACCGAATGCCTGCCGTCCGGCACCCAACACGACCCTGTTGGCCGAACCCGCACCCAACAGCACGCCAACAACCACGTCGGCTGATGCTCGCCAGGACCCGCCGAATGCCAACGGCGACGGTCAGGCCATCGAGCGGGCCACGGGCTGGTCAGACCTCTCAAGCTGTCCGGGACGTTGCCTCCGAGCTGATGCATCCCGGCCGTCGTCACCTCGCCGGGCTCGGATCGGCACGAACGCGAGGTCACCGGCGCGAATCGCCTCCGCGAGCCGCAACTCTGCTCTGCGCCGCCACGACGAGGCCATACCAGCACTGATCCCGAGCTGCTCAGCGCTCTGTGCCAGCGTTGTCTCTCCAAGCCGTGTCGCGCCGATCAGCGTCGCCTCGGCAGCATCCAGGACCCCCGCGGCGACGGCGCGGACCAGGACCAGATCCGGGTGGTCCCACGGCTGGACCGGCGCGAGCGGCCCGGCCACACCGGTCCGGACGAGCTGCGCGTCGGACTCACGGTCCCGGGCCTTGCGAGCCGCCCGCATGCCAGCGTCGATGAGCCGGCCACAGATCCGAGGCTCCGCAACATCGACGGTCTCCAACCGTGCGACAAAGCCGACGATGAGCTCCGAATCCAGATCATCGCTGTCGCCGTGCCACCCAGAGGCCAACACCCCGGCCACCCGACGCAGCCCTGGCATCGCGATCCCGACCGCGCCGATCACCCACGCCGGACCGTCCCGGCGCGCCCTGATCACCAACTCCCGCCAAACCGCATCACGAACCTGGAACGGTGTCGCCCACACCAACAGCACGCGACGCAGCTCATGCAACGGCAAGATCCGGTCCGGAAGCCCGTCGAATCCCCGCCCGTCGAACCCAACCTGCGTCGGCGCCTGCACGAGCAGATCGAAGGCGCGTTCCGCCGCATCCAACGGGGACGTCGGCCATTGCGACGACGAGAAACGGGAACGTGGTAGACGCGGTCGATCAGGTTGCTGCACAGCAGACATGCGCGGAACTCCCTTTAGCACGTCGCACCACCCCATTGGCGATGCCAGATGCACATCTGCGCACGCCGACCCAACACCACCGCTAGCTGCGCCGGCGCAATCACGGCAGTTGCCTCAGGCCAGCAACCCCACGTCCATGCTGCCGGAGCCAGCTGTAGACAGGTGGTCACCTGGAGCTATACGCCATGGTCCAGCGCGACGATCCGCGTGTTGAACGGTGTTGTCCAACCGGCACCGGGAACCACCATGTACCGATGCCGCGGCCGCCACCGGCGCCGGGCGCGGACCGAACATATCGCGGCGCAACGGAGCAATCGCCCAACATCACGGCCCTGTTTGCAAGGACAACGTAAGGCGCCGCCGCCCAACGTAAGCACGTGTTGGACGGAGCGAACCCAACAGCGCTGCACCGTTGGGTGGCTGTTGGGCGCAGCGAACCCAACAGCGCTGCACCGTTGGGTGGCTGTTGGGCGCAGCGAACCCAACAGTGCCAAACACAGGAGTGCTGTTGGGCGAATCTGACCCAACAGCACTACACGGTTGGTTGGCGTTGACCAGATGGGAACCAACACCGTTGCGCTGTTGGCCGCTGTTGCCCTGCTGAGTCCCGCGTTCCGCCGTCCGGAGTGCCGGCCTTGGGCGTTTGGGTGGTGCGAACACGGCTAGCAGCGCGGGGGCCATCCACCCATGACGCAACGTCCTGAACGGCGCCGGCAGCGCGCCAAGCACCCTGCATCACTGTGCGAGTGGCCAGACATCGACCACGACGCCCCATCTGGCGATCCGATCACCCGGATCGCAGTCTGGCGACTCGACGACAGCAACGATGACCATCTCGACGCCGATCCGAACACCGTCTTCACGTCGCAGCTCACCAAACGGCTTATCCTCATGTACAGCAATCGAGGAGACACGATTGTCGACCTCGACAACGATGCCCAGCTGCTCACGGCGGCCCGCGCTGCCGGCCGCGAACATCTCGCCATCACCGACACCGCAGACATCGCCGTGCTCGACGAGCTGCACTCCGACGGCCGACAGATCGGTCTCGTCACGGTGCAATGGCCTCGGCCTGCCCAACTCGACGTCCCCCCACCCGCCGCAGCGATCGCCGACTTGTTCCTGGCATGTCGACTGATGACCGGCGGGACCGCAACCGTCATCTTCGTTATGCATCCCGCCACGGCCGCAACCCCAGACACGTTCACTGGGTACGAGCGCGACCTGCGTGCCGCCGCCGAAGCATGCGGCTTCGGCCACCCACAACAGATCATCGCGGTCGGCGCACCGAGAGACGGCGATGCCTTCGTGTACTACGCCACCCACGCCGAAGCCAAGGACATCGCCGCGAGCGAGTCGTCGCCGCCCGTCAGGCTCCTGGTCTTCACGCCGCCGCCCGCGGGCACCCGCACGCACAGTTCCGAGCCAACCGTCGGCACCGTGTCGACGTTGCACGACTTGCTCGATCCCTGATACACCGCGTAGCGCGCGATCCCGGGCCCACGCGAATCCCGTTCACCGGAGGCGGGCGTCATCCTGCCACTGCACTGTCAGGCGGGTGACCGTCGTCGCGGACAGGCCCGCGTCGGTGCCGAGGAAGCTCTCCAGCGCGGGCACGAAGTCCTTACTGGACAGGCCATGCAGGTACAACAGCGGCAGCACCTCGGTCACCTTCGGCGACTTGCGGCACCACGCCGGCAACACCACCGAGGCGAACCGACGCCGCTGCCCGGTGACCTCGTCGACCCGC
The DNA here is from genome assembly GCF_042653625.1 of Dactylosporangium cerinum. Lineage (NCBI taxonomy): Bacteria > Bacillati > Actinomycetota > Actinomycetes > Micromonosporales > Micromonosporaceae > Dactylosporangium > Dactylosporangium cerinum. The sequence continues at coordinate 226,068 of NZ_JBHSIU010000014.1, read as the reverse complement.
TTGTCGTTCACCCGCGGCGCCCGCACCTGCACCGCGCCGGCGTGCGCCGCGATGTACGCGGCGACCTCGGCCTCCAACGCCGCCGCCAGCATCCGCCGCGCACCCTCCCGCACGATCTCGTCGATCGGCGACACGCTCGACGCCGCCACAGCGGCAGCCGCTGGCGTCACGTCGGGGTCGGCAACTACCGTGAGCGTGGGCGTATCCTCCCGACCCGCGTTGGCGCGCGGGCCTCACTCGATACCTGGACTGGGCTTCGTTGGGAGGGTATCCCGCCCGACGCTCACCCACAGGCTTCGAGCATTACTCGCCATCGCCATCGCCAGATGGAAACACATCAGCGGACAATCCGCGCCAGCCCCCGTGCTCCTGACCGGCGCCACAGGGCCGCGACCGGCATCGGAGTTCGTGGAGTGGCTGATGTGGCCTCTGGCTGGGTGACCAATCCGACGCTGGGCTTGACCCACAGCCAACAACTCACCGCCCAGTCGCCGCGGCTGCGGGTGAGGTCGACGTTCTCGGCGCGGAGTTTGTCCGATACGGGCCAGCGCCGCGTCGAGGCGTTGCCGCAGCGACGCGGCGGTCGCCGCGGTCGGTGATGCGGGCGGGCGGTGTGGTTCCCTTACCCGGCAACGGGTTTCCTCTCGAGATCTCGACCTGCCTGCCGTGATACGGAGATGACATGGAGCGTGAGGCACTGGCCCGACTGCGTGACGCCTTGGCGCTCGTCCAACGGGACCTGGAGGCCGGCGGCGTGCGGCGGCAACTTCATCTCGAGGACGTCGACGGCTCCTGCGTCGTCGCCCTCGATGACGGTAGCTATTGGGGCGGCGGGCCAGAGCTGGACAGCGGGGAGGACGCCGCCGCGCTGTGGACGATGGCCGAAGCAGCGCAGGACTTGCTGGCAGTGGTCCTAGGCACGCTATGGCCAGTCTGCCCAAGGCATGATCTCGGTCTGCATGTGTGGCCGGACTGGGCCGGATTACAATGGTCCGCCGACGCGGGCCCTGGGAACACCGACGTGGTGGTGCAACGCCGACGGCGGACACAGGATCGCGTCGGCCAGCTTCCACCCAAGCACGTCCACACCTGAAACGCCCAACTACCGAGAACCAGTCAATAAGATCACGATGTACGGCTGCCGCACTGGACCCCGCAGCGGCGTCGCCGCGAACACGGTCACGCCGCCTGTCGGCATGCCTGCGCACATGATTTCCGAATGCTTACCTGCAGACGGCGAACTCGCCCGCCACATCTTCTACGGCCAGAAAGGCGAAATCAGCGCAGGCAGAGCCAGGTTTGCCTGGTGGGGCGCCGGGTACCGATCCTCCGCGCGTCGCTGTCGTATATGCCAACAGGGCAACAACACAGCACCGCCCCGCCTTGTCAGCGGGTTGCCGAGCCCGACCTGGGACGATCCCAGGACTCAATCGCGGCCGTGGAACGACATTCTTCATCGCGGCGGTGCAACGACTCCGGAAGACGGATGCTCATCGAGCCCGGCGGAGCGCACGTCGTTGGACCGGCAAACGGGTGCCGCCCAGGCAGTGGCGACTCGGGAAACGCGGCCTTTCATCAGACGAGCGAAGAGAGGATGTGTTGAGTGATGATGAGCGAGCCGAGTGATTTTGGTTTCGGTGAGGTCGACGGCGCTCTGGCGGGGCACCTGCCGGGCGAGGCGGGCGAGCCGACGGGACGTTATGTACTGACCTTGGCCGATGATGTGGTGGGCGACGCGAACACGATGAGGGCGACGCTCCAGTCGGTGGCCGGGGTGTCGAACGTCGTGGAAAGTGGTGAGCTGTCCGAGGGCGGCGCTGAGCTGCAGGAGCTGACCGATTCGGATGCCGTGCTGTATCCCAAGCTCGGGATCGCGGTGGTGACCGGTGCGGAAGACCGGTTGGAGTCGTTGAGCACGGCGACGGCCGAGGACGAGCGGATCGAGGCGATGGAGCCGGAGCTGACGGTTTATGCGCTGCAGCAGCCGGGGGTGCTGGAGACGGAGTACCTGCGGGGGTATCGGGACGCGGCGAACGAGCTGTATGAGCACGCCAACGGCGGCACTGCCGGTGTCGCAGTGGAGGCCGCGCCGTCGTTTGCCGACACGGCGGCGTTCACCTGGGGCCTGCAGGCCGTACGGGCCGACACGTCCCGGTTCAGCGGGCAGGGGGTGCCGGTCGCGATTCTCGATACCGGGTTCACGGTGCGCCACCCCGACTTTGCCGGCCGCCGCATCACAAGCAAATCGTTCATCCCCGACCAGGCACCACAGGACGGCCACGGCCACGGCACACACTGCACCGGCACCACGTCCGGGCCGCAGCGCCCGCCGGGGGGCGCCCGCCGCTACGGCATCGCCTACAACGACAACATCTTCATCGGCAAGGTTCTGAACAACCAGGGCAGAGGAACCGACGGGCAGATCCTGGCCGGCATGGAATGGGCCGTGAACAACCGCTGCCGGGTCATTTCCATGTCGCTCGGAGCCGACATATCCACCGTGTCGGCGGCCTATGAGGCGGCCGGTCGGCGGGCGCTCGCGAACAACTGCTTGATCGTCGCCGCCGCCGGCAACGGGGCCGGCCGCGCCCGCGGCAGATTTACGTTGGTCGGCAGGCCGGCGAACAGCCCGTCCATCATGGCTGTCGGCGCGGTGGACTCCCAACTGCGCATCGCGGACTTCTCGGCGCGTAGCAACCCGGTCGCCGGCGGCCAGGTCGACATCGTCGGACCCGGCGTGGATGTGTTCTCCACGTGGAAGATGCCCGACCGGCACCGGTCGATCTCCGGCACCAGCATGGCCACCCCGCATGTGGCGGGCTGTGCAGCGTTGTGGGCGCAGGCCACCGGCGCGGGCGGCGCCTCCCTGTATGCACAGCTCATCCGGTCCGCGCAGCGGCTTCCCATCCCCTCCATCGACGCGGGCGCGGGCCTGGTCCAGGCCCCGCAGTAGTCGCGCCCTCGGTTGGCCGGCGGCCCCGCCGGCCAACCGGCACAGGCCCCGCGGCCGCGTGAACATCCGGCCGCCGGCGTCAGGAGCCAGCACCTGGAGGTATCCGCATGGACCATGACATCACGGTCACCGTCGAGGACGCTCATCGGGAACGTATCGAGGCGGTTGCCGACCAGCTTCGGGCCGCCGGAATGCAGATCGGGCAGGTCCACCCCACGATCGGCGTCATCATCGGGACGGTGCCAGAACGCCAACGAGACGCAATCGCCAACGTGGGGGGCGTTGCCCATGTAGAGGAACAAGAGGTAGTCCAGCTACCACCCCCGGACGCTGACATTCAATAGGGTGTGTCCGCGGCGACACGGATCCGGTCCATCGCGACGCCTCCAGCAACGCTCAGCGGTACGCCTGCCAGCCGAGGTGCGCGGCGAGCCCGAGCCCCAGCACGGCGATGACGCCGCGCAGCGCCGCCGGCGGGCTCCGGCGGATCACGACCGGCCCGAGCCGCCCGCCGATGAACAGCCCGGCGCCGAGCGGCAGGACCGCCAGCCAGTGCACCGGGCCGAACAGCGCGAACGCGCACGCGGCGACCAGGTTCGCCGCGCCGAGCAGCACGTTCTTCGCGGCGCTGCCCCGGGCGAAGCTGTCCGGTGTCATCGCCAGGAACAGGGCGAGCAGCACGATGCCGGCGGCGGCGCCGAAGTAGCCGCCGTACACGCCGACGAGGGCGACCCCGACGGCCAGCAGCCACCCCTGCCGGGGGTGCCGTTCGGCGTCGGGGGCCTGCCGGGGCAGCAGGATCGCGAGGGACGCGGCGGCGATCAGCCACGGCACCACGAACTCGAACGTCTCCGCCGGCGCGAGCAGCAGCAGGGCGCTGCCGGCCGCACCCCCGGCGACGGCCGCGACCGCGAGCCACCGCAGCCGCGCCGCCTGCCCGTCCAGCTCGGGCCGGGACCCGACCACCGAGCCGGCGCTGGCGAACACGAGCGAGACGCTGTTGGTGACGTTCGCGGTCACGGGCGGCAGGCCGATCGCCAGCAGCATCGGGTAGCTGATCAGCGACGCCAGCCCGGCCACGCTGCCGACGAGCCCGGCGCCGATGCCGGCCAGGGGCAGCACCACGTACATCCACCATGTCACGCGCCAGAGTCTGCCCTGCGCCGCGCGGACCGGTCACAGGGCCCGGCGGGAGTGCAGCAACGCCGGGACGGCCAGCGCGACCGCGACCGCGCGGACGGTCCCGGCGACGAGGTACGGGGCGCGCAGCCCGTAGCGGTGGGCGATCAGCCCACCGATCACGGTCCCGGCCGGGACCAGCCCCCAGCCGAGCATCCTGGTGCTGCCGACGACGCGGCCCAGCAGGTCCGCCGGCACGAGCTCCTGCCGCAGGCCGGCGGTCACGACGTTCCAGGTCGTGGTGGCCAGGCCGTTGACCGCCAGGCACACCCCGAGCAGCGGCACGGTGGGGCTCGCGCCGGCGCCGAGGATCGCGGCGGCGTTGACGGCGAGCGCGCCGATGAGCGCCGGGACCGCGCCGACGCGCCCGGCGAGCCGCCCCGCGGCCAAACCCCCGGCGACCCCACCGAGTGCGGCTGCGGCGAGCAGCAGCCCGTAGCCGTGGGCGTCGACGTGCAGGGTCCGGGTCGCGAGGAGCACGAGGACGGTGTTGGCGAGCTGGCCGCAGCACATGTTGACGCTCACCAGCACCGCGAGGGTGCGCAGGAGCCGTTGCCGCGCCAGCCAGCGCACGCCGTCCCAGGTCGAGGGCCGGGAGGTCCGGACCGCGGCGCGGGCGGGCAGGCCGGCGAGCAGGCCGGCGGACAGGACCAGCGCGGTCGCGTACGCCACGAACGGCCACCAGGTGGCGAGCGCGAACAGCAGCCCACCCAGCGGCGGGCCGATGAACAGCTGGCCGGCGACGATCGCGGTCTGCTGGTGGCCGTTCGCCCGGTGCAGCAGCGGCCTCGCGACCAGCTCCGGCAGGACCGCCTGGGCCGCGGTGGAGTACACGACCGCGCAGCTGCCGAGGGCGAACGCGGTGACCACAAGCGTCGGCACGCCGGACCGGCCGCTTGCCAGAAAGACGCCCACCACGACGATCTGGGCGAGCTGCGCCCGCCACATCAGGGTGGTCCGGTCGCGCCGGTCGACGAGCGCGCCGGCCGGCAACGACACCAGCAGCCACGGCAGGTACGCCGCCGCGGCGACCAGCGACACCAGGCGGGGGTCGGTGGTGACCGTGACCGCGAGCAGCGGCATCGCGGCGACGTACGCGCCTTCGCCGGTGCTGCTGAGGCCGGTCGCCGACCACAGCCGCCAATAGGTCCGCGTCATGCCCGCATGCTCGCCGGGCGGCGCGGGAATCCCGCAGCATGTAGCGGTCGCCTAAACTGCCCGGGTGGCGTTGACGGTCGAGCTCAACGTGACGGACCTGGCCGCGACCCGGTTCGCGACCTCGCCGCTGTCGGAGACCGTGGCCTGCCTGCAGCAGCTCGGCGGGCACGAGCGGCGGGTCACCACCCGCCCCTGGCTGCGCTGGGCGCGGGACCAGCTGGCCCGCGACCCGGTCAACCTCGCCTGGACCTGGCCGCTGCTCGTCAACGGCCGGCCCACCTGGCCGGAGTTCCTCGTGCCGGCGCCGGCCGGGCCGCATCCCACCATCGAGGCGGAGCTCGCCGCGCTCCGGCAGACCCCGGCGCGGCAGGTGCGGGCCAGCCTGACCCGCGTCTTCGGGGCCGACCTGCCACCGGCGGCCGCGGCCCTCGCGGCCGACCCGGCCGAGGGGCTCCGCGGCATCGCCGGCGAGCTGCGCACCGCCCACCGGCGGCTCATCGCCCCGCACTGGCCGCGGCTGCGGGCGATCCTGGACGCGGACGTCCTGCACCGCGCGGAACGGCTCGCCACCGGCGGCGCGGAGCGGCTCTTCGCCGGCCTGCATCCCGAGGTGCGGTGGCGGGACGGCCGGCTCATGCTGGTCGGGCGGCGCTGGCCGGTCGACGTCACGGTGCGGCACGCACCGCGCGGGCTGGTGCTCATCCCGGTGGCGCTCGGCCCGCCGCACGTGTTCATCAAGCAGCACACGTCGACGCGGACCACGGTGCGCTACCCAGCCCGCGGGACGGTGCGACTGACCGGGGACGCCGAAGCGCCCGAAGCGCCCGAGGCCCTGGAACGGCTGCTGGGCCGGGCGAAGGCGCGCATCCTGGACCTCTTGTGCGTCCCCGCGACGACCTCCGACCTGGCCGGCGCGCTGGGGGTCACCCCGAGCGCGGTGTCGCAGCAGCTCGCCGTGCTGCGCGACTGCGGGCTGGTCCAGGGGCGGCGGGCCGGCCGGACGGTGCTGTACCGCACCACCGAGCTCGGCACCGCACTGTGCGCCGGGCCGTCGCCGGCCCGGCGCAGTTCCAACCGATCAGAAGACTTACGACCAGGACGCTGACGCCCAGTCGTCGCTGGACCAGTAGTGGCCGGACCAGTAGTGCCCGGACCAGTAGTGACCCGACCAGTAGTGCCCGGACCAGTCGGGGTCGGTCCACGTCGTGGCGCCGTTCCACGGCTTGCCGGTCCACGTCGCGGCGGCCCACGTCCTGGACGCCCAGGAGGTGCCGGTCCAGCCGTCGCCGGCGACGCGGTAGCCCATCCAGGTCCCGCCCGACCAGCTGGTCACGGCGGCGCTGCGCTGGGACCAGGTGGTGGTGTTGAGCGCGCCCCAGACGGTGTTGTCGCCGCTGAGGGCCACGTTGTCGCGGACCAGGCGGCTGGCGCCGCGGGCGTCGTCGAGCTTGCCGGTGCCGGTGGAGCGGTTCCAGCCGGTCGCGTACAGGTCCTGCGAGGCGAGCGCCGCGTTGAGGTTCAGCGCCTTGATGTTGCGCTGCATCGCCAGGCCGGAGACGAAGCTGGCCGAGGTGGTCAGGACGGTCTTGACCTGGTCCGGGGTGAGCGTCGGGCGGGCCTGCAGGAGCAGCGCGACCGCCGCGGAGGTGACCGCGGCCGCCTGGGAGCTGCCGCTGCCGCGCAGCAGGGTCGTGCCCACCTTCGCCGACGGGTACGTCAGGTCCACATTGGACCCCGGGTCGGCCAGGGACACGATGGACTCGCCGGGGGCCAGGACGCTGACGCTGCGGTTGGTGCCGCCGATCGTGGTGAACGAGGCGAAGTCGTCGTCGGCCGCGGTCGCGGTGCCCTTGGTGGTGCTGGCGGCGACCGCGATGACGGCGGGGTCGCTGGCCGGGTCGCTGACGACGGTGTCGCTGTTGCCCTCGTTGCCGGCCGCGGCGACGACGACGATGCCCTTCATCCATGCCTGCTCGACCGCGTACTGCACGGGGTCGGTCCACGAGTTCGGGGTGCCGCCGGTGCCGTAGGAGATGTTGATGACCCGGATCGGGTTGGCGGGGTCGTCGTTGCGGTGCGCCGCGACCCAGTCGATCGCCGCGATCATCTGCGACACGTCGACCGCGCCGTTGGCCGTGCCGACCTTGATGGACGTCAGCTTCGCCTTTGGCGCGATCCCGACGGTCCCGGTCGAAGGGTCGTTGCCGACGATGATGCCGGCCATGTGGGTGCCGTGCCCGTAGGTGTCGAGGTAGCGCAGGTCCGGGTCCTGCGACTCGAACGACAGGTCGGGGCCGTTGACGATCTGCGTGGCAGGCAGCCCGTCGACGGGGGCGACGCCAGTGTCGATGAGCGCGACGCCGACGCCGGCCCCGGTCAGCCCGGCCGCCGCGCCCGTGGACGCGTTGATGGACGCGCGCACCGCGGCGAGGGTGGTGCCACCGCTGCCGGTGCTGCTGCCGAGCCAGGCGCCGGCGGCCCAGCCGCCGTCGCCGACGGTGTGGTGGGTGGGTGCTGCGGCGGCGCCGAGTCCGGCGACGGCAGCGGCTGCGGCCGCGAGGGCCGCCACGATCCGGCGTCCTGCCGCCGCCCGCCGCCGCAAGGCAGATCTAGGCATGAGGTGCTCCGTTCCTGCCGCTGATGATCAGCGACGCGTGCTCCACGATGACCCGTCGCGGCCGGGAAATCACTGGCCGTGAGCCCTCTCGGGCCGCGCGGCCGCCGGATCCGTCCGACCACCTGACGCGATGTCAGGTGGTGACCGTCGCGCCGCACCCGTCCCGCACCCGTCCGGCCACCGTCCGAGCAAGGAAGCGTGATTCAGACGTCGAGGATGTCGGCGTCGAACCAGACGTCCTCGTAGTCCGGCGCGAGGAGCACCCGCCAGCCCGGTGGCAGCGCCAGGTAGGGCAGGAGATCCGGCGCGAGGTCAGCGACGTGCTCGACGTGACTGGGCACGAAGAACGCGTCGTCGTCCTGCGGGATCTCGTCGCCGCGCCACAGGAACCAGCCGTTGCCGTTGCCCGCCGGTGGGTGGCGCAGCGCGTGCAGCGGCAGCTCGTCGCGTCCCCGCGATGGGGCCACGGCGACCATGGTGCCGGGCACCGGCGCCTGCGGGTCGACCGAGAACCGCCGGCAGACCTCACGCTGCGCCGCTGACACCGTCATTGGACCGGTCATGCCGCACGCACCCCTATTGGTGAGCGCGGCCGAGGGCGTGGTCGGCGAGGATGCGGTTGTGGCCGCGGGCGAACAGCACCCGGCCCGACCCCATCACCCGCTCGGCGAGGGCCTGCGCGGCCTCGGCCACGACCGGGTCGCGCAGGACCGCGGCGATCTCGTCGTAGGGGCCGCGGACCATCATCTGGTCCTCGCCCGCGCCGTAGTACTGCGAGTCCACGAACTGCAGGTGCGGGTAGCGACGGGCGGCCTTCGACCGGCCGCCGAAGCCGGACTCGAGGGCGGAGCGTTCGACGATCATCAGCGCGTCGACCGGGGAGCCCTTCATCTTCGGCAGGGTCTGGTAGATGACGACGATGTCGGTGGCCCGCATGGTCAGCGCGGACAGCCGGCCCGGGGTGGTGCCCGGCAGGCAGGACAGCGCCCAGTACTCGCCTTCGGTGGCCGCGGCCTCGGGGAGCGCCGCGGCGACGTAGGCGGTGGCGACCTCGACGACCGGCGTGAAGAACTCGCCCCGGGCGAGGCGGTCGTACTTGCGTTGCATCGTCATGCCGCTGCTGGGTTTGCGCATCAGGAAGTCCCACCCCCGAGCGTGATGAAGACGTAGGTGTACTCGTCGAGGATCTTCGCCAGGGAGACGCCGGGGCGGCCGAGGTGCGCCGGCAGTGCGGCGTCGTCGATGCCGGTCGAGGCGACCAGGTCCGCGGCCCAGGCGCGGCCGAGCGTCAGGTGGCGGGTGAAGGCCGCCCCGTCCCTGGCCCCGTGCAGGGTGACCGCGATCGCGGCGTCCCAGGGCATCACGGTGTCCGGGCGCAGCGCGTAGAGGGCCTTGGCGGCCGCCGTCGGTCCCAGCGTGCGGCTGGGACCGGCCGGGGTGGCGGCGAGGGCCGCGTAGGCGGCGCCGAGCGCGGTGAGGTCGTCGTCGCCGGCCAGCCGCAGCGACCCGGTCGGCAGGGTGGCGCCGAACGCGTCCCACCAGGCCGCGGTGCCGGCGTCGAACACGTCGGGCTCGCCGTCGCGCGGATACCGGATCCGGCAGCCCCACGAGTTGAGCCAGCGGTGCAGGAGGCGGCGGTGGTCCGGCCGGTCGAGATCCGGACCTGGCACGGTCTGTGCGACGAACTCGTGCCAGGTCCGGTCCACGTTGGCGTAGCCGTTGAAGACCCCGATCGAGTGGGCGAGCCGGTCCGGGGTCGGGGCCTCCAGGGTCACGCCGACGATCCTACCGGGACCGCGGTGGGTGAATCGTCACGGTCGAGGCCGAGTCGCACCTCGCGGTCGTGTTCGTCCTGGGTCGTCGCGATGCGGCCGAGCGTGTAGCGCAGCATCGGCGGTGCCATCACCGAGGTGGCGAGGGCGACCAGCACGATGATGGTGTAGCCGGTGGTGTCGACGACACCGACCCGCAGCCCGACAGAGGCGACCACGATCTGCACGATGCCGCGCGCGTTGAGCCCGGCGCCGAGGCTCAGGGCGTGCCACCGGTCCAGGCCGATCATGCTCGCGCCGGCGTACGCGCCGCCGAACTTGCCGGCGACGGCGACGGCGAGGACCACGATCGCCGACAGGGCCACGACCGGGTTGCCGAGCAGGGTCAGGTCCATCCGCAGGCCGGCGGTGGCGAAGAAGATCGGGGCGAAGACGCCGAGGACGACGGTGCGCAGCGAGGCCAGCCTGGCCGGCTCGACGAGCCTGGTGGAGCTGATCGCGATGCCGCACAGGAACGCGCCCAGCACCGCCTCCATCTTCAGTGCCTGGGTGCCGGCCGAGGCCAGCAGGATCAGCACCGCGATGACGCCGACGGCAGCGCCCTGGTCGGTGGCCCGCAGGACGACGCGCAGCATGGGCCGCAGCACCAGCGCGGTGAAGAGCAGGATGCCCACGAGGGTGGCCACGCTGAGCGTGACCGCGCCGGTGCTGACGCCCACGGTGGCCATGGTGGTGACGACCGCGAGCAGGAGCCAGCCGACGGCGTCGTCGACCCCGGCCGCGATCAGGATCAGCTGGCCGAGGTCGCGGTGCAGGATGCGCAGGTCGGTGAGGATCTTCGCGATCACCGGGATCGCGCTGACGCACAGGGCGACGCCGATGAAACCGGCGAAGACGGCACGGTCGCCGCCCGCCGGCATGATCACGGCCGGCAGGAGCAGGCCGCACGCGATGCCGAGCCCGAGCGGGATGACCAGGCTGGTCAGGCTCACCACGCCGGCCCGCGGGCCCTGCCGGCGCAGCAGGCCGACGTCCAGGCACATGCCGGCGACGCCGACGAGCAGCAGCATGCCGATCTGCCCGACGGCGTCGAGCATGTTGAACTGGCCGGCCCGGTGCGGGAACAGCCACTCGGCCACCGGCGGCGAGAGGTGGCCGAGGACCGACGGCCCGAGCACCACGCCGGCGAAGAGCTCGCCGACGATCGCGGCCATGCCCAGCCGGGTCGCCAGCCGGCCGAGCAGGATGGCGGCCAGCAGCAGGACGGCGACCTGGGTCAGGAACACCAGCAGCGTCGCGGCCGCCACGGGCGGCATCGGCCCCATCAGGCACCGTCCAGGGGGGCCACGTCGACCTCGACGGCGGCGGCCGCAGCGTCCAGCGCGGCGTCGCACTCGGCGGGGGAGTCGCCGCGGCAGATGACGTAGGCGAACCGGGCGATGAAGTCGTGCGGCGGCAGCCGCAGCACCGTGCCGAGCTCGACCATGGCGTGCGCCTCCAGCAGCCCGGGCACGGAGCCGGGCGCGGGCAGGCGGATGCCCGTGATCCGCCCGTCGAAGGGCGGGTTCAGGAACCGGATGCCGACGGTGCCGGTGGTCCGGGACCGGGTGAGGTCCGGCCCGAGGCCGGTGGCGAGGTCCACGGCCACGAACGCTGGGTCGATGCCGGTGGCGAGTTTGCCGATGTACGGGATGAGGTCGCCGCCGAGCCGCGCGTTGACCTCGATGATCGCCGGGCCGCGGTCGGTGAGCCGGATCTCGGTGTGGGTGATGCCGTCGCGGACACCGACGGCGCGGTGCGCCTCGGTCAGCACGCGCAGGATCTCCGGGTCGCGCAGGAGCGGGTCGTCCACGCTGACCGTGTGGCCGATCTCCTCGAAGTACGGCGGCGCGCCGATGCGCTTGCGGGCCAGGAAGAACGGCTGGTACTCGCCGCGGTGCAGCGCGCCGTCGACGCTGATCTCGGGTCCTTCGAGGTACTCCTCGACCAGCACGCCGCCCTCGTACGCGGGAGCGCCGGTGTGGCTGGCAGCCTCCGCCACGGTGAAGGCCGCCTCGATCTCGGCGGCGTCGGCGGCCCGGACCACGCCGATGCTCGCGCCGCAGCCGCGGGGCTTCACCACCACCGGGTAGCCGAACCCGGCCGCGGTCTCGACCGCCTCCTCGAGGGTGGTGACGTAGGCGAACCGCGGCTGCGGCAGCCCGGCGGCGGTCAGCGCCAGGCGGTTGCGGTGCTTGTTGCGGCAGTTCTCGACGCCGTCCACGGACAGGCCCGGCAGGCCGAGCGCCTCGGCGATGTGCGCGGTGGTGACGACGAGGGTCTCGTCATAGGTGAACACGCCCATGACCCGGTGCTCGGCGGCGATCTCCTGCGCGGTCTTGACGAGGAGCTCCCGGTTGGGGATGAGCCGCTCCTGATCGACCAGCGGGACGACGGAGGTGTGCCGCACGTACGGCTGCTGCCACGTGTTCGGCGCGCCGTCGAGCAGCCACAGGGGCCGCCGGCGGCTGGCCGAGTCGAGCAGGTACTCCCGGTAGGTTTGTCGGGCGCTGCCGACGACGAGGACGACACCTTCACGGTCCATGGCCACGAACCTCTCAGTTGGGGGCGACGTAGTAGTAGCGGCGGTAACCGAGCAGCAGCCCGAAGTCGGACAGCGTGAAGACGTCGACGAACTCGACGTCGACGGGCGGGCGGACGAAGCGGCCGGTGACGACGATGCTGTCGCCCTCGGCGATGATCCGCTCGAGCAGGTGCCGGCCAGGTGGTCCGGTGACCTCGGCGTGCAGGCGCTGCACCTGCACCCGGCCCTGGCTCTGGGCCGCGTCCGGCCGGCGCACCTGGACGTTGTCGTCCAGCAGCGAGCCGTACGCGTCCAGGTTCCCGGCGTCCAGATAGTCGTAGGACAGCCGGACATGGTCGACGCCGACCGACGTGACGGCCGGGATCCGGGACGATCGTCTTGCGTCGTAGCCGGCCATGTCAGGTCCTCCGATCGGTGTGGCCCAAGCAGAGCCGGTGCGATTTACAGTGCGGGAGATCGCCAACCGTGCGTTATCACGGCGCTATCACGCCGGGTGGCGGTGCGGTGCGCACCGCCACCCGGCGCCGCGGTCACAACACGACGCGTCAGAACACGACGCGGGCGGTCGCGGAGGCCCGTGAGTCGCGCGACTTGCGGATGTCCCGGGTGATGTTGACGCGGCGCAGCCAGCGGTCCCGCCCGTCGAAGTTGGCCTTGAACGGCTGCCGGCCGTGCACCGCCCGGTAGTTGTCGACGAACATGACGTCGCCGGGCTCGAGCACGACCCCCCGCAGGTGCTTGTCAACCTCGGCCATGAACGCGTCCAGGGCCGCCACCGCCAGCGGGTCGTCGATGTCCCGTTCGATCGCGTCGGAGTCGAGCCGGATGTACGGGGCAGACGGGTCGCCGAACAGGACCGCGGTCTTCTCCGGGTTGCGGATGATCTCCTCGATCCGCGCGTAGCTGCGGGCGACCGCGGCCTCGGTCCCCGGCGCGACCACCATGTTCGGGTCGCGGTTGACGGGCAGGTGCGCGTCGTCCGGACGGAACACGAAGCGCTGCTCGAAGAGCACCTTCGACACCTCCTCGGCGATCGGCACCTCGTCCATGCACGCGAGCATCGTCGCGGTGCGGTCGGGGTTGCGCATGCACATGAGGCCGATGTAGTCGGCGCGGTACGGGTGGAACGCGTCCTCGGTGTGCCACAGCAGTTCGCTGGTGCTGCCGGAGTTGATCTGGCGGTCCTCGTCGCCCTTGATCGGCACCACCTCGTTGACCAGCCGGCCGCCCTGCTGGCTCGACCAGCAGAACACGTCGCCCAGCAGCGTCGCGCACAGGATGAAGAAGAACTCCTCGCGGACCGTGCCGGACTGGCGCAGGGTGTCCGCCCAGTGCTGCGGCGTGGCACCGATGCGGTCGTCGTCGACCTCGAAACCACTGACCAGCAGGGCACCCGAGGTCTCCTGGTGGCGCAGCTTGTGCGCGGTCGCCCGCAGGCGTTCGGGCATCCGCTGCGCGTAGAGGGTCACGCGGCGCAGAAACGCGGCGTCGTTCGCGTCGGGGAACGTATCGATCAGCTCGGCGAGGATCGCCTCGACCTCCGCACACTCGGTCGGGCTCAGGCGGACTTCCAGCACGACTGGACTCCATTCGGGTCGGTGAGGGTGAAACCGTGCCCGTCGCGGGCGACCAGCACCGCGGTGGGCGACGGGAAGTGGGAACCGATCAGCAGGGTGCCGGCGTCGGCGCACCGGCCGAGCAGTTCGACGCGGGTCCGCCGGGCCAGCTCGGGGTCGTGGTCGGCGTGGACGGTCCACTCCGGGTGCGCGATCTGGCACGGGTGATGGATCGCGTCGCCGGAGATGAGGGCGCGCTCACCGGCCGACTCCACCTCGACACTCACGTGGCCCGGGGTGTGTCCCGGGGTCGGGACCAGCCGGATGCCCTCGTGCACCCGGTGTTCGCCGGTGACGAGGTCGAGCAGCCCGGCGTCGAGCACCGGGCGCACCGAGTCCTCGAAGCCGGCCCGGTCGTCCGCGGACTCGCGTTCGGGTCGCGCCGCCCAGTAGCGGAACTCCGTCTCGCTGACGAGGTGCCGGGCCCGGGGGAATGTCGGCACCCACGACTCGTCGAGGGGCACGGTGTTCCAGCCGACGTGGTCGAAGTGCAGGTGCGTGGAGACCACGGTGTCGACGTCGCCGGGCTTCACCCCGTGCCCGGCGAGCCGCTCGAGGAAGTCGGTGTCCAGCCCGCTCCACGCGGGCAGGCCCGGCCGGGGCTTGCCGTTGCCGATGCCGGTGTCCACCACGACGACGGCGTCGCCCAGCTCGATGACGAACGCCTGCACCACACTGCGCAGCTCGCCGTCGTCGGTGATGAAGTCCGGTCGCAGCCAGGGAATGCCTTGCAGTCGCGACGGGGTGGCGTCGCGCATGCCGGACTGGATGATGCAGCCGGCGACGGAGGTCTCCACGATCGGTGTGACGCGGGCCGCGCCCACCTGCCATCCGGTCATGTTCGCAGTTCCAGCGTGCAGCACTTGACGCTGCCGCCGGCCTTGAGCAGCTCGGACATGTCCGCGCCGATCGGCTCGAAGCCGCGCTCCCGCACCTGCGCGATGAGCCCGGTCGCGGCCTGCGGCAGGACCACGTGCCGGCCGTCGGAGACCGCGTTGAGGCCGAACACGGCGGCGTCGAGGTCGCCCGCCCGGATGGCGTCCGGGTACAGCTCCTCCAGCAGCCGGCGGCTGTCCGGGGAGAACGCCCGCGGGTAGTACATGACGGTGTCGGCGTCGAGCACGCACAGGGCCGTGTCCAGGTGGTAGTAGTGCGGGTCGACCAGGGTCAGCCCCGTCACCGGCACGCCGAAGAACTCCGCGGCCTCGCCGTGCGCCCTGGAGTCGGTGCGGAAGCCGGTGCCGGCCAGGATCCGCCCGCCGGCCACGAGGTAGTCGCCCTCGCCCTCGTTGACCCAGCGGGACTGCCGCACGTCGTGGTAGCTGTGCGCGCGGAACCAGTCGAGGTAGGCACCGGCCTCCGGCTGGCGCTGCGGATGCCGGAACCGGGCGACGAATGCCTGACCGTTGAGGACGGTCGCGCCGTTCGCGGCGAACACCATGTCGAGCAGCCCCGGCCGCGGCTCGAGCTGCTCCACCCGGTGGCCCAGCTCGAGATAGAGGTCGCGCAGCCACTCCCATTGGGCGATCGCGAGGTCGGTGTCGGTGGGCTTCTTCGGGTCCATCCACGGGTTGATCGAGTACTCGACGTCGAAGAACGTCGGCCTGACCATCAGATAGTGCCGCGGGGTGGCTGTGCGGGGCATGCGGTCCTCCTCAGTGAGTCCCGGTCAGACGGACGTCGATCTTGCCGGCCAGATCGAGCGCTGCCCGCATGGCGTCGTCCAGGGACGTGCCGAGCGCGCCGATGCCGCCGATGATGCTGTTGCCTTCCGGGGGCCGGCGGATGACGTCGCCGGGCCGGGCCGTGATCTTCAGGAAGTACAGCTGCTCGGCCTCGGTCACCTCGGGCGGCGCGGTCACCGACTCGATCGTGCCGCTGGGGCAGATCAGGCACATCGCGGCCGTGTGCACCTCGGTCGGCTGGAAGTGGTGCACGTCGGGGTGCACGCCGGCGGCGACGTCGGCGACGGCCCGGATCGGGTCGTAGCCGGCGGAGATGCGGGCCATGTAGTCCAGTCCGCCGCCGCCCGGCCGGACCGCGATCTCGAGGATGAACGGCTTGCCCCGGTGGAAGCGCACCTCGGCGTGCATGACGCTGCGGTGCAGGCCCTGCGCCTTGACCGCGGAGCGGACCAGCGCGTGGACATCGGCGACCTGTTTGGCGGTGAGGGCGGTCGGCGCGTGGTGCACGTCGTCGTCGAACGTGTCGCCCTCGACGGTCACCCGGTCCACAATGGAGCCGAGGTAGACCTCGTCGTCCCAGACGAGCGCCTCGATGAGGTGTTCGTGCCCGTCCAGGAACGACTCGACCAGCAGCCCGTGCGGGCCGAGGTCTAGCCCACCGGCCTCCATCTCGTACCACGACATCCGCTGGATGCCGTCCTCGGCCTGCCGGTACCGTTCGCGCAGCTGCTCCTCGTCGTCGACGCGGAACACGAAGTTGCTCGCCGCGCCGAGGGTCGGCTTGAGGATGACCGGGTAGCCGAACTCCGTGGCCGCGGCGAGGGCCGCGTCGAGGTCGGTGACGAACGCGAAGCTCGGGTGCGCCACGTCGCCGCGTTCGTGCGCCTGCCGCATGATCAGCTTGTTGCGGCTGGCGACCGCCGCGTCGACGCCGATGCCCGGCAGGCCGAGCGCGGTCGCCACGGCGGCCACGGCGACGACCGCGGACTCGGAGAAGGTGAAGACGCCGTCGAAGTGCTCCTCGGCGTGCCACGCCTTGGCGTCGGCGATGAGGTCGTCGATGTGGGTGCTGCCGGCCCGGCGGTAGCGTTCCGCCGGCCAGAAGTCGTCGGAGCCGACGCCGTTGAGCACATAGAGCTCGACCCCGAGCGCGGCGATCTGCTGGTAGCGGGACAGGTAGTAGTAGGCGTTCTGGCTGGCTTCCAACCCGAGCAGTTTCACGACCCTCACCTCACTGGGACCTCGTTGGACACTTGCTGCACAAGGGAACGGGCGATGAGCGGGGCGAACTTGAACGCCCCGCCGCCGCACGCCGCGTAGGACACGACCCGGTCGCCGAGCATCACCGACATCGGGCCGCCGGTGGAGCGGCGCATCAGGTAGTAGGCGTCGCGGCCGCCGGTCACCCAGCCGGCGTCGAGGCCGCGGACCAGCGGCACGAACTGCTCGACGAGGTGGTCGCGCCAGTAGTGCGGGGTGTCGGTGCCACCGACCTCGGTGACGACCCGGCACGCGCTCGCGGCGCTGAGTTTCAGGGATGTGCCGGCGACGGGCGGCACCAGCCACCCGCCGTTGCTCGTGCCGAACGTCGAGATCGGCGGGGTGGCGGACCACACCGCGGTGTCCCGCTCCGGCACCGCGCAGAGGACCATGCTCTGCCGGCACAGCACCAACTCGTCGGCGAGGTGGGCCGGCAGCAGCCGCCGCGACCACGCCCCGGCGGCCAGCAGCACCGCGTCGGGGCGCAGCACCTCGCCGTCGGCGAGGTGGACGGCCGCGTCGTCGGCGTCGACCGCGACCGCGGCCCGGTGCGGCAGGAGCTCGGCGTCCGGGGCCGCCCGCAGCCAGCCGGCGCAGGCGATGAGGATCCGGTCGGCGAGCAGCACCCCGGCGAGGTCCTCCAGCACGGCGGTCGCCCCGTCCGGGAACCGCACCTGCGGGTAGGTCGCCGCCAGCGACAACGGGCCGAACAGGTGCGCCCCGGATCCCGCGCCCGTCAGCATCCGTTCGGCGCGGGCCAGGTCCTCGGCCGGCAGCACGTGCAACGCGCCGACCGGCTCGTAGATCCTGGTGCCGAGCAGCCGCTGCAGGCGCAGCCACTGGTGGTGGGCCCGGACCGCCGCGGCCGTCGCCGCCGGGTCGTCCAGGTGCAGCGCACGGATGACCCGTTGTTGGTCGAACGACGTGGAGCCGGACCAGGGGATGCCCGCCTGGTCGACGAGCACCACCTGATGCCCGGCGGACACGCACTCCACGGCGCTGAGCAGGCCGACGACGCCGGCGCCGACTATGACGATCCGCATGGCGCACCTCCGTCGCGCCGGTGCGGTGTCATCAGTGCACCCGGCGGCTGTCCGCGGCACTGCGGTAGCGGATGTCCCACAGGCTGCGGCGCAGGTAGGTGCGCTGCAACCAGCGGTCGTGACCGTCGTGCTGGGCGAGGAACTGCGACCGGGCGTGCAGGCCCTTGCGGTTGTTGATCAGCAGTGCCGTCCCGCGTTCGAGGCGCACCTCGTGCGCGACCGCGCGGCAGGACCGCTGCAGCTGCGCCAGTGCGGTGTCGGCCTCGACGGTCAGCCCCACCACGCCGTTGGCCGACACGACGATCCCAGGAGCCGACGGCGGGCCGGAGATGATGGCGATCGGGTCCGACAGCACCGCCGCGCCGCCGGCGTGGTCGCGCACGTAGCTGCCCGGCGCGTTCAGCCGGAACTGCGGGGTGCGCAGCGTCTGCTCCACGTCGGCGGGCAGGTCGCCGACCACGTCGCGGGCGTCCGCGTAGTAGGTGACGGCCTCCCGGTTGCGGTCCTGCCGGAGGCAGTTGAGCACCAGGAAGTCGGGGTTCGGCAGGTCGAACCGGCCGAACTCGTCGAACACGATGTCGCTGTGGAAGTTGAGGAACGCCGCTGAGCTCTGGTTCGTCTGCGACGTCGCGCCGGTGGACACCGGGACGACGTCGTGCACCAGCCGGCCGGCCTTCTCGGTGGTGATGCCCACCGGCTCGCCCAGCAGCTGGCTGAGGCCGAGCAGCACACCCTCGGCGACGAACGTCCGCTTCAGCGGGCTCGGCTCGCCGTTGACCGGCGTCATCGGCAGTTCGGGGTCGACGGGCAGGTTGCGCACGAGCGCGACACCGGCGGTGTCCGCGTGCCGCCCGAAGTCCAGGATGCCCTGCAGCAGGTCGATCGGCAGCGCCGAGAACACCACCCGCAACCAGGTCAGTGAGCGGTCGATGTCCTCGACCGGGTCGGGCGAGGACTCCAGCAGTTCGCCGATCGCGTCCCGGACACTGTCCGGGAGCACGAATTCGGTGAATGTTCGGTCCAATGTGCGGACATCCGCATCGGCAAGCATGGCCAACAATCCTCTCCAACGAGAAGGGGGCGTTGTTGGCAAGACAACCGCCTCGTCGAGACGACGTCAATGAATGCGATGACCGGGATTGTTGGTCGATGGTGGATTGATTGTTCTGCGCCCGGCGGGGTTCCGGTCAACGCCGGCACGGGGTGAAGTAGCCGGCAGCGAAGCGTGGTCCCGACGACGGTTGGAGCACTCTATGGCGGATCGAGACGTGGAACTACTGGCGATCGGGGCGGGACCATCGAACCTCGCACTCGCCGTGGCACTGGAGGAGCTCGCCCCGGATCTGGCGCGCGACTCCCTCATCATCGAGCGGAATCAGGAGGTGAGCTGGCAACCCGGAATGCTGTTTCCGGAGGCGCTTTCCAATACGTCGTTCCTGAAGGATCTGGTGACGTTGCGGAATCCGCGCAGCCGATTCTCGTTCCTCAATTATCTGCACGCCACCGGCCGGCTCGACCATTTCGTGAACATGGGCAGCCTGACGCCCTACCGGGCCGAGGTGGCGGACTACCTGCAGTGGACGGCGCGCTCGCTGGCGCTGGTGGAGCTGCAGTACGGCCGGCAGTGCGTGGACATCAGTCCGGTCTGGACCGGTGGCACGCTCACCGGCTGGACGACCACCCTCGCCGACGGCCGGACGATCGGCAGCCGGTATCTGGTCCTCGGCACCGGCCGCGACATCCGGATCCCCGAGGTGCTGCGCGACGTCGACCGGGACCGGGTGGTGCACAGCACCCAGTACCAGAAACGGATCGGCGCCCTGCGCAAGGACCTGCCCTACCGGGTGGTGGTGGTCGGCGGCGGGCAGAGCGCGGCGGAACTGTTCTACTCGGTGCAGATCGACCTGCCCGAGTGCCGTCCCACGATGGTGATGCGCTCGGTGGGCCTGAACTCCTACGAGACCAGCAAGTTCACCAACGAGCTGTTCTTCCCGTCGTTCGTCGACGAGTTCCACGCGTCCCGGCCGGAGGCGCGGGCGCAGATGCTCGCCGAGATGCGGCCCACCAACTACGCCGGGGTGGCGCCCGGCATGATGGATTCCCTCTACCGCCAGGTGTACCTGGACCGCCTCTCCGGCCGGTCCCGGCTGCAGATGATCACGATGCACGACATCACGTCGGCGCGCGACGAGGGCGACGAGATCGTCCTGGAGCTCACCGACTGGCGCAACGGCGCCACCCGTGAACTGCGCACCGATCTGGTGCTGCTCGGCACCGGGTTCTCCCCGCAGATGCCGTGGGCGGTGCGCCGGCTGGCGGAGCGGATCGGCCTGTCCGACGTCGCCGTCACCCGCGACTACCGCCTGGTCGTCGACCGGCCGAGCACGGCGGCGTGCTACCTGCACGGCGTCAACGAGCAGACCCACGGCATCGCCGACTCGCTGCTGTCGGTGATGGCGAACCGGGCCAACGACATCCTGCAGGACGTCCTCACCGGCGACCACCTCGACCTGACCCCTGTCACGGCGCCCGCCGTGGCGGCGACCTGACGAAGGAAGGAAAGGCAGTCATGGAAATCCGACCGCTGGTCCGGGAGCGCATGAACCACGAGAACGGCGCGGACGCACAGCGCCTGGTGCCGTGGCCGGTGCTGAACGCGCCGTTCGAGGGCTCCTGGTGCGTGGTCGCCCCGGGTGGCGCGACCGGGACGCACGCGCACCACGAGTACGAGATCTTCATCGCCCTCAGCGGCGAGGCGGTGCTGGACTCCGAGGGCGAGCGCAGGCCGTTCAAGGCCGGCGACATCGTGCACTTCCCGCCGCACACCGCGCACCGCGTCATCAACGAGAGCGACGAGGACTTCCAGCTCTACTGCGTGTGGTGGGACGCCGAGATGTCCGAGAAGTTCATGGCGCGGCACACGCAGGACCCGACGCAGCTGCCGGCGAAGGCCTGAGATGGCCGCGATCGACGGTGGGAACGGCCGTCCGGTCCTCGTGATCGGCGGCCCGCCCACGACGAATGGTGACCTGCACGTCGGGCACGTCGCCGGGCCGTACGTGGCGGCCGACGTGTGGTCGCGCTACCAGCGGGCCCTCGGCCGCGACGTGGTGTTCGCCTCCGGCGGCGACGACAGCCAGACCTACGTCACGACCACCGCCGCCCGGCTCGGCACCTCGCCGACCGAGCTCATCACGAAGTCGTGGTCGCAGATCAAGAGCACGTTCGAGGCGATGGGAATCGCCGTCGACGGCTTCGCGCCGACCGACGACGACTACCGGTCCACGGTGTACGACTACGTGAACCGCCTGCACGCACTGGGGAAGTTCCGGCTGCGCACGGTGCGCCTGCCCTACAGCGAGGCGACCGGCACGTACCTCGTGGAGGGCCTGGTCGGCGGGGACTGCCCGACCTGCCTGGCGGACAGCCGCGGCGGGATCTGCGAGGCCTGCGGGCACTGGATCGACTTCGACGGCCTGCTCGACCCGTGGAACCTGCTGGACCCGTCCGACGAGGTCACCTACCGCGAGGCGGAGATCCTGGTCTTCCCGCTCGAGGAGTACCGCGAACGGCTCATCGCGTTCCACGAGGAGAAGGCCTCCACCTGGCGGCCGCACCTCGTGTCGCTGATGCGGGAGCTGCTGTCCAAGCCGCTGCCGGACTACCCGATCACCTACCCGGTGGCGTGGGGCCTGCCCGCGCCGTTCCCGGAGACGCCGGGACAGACCATCAACGCGTGGACCGAGGGCATGCCGGCCTCGATGTACTGCAACCACTACGGCCGGCTGCAGCAGGGCCACCGGCCGCCGACCACCGACGACGCCTGGCGCGCCGAGCACGACGCGGAGCTGGTCTTCTTCGTCGGGTTCGACAACCTGTTCATCTGGGCGCTGGTCCACGTCGCGGAGCTGATGGCGCACGAGGGCCGCTACGTCCTGCCGAGCACGATCCTCACCAACGAGTTCTACGAGCTGGAGAACGAGAAGTTCTCCACCAGCAAGGGCCACCTCGTGTGGGCCAGGGACCTGGTGGCGGACGTGCCGCGGGACGTCGCCCGGTTCTACCTGAACCTCAGCGCCCCCGAGCACGCCCGCACGAACTTCAGCCAGGCGGTGCTGGACAAGGTCGCCGGCGAACGCCTCGTCGAGCCGTGGAACGAGCTCGGCACGACCCTCGCCAAGCTGGCGGTCGACGGTGAGCCCCTGCCCGTCTCACCGGGGACGCAGGCGCGGATCGCGGCCATGATCTCCCGGTTCCGGCACTGCTTCGAGCTGGACAGCTTCAGCCTGAGCCGGGCCGCCGACCTGGTGGTCCAGCACACCGCGCGGCTACGCGCCGACGCGCAGCTCGCCCTGACCGCGGAGCCGGCCGCGCTGCCGTTCCGTGCCGGTGACCTGTTCCTGCAGACGCGGGCGCTCATCACCTGCGTGTCGCCGATCCTCGTCGACGTCGCGGCCCAGGTGGCCGGGGACGGCGAGTTCGAGCCGCGGTTGTCGGCCGAGGCGTTCGACGTCACGCACACCACCGCGTTCACCGTGCCGGGCCTGAGCCTGCGCACGGCGGGCGCCGACCGTCCGGCCGATCCGGCCGTCCCGACCAGCATCGTTTGAGGCAGAACATGGCTATCGACACGTCATCGTCCACCACCACCGGCTCCGTCCGGCGGTCGAGGCTGACCGAGCGGCAACTCGTCGCCGCCGGATTCATCACCACCGCAGGCAACGCGTTCCAGATCACCGCGGCCGCCATCATGGTGTTCCGGGCCGAGAACACCACTCTGTCGGTCGGCTGGCTGTTCATCGCCGTGTCGATCCCGCAGGTCGTCCTGTCGGTCATGTTCGGCCGCCTGGTGGACCGGATGGACCGCCGGATCCTGTGCGTCATCGCCGACGTGGTGAGCGCGGTGACCGCGTTCGCGCTGCCGGTGTGGATGTGGTTCGGCGGGCCCGTCAGTCTCGGGTCCTACCTGGCGAACTTCCTGCTCGCCGTCACCGCGGCGCTGTTCATGCCGGCCAGCAACGCGCTGGTCAAGGAGCGCGTCCTGGACGGGCGGCTCGGCCGGTTCAACAGCCGCTACGAGATGGGCACCAACACCGGCATGCTCCTGGCGTCGTCCTCGGCCGGGTTCCTGATCGTCATCTTCGGTGCGACGCCGCTGCTCGTGTTCAACGCGTTCACCTTCGTCGCGTCGGCGATCCTGACCTGGTTCATCGGCGCCAAGCCGGTGGCCGGGACGTCGTCCACCTCGGACGGTGAGGACGGCGCGGCGACCGGCGGGCCGGCCACGCCGGTGCGACGGCAGCCGATCAAGCGGCTGGCGCTGCTGTACACCGCCGGCAACGCCAACCTGATGGTCAGCAACGTCATCCTCACCACCATCGTCCTGCAGCACTGGAAGCAGAGCCCGTGGGTGATCGGTGTGGTCGACGCGCTGGCCGGGGTCGGGTTCATCATCGGCGCCGCGTGCTACCCCTGGATCAGTGCCCGGATCAAGGGTCTGCACCTCGCGGTGCTCGGCCAGCTCGGGTGCATGACGATGGTCATCTTCGAGCCGCTGCACTACATCGCGCTCATGTCGGTCATCCCGGTCGCGGCGTTCTGCTTCGCCAACGGGCGTATCGCCGCCCGGACCCTGCTGATGCAGGCCAGCCCGGTGGAGCGGGTGGGCCGGATCTTCGGCGGCGCGCAGGCGTTCGGGCTGGCGCTCGGCGTGGCCGCGACGGTCGGACTGTCCGCCGTCGCCGACGGGATCTCGGTGCCCTGGGCCTTCTGGGGCCTGGTCATCCTCGTCGACGCCATCGCCGTCGGCACCTACCTGAGCCTCCGCAAGCCGCTGTCGGAGCCCGAAAAGGCTCCCGAGCCGGTCGCTGCCGAGCCGGTGGCCGTCCCCGCCTGACGGACGGCGGCGCCCGGTCCACCCGGGCCGGGCGCCGCCCGACCAGCCGGATCACCGCATCCACGAGAGAGGTCATGATGGACCAGCAGTTGACATCCGCGGCCCGCTCGGCACAAGGCGGCGTCGCCACGTGGGCCTGCCTTCCCGGGTTCCCGCCGGCGGTCATCTTCCCGTTCACACCGCCCGAGCGGTACGGCATGCGCAGCACCTACGAGTTCCAGATGCTCATGTACCGCCCGCTGTACTGGATCGGCCGGGACGGCAAACTGGAGATCGACTTCGACCTGAGCCTCGCCGACGAGCCGGTGTGGGACGAGGACGGCCGCACGGTCACCATCCGGATCAAGCCCTGGAAGTGGTCCAACGGCGAGACGGTGTGCGCCGACAACGTGATCTTCTGGATGAACATGCTCGCCCGCAAGGGCCCGCGGTTCGGCGCCTACGTCGAGGGGTTCTTCCCGGACAACCTGGTGTCCTACGAGAAGGTCGCGGACGACAAGGTGAGCTTCACCTTCGACCAGGTGTACTCGCAGTACTGGGTCCTGATGAACCAGCTGACGATGATCACGCCGATGCCGAAGGCCTGGGACCGGACCGCTGAAGGCCCGGCCGACGCCAGCCACGACATCGAGCAGGTCGAGGCGGTCTTCGACTACCTCCTGGCGCACAACGGCAGCCCGACCGCGGAGAGCAACGCCCACCGCGTGCTGTGGCCCGAGAGCCCGATCTGGAGCGTCGTCAACGGGCCCTGGAAGCTGCGGACGTTCACCGCGGAGGGCGCCGTCACGTTCGTGCCGAACGAGCACTACAGCGGCCCGAACCCGGCCCGGCTGGCGGAGTTCCGGCAGCTGCCGATCGAGACCGACGAGCAGGAGTACGAGCTGCTGCAGCAGGGTGACTCGATCCAGATCGGCTACCTGCCGATGGGGCTCGGCACGCAGCCCAGCGGCGACCCGACCGTCGGTGGCCCCAACCCCCTCGGCGACCGGTACGAGCTGGTCCCGCAGGTGCTGTTCAGCCTGCACTTCATGGCCCTGAACTTCTACAACCCGAACATCGCCGGCAAGCTCATCCACCAGCCGTACATCCGCCAGGCGCTGCAGAGCTGCCTCGACCAGGACTACGGCGCGCGGGAGATCTACC
Organism: Dactylosporangium cerinum; assembly: GCF_042653625.1. Lineage (NCBI taxonomy): Bacteria > Bacillati > Actinomycetota > Actinomycetes > Micromonosporales > Micromonosporaceae > Dactylosporangium > Dactylosporangium cerinum. The sequence continues at coordinate 201,162 of NZ_JBHSIU010000014.1, read as the reverse complement.
AGGGCTACGGGTGGCGCCAGGACGGCCCCGTGCCGAGCCTGCCGGACAGCGACCTGATCTCGCCGCGGCTGCGCAACGGCGGGGTGGTCTGGCCGTTCGACCCGGACCGGGCCCTGACGCTGCTCGCGGAGAACGGCTGGGACACCAGCGTCACGCCGGCCGTGTGCGTGCGGCCCGGCACCGGCCCCGGGGAGGCCGGCGAGGGCATCCCGGCGGGCACCGAGCTGAGCCTGTCGCTGCGGTACATCGAGGGCCGGCCCGCGCTGACCCGCCTGATGGAGCAGTTCCGCGCCGACGCCGGGAAGGCCGGCATCGAGCTGCGGCTGTCGGAGATCTACGCGTCGGTCCTCGTGGCGCAGGACGGGCCGGGCGCGCCGACGCCGGAGAACCCCCGCACGTGGGAGCTGTCCTGCTGGAACGGCGGCTGGGTCTACAACCACCCGACCGGCGAGAACCTCTTCCAGAGCGGCGCGGCCTGCAACTTCAGCAACTACCGCGACGAGCGCGCGGACGAGCTCATCGCCCGGACCGTCACCACCGACGACCCGCAGGCGCTCTACGACTACCAGGACTACATCAGCGAGCAGGCGCCGGTCCTGTTCACGCCGAACTTCCCGCGCCGGCTGTTCGAGGTCGCCTCGAACCTGCGCGGCTTCACGCCGGTCAACCCGTACGGCCTGATCAACCCGGAGAACTGGTACTACGTCGAGGAGGGGTCATGAGCGGCCAGCGAAGCGGCTCGGGCCGCGAAGCGGTATTGCAGCATCTCGGCTCGCGGCGGCGCCGGAGCGAAGCGGAGGTGGCGTCGTGAGACCGGTGATTCTCGTGGGCTTCGTGGGCGCCGCGCTGCCCACCCTGCCGGACATCCAGCCCGACCAGTCGGTGATCTTCGTGGAGGAGCCAGACGTCGTGCGCAAGCGCGACGTGCGGGTCAAGGTCGCCGGATGCCCGACCGTCCGGGAGCTCGTCGAGTGGGAGTTCCACCTGCCCGGCAAGGCCGACGAGTTCTACCACACCTACCGCGACCTGGACCCGGAGGCGGTCATCCCGCTGACCGAGTACGCGACGCCGTTCGCGGCCCGGCTCTCCGAGCGCTACGGCCTGCCGGGCGCCGGGTTCGCCGCCGCTTCGCTGCTGCGGGACAAGGCGTTGCTGCGCAACGTCAGCCGCGCGGCCGGGGTCACCAACCCGCGCAGCGTCCGGGTGGACGGCCCGCACGAGGTGCTCGCGTTCATGCGGTCGGTCGGCGGCCCGATCGTGCTCAAACCCGCCAACCGGCAGGCGTCCGTGGGCGCCTGGCTGATCCACGACCCGGCCGAGGTGCCGGAGGCGTGGGACGCCTGCGTGGTGCAGGACGAGGGCGTGTTCGTGCCGGACCGCCCGATGGAGCTGCGGATGCTCGCCGAGGAATGCGTGGTGGGGGAGCAGTTCAGCGTCGAGATGCTGGTGCGGGCCGGCGAGGACCTGTTCACCAACGTCACCCGCGCCCGCCTTGTCCCCGGCCAGATCCCGGCCGAGGCGTCCCACGTCGTCCCCGCTGACACGACGCCCGAGCTGATGGCGCTGCTCGGCGAGCAGACCCGGCGGATCGTCGACGCGGTCGGCTTCCGCGACGGCATCGTGCACTGCGAGTGGATCGTCCGCGACGGCGTGCCCAACCTGGTCGAGTGCGCCGGCCGGTTCGCCGGCGACGGCATCATCGAGCTGATCGAACGCGCCTACCCGGTGGACCTGGTGCGCGCGTACTACGCGGTGATGAAGGGCGTGCCGATCCCGGTCGTGCTGCCCCGCGCGGCCCAGCGGGCGGCGGCCGTGCGGTTCCTGACGATCGGCACCGGCGTCGTGCGCGACGTGCGCGGCGTCGACCGGGCCGCCGAGGCCGACGGGGTGTTCCTCTGCGACGTCACCGTCAAGGCGGGGGAGCGGTTCGGCGGGCTGCGCAGCTCGTGGGACCGGGTCGGCGACGTGATGGTCACCGGCGACACCCCGCAGGAGGCGCTGCGCCTGGCGGACAACGCCGCCGCGCTGATCGAGATCGACGTGCTCGTCCCGGAGCTGGAGACAGTGGCGCCGTGACGACCCAACCTGCCGGGACGCTCGTCGCACGGACCCGCCTCGACGTCGTCGTCACCGGCCTGTCCTCCGACGCGCACACCTGGAACCTGGTCTACCTGCAACTGCTGCTCGAAGAGCTCGGCTGCGCAGTGACCAACCTCGGCGGGTGCACGCCGGACGAGGTGATCGTGCGCGAGTGCGCCGACAGCCGGCCGGACCTGGTGGTGATCGGCAGCCTCAACGGCCACGGCTGCCAGGACGGCGTCCGGCTGATCGCCGCCATGCGGGCCTGCCCCGCCCTGGCGGCGACGCCGGTGGTGATCGGCGGCAAGCTCGACGTGGCGGGCGGCGGCGACGGCCACAACGGCGACCGGCTGCTGGCCGCCGGCTTCGACGCCGTGTTCGAGGACACCGGTGGGCTGAACCCCTTTCGGTCGTTCGTGCGGACCCTCGCCTGGCGACCGGCGGCGGCCTCGGTGGGCGCCAGATGACCGCGGACGTCACAGAAGCTCGGTCCGGTGCGCTGTCACTCACCGGGACGACCACCCTGCCGGCAGCAACGACGCTGCCGCGGGTGCCGTCCTTCGGCGAGGTGGTGGCGGCGCACCGGGCCGCCGGCCGGCTGGTCGTCCAGCCGAGGATGGGGTTCGCCGACCCGGCCCGCATGCGCCAGGGGCTGCTCGCCACCCGCGACGCCCGCGCGGCCACCGTCGGCACCATCACCCTCGACAGCTACACGAGGGTCGGTGACCACGACGCGGTGACCCGGGCCCTGGCCGCCGGCGCCGACCTCAACGGCTACCCCCTCGTCGACGCCGACCCGGCGGCCACCGCACGGATGCTGGCCGACGTGCTGACCCCGGCGTTCCCGGTGCAGGTGCGGCACGGCTCCGCCGACCCCCGGCGGATCGTGCGGACCCTGCTGCGCCGCGGGTTGCACGCCACCGAGGGCGGGCCGGTGTCCTACTGCCTGCCCTACAGCCGGATGCCGCTGGTCACCGCCGTGGAGCACTGGCGGCAGAGCTGCGAGCTCCTCGCGGCGGCCCGGGAGCACGGCAGCGAACCGCACCTGGAGACCTTCGGCGGCTGCATGATGGGCCAGCTGTGCCCACCGGCACTGCTCATCGCGTTGAGCGTGCTGGAGGGCATGTTCTTCCGGCAGCACGGGGTGCGCTGCGTCTCCTTCAGCTACGCCCAGCAGACGCATCCGGGCCAGGACGAGGAGGCCGTCGCGGCGTTGCAGCGGCTCATCCGACGGTACGTGCCGGACGTCCGCAGCCACGTCGTGATCTACACCTACATGGGGGTGTACCCACGCACCCCCGGCGGCGCACGGGGGCTGCTCGCCGCGTCGGCCCGGCTGGCGGTGCGCACCGGCGCCAGCCGGCTGATCGTCAAGACCTCGGCCGAGGCGCACCGGATCCCGACCGTGGCCGAGAACGTCGCCGCCCTGGAGCACGCCGCGGTCGCGGCCCGGCAGGTCGACCTCGGCGAACCGCCCACCGACACCGGCCTCTTCGCACAGGCGCAGGCCCTCATCGACAACGTGCTCGCGCTCGACGACGACCTCGGCCGGGCGCTGACGGTCGCGTTCGCCCGCGGCCACCTCGACGTGCCGTTCTGCCTGCACCCGGACAACGCCGGCCGGGCCCGCGGCTACCTGGACCCCGACGGTCGCCTGCAGTGGCAGCGCATCGGTGCGATGCCGCTCGGGGGTCTCGTCACGGTGCCGGCCACCGAACCGATGACGTCCGCCGGGCTGCTCGAGGCCCTGCAGTACGTGCAGCGGACGTACGACGCACAGCACTCCATCAATTCGACCGGAACTTGGGAGAGCCGCATGACCACCACCCCGCTGGACAGCAGGATCTCGGCCGGGCAACGGCCGCCCGGCACCCGCGCCCACCTGACCTCACCGGTGACCCAGGCGGCGCTGCGCATCCAGAACTCCGTCCTCGCCGGCAGCCGCGAATACCTGAGCACGCTGGGCTTCCAGGAGATGATGCCGCCGATCATCGGCCCGGTGACCGACCCCGGCGTGCGCGGCGCCAAGCAGATCGACGTGGACTTCTACGGGCACCGGTACAAGCTGATGACCAGCGTCATCCTGTACAAGCAGGCGTCGCTGCTGGCCTTCGACAAGATCTTCTACGTCGCGCCGAACGTCCGGCTCGAACCCCTCGAGACCGCGGGCACCGGCCGGCACCTGGCCGAGTTCACCCAGATCGACGTCGAGGTCGCCGACGCGAGCCGGGAAGACATCCTGGACCTGCTACAGGGCCTGCTGCGGCACATCGTCCGGCACGTGCTGCGCGAGAGCAAGGCCGACCTGGCCGCGCTCGGCCGCGACCCGGAGGTGTTCGAGGCGCTGCTGCGCGAGGAGTTCGAGCGGATCAGCCACCCGGACGCGGTGGCGCACCTGCGCCGGCTGCAGCACCTGCAGAGCACCGACTCGGAGATCGACTGGGAGGGCGAGCGGCTGATCTCCGAGCAGACCGACCGGCCGTTCTTCATCGTCGGCTACCCGAAGGGCTCCCGCGGGTTCACCGACGGTGAGTCGAGCACCGAGCCGGGCGTGCTGCGCAACTTCGACCTCATCGCCCCCGACGGGTTCGGCGAGCTGTGCAGCGGGGGCGAGCGCACGTACGAGTACCGCCGGCTCATCGAGCGCATGCGCGAGACCGGCGAGAACCCGGCCAAGTACACGTGGTACCTGGACCTGGCCCGGGAGGGCCTGCGCCCCAGCGCCGGTTTCGGTCTCGGGCTCGAACGCGTCACCCGGTACCTGGCCGGGCTGGACGCCGCCTGGCAGGCCAACGCCTTCCCCAAGCTGCCCGGGATCGTGTCGCCATGAGCGGACCAGAGCGCAGCGCAGCGGCCGCCCGACGCCGGAGCGCAGCGGGGGTGGCGGCATGATCAAAGCACCGCAGCTGCCGGAGGCGGCGATCCGGGCGCGGGCCCGCGACGCCACCGCGGCCGCCTTTCCCGACCTCACCGAGTACGGGCACGCGCTGTTCGGTGCGACCCCGGGCCCGCCGTCCGGCGACGAGCTCGACCTGGCGCGGATCGTGCCGCCGGTGTTCATGCCGCGGCGGCTGGAGCGGATGTTCGACCTCGGCCGCGAGCCGCTGCCCGGCGACGCCGTCCTCAGCTGCGAGATCGGCGGCTTCCAGGCGCCGCTGCCGGTCTTCCTGTGCGCGTTCGGCTCCACCCAGGTCGCCGGCCGCGGCCTGGGGGTGGACGCGAGTGAGCAGGCCGGCCGGCTCGGCATCCCGATGGTGATCGGCGAGAACGTGGTGCCGATGCACGGCTACGGCCGCACCGCCGACGATCCGCCGCCGGACGGTGGCCTGCTGGGCCGGATCCGGGCGTACGCCGACGCGGTGCCCGACGGGCTCGGCGGCGTCGTCGTGCAGCAGAGCACCGAGGACGCCGACGCCGAGGTGTGGAACCTCGTCTACAGCGACCCGTTCGCGACCCGGCTGCTCGACAGCGGCCGGCTCGCGTTCGAGCTGAAGGTCGGGCAGGGCGCCAAGCCCGGGCTCGGCGGGATGACGGTGATGTCCCGCCGGGCGGCCGCCGCCGTGTCCGAGCAGTACGCCATGGATGAGGCGTTCGGCCGGGACACCGGCATGGTGCTGCGGTGCAGCAGCCCCGGCACGTTCACCGAGGAGATCCTGCGCCAGCAGGTGCACCTGATGCGCAACAACTATCCGCGGGCGCGGGTGTGGGTGAAGCTGCACCCGGGCCGCGACGTCGGGCGCGCCGCCGAGGTGGCCTGGGCCGCCGGGGCGGACGCGGTCACGGTCGACGGCGCGGAGGGCGGCACCGGATGGGCGCCGTCGGTGTTCCTGGAGCAGGTCGGCCTGCCGCTCGCCGAGTGCCTGCGCCGGGTCGGCAAGCACGACGCGTCCCTGCTGGTCTCCGGCCGCGTCTGGGAGGGCAGCCGGGCCCTGAAGTGCCTGGCGATGGGGGCCTCGGCGGTCGGGCTCGGACGGGCCGCCCTGATCGCCGTGGACGAGGACGCCGCCGACGGGCTGGTGCGCCTGGTGCGCTGCCTGGAACTGGAGCTGCGGCTGCTGCTCAGCGCGCTCGGCAAGTACGACATCCATGAAGTGACCGAGGACGACCTGTGGTTTCCCGGCAGAGGTGAGGAGTCCCGATGACGATCAACTATGACGGCCGGACGTTCCGCGCGGTGCACGCCGACCCGTCGCTGCCGGCGTCCTCGGCGGTCTACCGGCAGAAGGACGACCTGGTGTGGGCGGAGTTCGGCGGCGGCGAGATCCGCCGGGGCTCGCTGACCGGCCTGTGCGGCGAGGACGGCGTGGTCGAGTTCGCCTACACGATGGTCCTGGCCGACGGCGCGGTGATCTCGGGGCGCAGCGTCAACACCCCGGAGTTCCTGCCGGACGGCCGGATCCAGCTCAACGAGGAATGGGAGCGCTACGGCTCGCACGCCGACCGCGGGTTCTCGGTCATCGTGGAAGTCCCGCAATGACCAGGGTCGGTCTCATTCTGACCGGCGGCACCGTGGGGGCCCGGCGGACCACCCGGGCCGGCGAGACGGTGGTCAGCGTGGCCACCGACTCGCCCGGCCCCGGACTGGTCGGCTCGGCCGTCCCGGCGGGGCTCGACATCGAGTTCGTGCCGCTGTCGCCGCTCACGCTCGCGTCGGAGGACATGCGGCCCGACGACTGGCGCAGGATCGCCGGCGCGGTGCGCGCGCACGTGGCCGCGGGCCTGCGCCGGGTGCTCATCCTGCACGGCACCGACACGATGTCCTTCACCGCCGCGGCGCTGTCGTTCATGCTCGCCGACCTCGACGTCACGGTCGTCATCACCGGCTCCAACGTGTCACCGGACCAGGAGCACTCCGACGCGCGCAAGAACATCCACGACGCCGTGGTCGCGCTGCTGGAGCTGCCGCGCGGCGCATACGTCGTCTTCGCCGGCGGCGAGGACCTGCCCAGCCTGGTCCACCTGGGCACCCAGGTGCGGAAGGTCCGCATCTCGGGGCAGTCGTTCCAGTCGGTCAACCGGCGCCCGGTCGCGCGGGTCCACGGCGGCGCGCTCACCTGGATCGACCGCTGGCGACCCGGATCGTCCGGCCCGGGCCCGCGCGGCGACCTGGATCCCGGGGTGCTGTCCTTCCGGCTGTATCCGGGGCTCGACTTCGACGCGATGCGGCACGCGCTGGAGGCCGGCGGGCACCGGGCCGTCGTCATCGAGCTGTACGCGGCGGTGACCGGGCCGAGCTTCGCGCTGCCGGAGTTCATCCGGAAATGCCGGGACGGCGGGGTGAACGTGTTCCTGACCGCGTCCGCGCCGGCGGCGGCGGACCTGAGCGTCTACGACTCGTTCGTCGCGTTGCGCGAGGCCGGCGGCAGGTACCTGCCCGGGATGATCCCGGAGACGGCCATCGTGAAATGCATGTGGGCGCTCGGGCAGACCAGGGACCCCGCGGCGGTCGCCGCGATCATGTCCACGCCGGTCGCGGGTGAGCTGACCGGCTGAGCGGCACTACGCGAGCACGTCGCCGCGGGCCGCGAAGGACAGCGCGTTGGCCCGCACCCGCGGCGGCAGGTCGGCGCGGCCGAGGTTCATCCGCCGGCTCACGATGGTGTCCGCCTCGGGTTTCGTCGCCGCCGCCGATGCCGGTGCTGGGGCGGCGTGCGGCGTGCTCATGGCGAACGCGCGGACCAGGGCCGACATGCCATACCGGCCGGTGCTGTCGGCCCTCGTGAGCAGCCCGCTGTCCACCAGTGACTCGAGAAGTTCGTCGGCCGCGTCGACACCGATGCCCATGCTGGCGGCAACACCGCCCGCGGTGGCGCCGGCGGCGACGAGTTCGTGCAGGGCCTGCCGGGCGGTGGGGGTGAGACGGCGGTAGGCGGCGGCGAAGATGTCGCGCACCTTGACATCGCCGACGCTGAGGCTCGCCATGACCCGTTCGGCGTCGGCGAGGGCCCCGGCCAGCCCGGCCACCGTCCATTCCGGCCTGGCGGCGATCCTGCGGCCGACGACGCTGACGGCCAGGGGCAGGTCGCCGCAGAGCTCGGCGAGCGCGTCGGCGGCGTCGAGCTCGGCCCGGATCCGCTCCTCGCCGGCGAGCCGGCCGATCAGGGTCAGCGACTCGGGCCGGGTGAGCACGCCCAGGTCGATGCGGTGCACGCCGTCCAACCCGAGCAGCCGGGCCCGGCTGGTCACCACGATCAGGCTGGAGGTGGACCGGCCGAGCAGCGGCCGCACCTGCCGTTCGTCGGTGGCGTTCTCCAGCAGCACGAACAGCCGCCGCTGCGCCAGCATCGTGCGGAACAGGCCGATCGAGGTCGCGTCGTCGGGCACATACGCGGGCGGCACGCCCAGCGCGTGCAGGAACCCCGGCACGACGCCGGCCGCCGACGACGTGGCGGCGCTGAGGTCGGCGTAGAGCTGCCCGTCCGGCAGCGCGGCGGACAGTTCGTCGGCGAGCCGGAGCGCGAACGTGGTCTTGCCGGCGCCGATCGGCCCGCTGATCATCAGCGCCGGACCGGCGTGGGTGGCCAGCCGCGCCGCGTCGGCCAGGGCCTGATCGCGGCCGACGAAGGTGCTCGTGCCCATCGGCAGCTGCGCCGGCCGGGCCGCCGCCGGTGCACGCCCGGTCCGGTCCACCGTGGACGGTGAGCGCGGCGGGGTCGGCGGGGCGTCCTGCTTCTCCGGCGGCGGTGCGGTGCCCTGCGCCGCCGCGAGTTCGCGCCACCGCCGCTCCCAGACGGTGGGTTCGCCCCCGCAGGCGGCCACGAAGGCCAGGGTCACCGGCAGCGACGGCAGCCGGTGCCCACTGGCGGCGCTGGAGAGCACCGACGGCGCGAACATCGCCGACCGCGCGAGCCGCCGGTAGCTCGGGTTGCCCGCCCGGCTGCGCAGCGCGCGCAGGTCGGAGGCGAACTCGCCGATCGGGTCCTGCACGCTGTCCAGCGGTCGTTCCGGCCTACCCATCGCATTTCTCCCTTGTGAGGCAGCGCGCTCAGTTCTGCCCGCACCCGGTATCCGCCCGGCATCACGGCGCCAACCGGCCGTGATAGCGCCGCTGATAGCGGCGCGATAACAGCCGCGATAGTCCCGGGTTTGCCGCCCTTCCTACGTTGTCGTCACCTGCCACAACGAACGAAGGAATCGCCCGCCATGCGTGCTTCCACAGTCGCCAGAATCGTTTTCGCCGTCACCGTCGCCGCCGTTCTGACGATCGGAGCGGGCGTCGCGTCCGCCGGCACCTCCGCCGCGCCGAGCGGCACCGCCACGACCGGTGGCACCTTCGCGGCCGGCGGCCCCAGCACCAACAACAACCCCTGGGACTGAACCTGATCCGGCGCGTCAGCGCCGAGCGGTGACCGTTGCCAGCAGCTGCTCGGCCTGGCCGCGTTCAGGTTCCATACTGCGGTCCTGGAACGTCGCGATCGCGCGCTCCAGCAATTCGGCGGCAGCGGCGGGTTCACCGATCCGGTCCATCAACCGGGCGAGGTCGAACCGGATGAGCGCCGCGCCGCCGTGGTCCAGGACCTGCTCCCGGACCGTGAGACCCCGCACGAACATCTCCCGGGCCTGCGTGAAGCGTCCCAGCTCGGTGTTCACCTGGCCGAGGTTGCGCAGCAGGTGACCCTCGCCGATGACGTCGCCGCTGCGCCGGACCATGGCCAGCACGTCGGTCAGGATCTGCTCCGCCTGCGCGCTCTCGCCGCGCTGGGCCAGGACCTGGGCCATCCGCCGCAGCGCCTGCGCCTGACCGCCGACGTAGCCCGCCGAGCGGTAGATGTCCAACGCCTCTTCCAGCTCCGCGTGGGCGATCGTGCCGTCGCCGCGACGCATCCGGATGTGTGCCCGCTGGGTCAGCACGGACGCCCGGCCCACGACGTCGCCGACCAGGTCGAAGCCCCGCAGCGCCTGCTGGTAGCTGTCCAGGGCGGCGTCGTCGGCGCCGCGCTGCCGGTCGAGCAGGCCCAGATCCCGGTGGCACATGGCCAGCCCGTGCCGGTCGTCGAGCCGCTGGAACAGCGACTGCGCCCGAGCCAGGGCGGCCCGGGCCTGGTCCGGCTGGCCGCGGCTGATGTGCAGGGTGCCGACCGAGGCGAGCAGCACCGCGGTGCCGCGGAGGTTGCCGGCCCGGTCGGTCGCCTCGAGGGCCTGCCGGTGGCTCTTCTCCCACTGCTCGTGATAGCCGCGCGCCTCGAACAGGGTCACCAGCGTCGCGGCCAGGTCCCAGCACAGCTCGTGGAGCTGCTCGGCGGCGGCCTGCTCGACGGCGGTGCAGAGGTTGACGTGCTCGCTGTCCATCCACTCGAGCGGATCGGCGAGGACCTGCTCCACGTATCCCGGCGGGGGCTGCCATCGCGGCGCGGTGCCGTGCAGCACCGTGAAGTCGCCGCCGTAGATCCGGCGGTGGGCCTGCTCGGCGATGGCGAGCCAGCCGCCGAGCATCCGTTCGCGGGCGGCCACCCGCACCGCGGCATCGTCGAGCGCCACGAGCTGCTCACGGGCGAACACCCGGATGATCTCGTGGAACCGGTATCGGAACTCGCCGGTCGGCTCGACCGCGACGGCCTCGAGCATCTGGACGTCGACGAGCGGCTCCAGCAGGTCGGACGGGAACGGCCGGTGGTCGTCGATGGCCGCGCCGGCCAGCCAGCCGGGCATGCTCGGCCCCTCCGCGAGACTGAGCAGCCGCAGCAGCGCCCGCGCGGACCGGTCCAGCCCGTCGTGGGTCAGCGACAGGCTGGCCCGGATCGTCATCTCGCCGTGCGCGAGCTCGTCGAGGCGGTGCCGTTCGTTGGCCAGCCGGTGCACCATCGACGCCAGCGACCAGTGCGGCCGGGCGGCCAGCCGGGCCGCGATGATCCGCAACGCCAGGGGCAGCCCGCCGACGGTGCGCACCAGCGCGACCGCGGCCTGCGACTCCTTGGCCACCCGCCCGGCGCCGATCACCCGGCCGAGCAGTTCGAGGGCCTGCGCGGTGTCGAGGATGTCCAGCTCCAGCTGGTGCGCGCCGGGCAGCGCGGTCAGCCGGACGCGGCTGGTCACCAGCACCGCGCAGCTCGCGCTGCCCGGCAGGAGCGGGATGATCTGCTGCTCCGACGCGGCGTCGTCGAGCACCACCAGGACCCGTCGCTGGGCCAGCAGATTGCGGTACATCTCCGCGCGCTCGTCGAGCGTGTCCGGGATCATCGGACCGGGAATGCCCAATGCCCGCAGGAACCGGCCGAGCACCTCCACCGTCTCGACCGGCACGGCGCGGGTGCCGCCCAGGTCGCAGTAGAGCTGGCCGGTCGGGAAGTGCTCCCGGCCGAGCCGATGCGCGATGTGCCGGGCCAGGGTGCTCTTACCGACCCCCGGCATGCCGACGATCACCACGACACCCATGGCCCGCCACGCGTCCGCGCCGGTGAGAATCTCCTCCGCGGCGTGGATGAGCTCGTCCCGGCCCACGAAGTCGGCGGTGTCGGCCGGCAGCTGGTGCGGCTGCTCCATCGGCGGCGGGCCCGCGGCGACCGGCGGGGCCACCTCGACCGGGCCCTGGCCGGGCAGTTCGTGCAGCGAGGGGGCCCCGGCCAGGATGGCCGCCTCGAGGCTGCGCAGGTCGTCGCCCGGCGTCAGGCCCAGCTCCTCGATGAGCAGGTCCCGGCCGGTGCGGTACACCTCGAGCGCCTCGGCCTGGCGGCCGGAGCGATACAGCGCCAGCATGAGCTGGCCACGCAGCCGCTCCCGCAACGGATGCTCGTGGACGAGCCGGCCGACCTCACCCACCAGCTGGTGGTGCCGGCCGAGTTCGAGCTCCAGGTCGAGGTAGGTTTCGATGGCGTTGAGGCGGTCCTCGTCGATCCGCAAGGCCCTGGCCCGCAGCGCGTCGCTGGGGATGCCGGTGAGGAACGGGCCACGCCACAGCGCGACCGCGGACCGGAGCCGCTCCGCCGCCTCCGCCCTGGCGCCGTCGCCGGCGAGCACCCGCGCCTCCGCGACCAGACGGTTGAACACGTGCAGGTCGATCGCGTCGTCGGTGGCGCGCATCAGGTATCCGGGGGACTTGGTCGCGATCGACGCCTGGATGCCCGCGTCGGCCAGATTCCGGCGCAGCCTCGACACGCAGATCTGGACCTGGGTCCGCGCGGTGTCCGGCGGCTCCTCGTCCCAGATCAGGTCCACCAGATGGCTGCTGCCGACGACCCGGTTGATCTCCATCAGCAGCGCGGCGAGGACCACTTCCTGCCGGCCGGGTGGCACCCGGACCGGCCCGTCGCGGCCGGTGACCTCCAGCGGCCCGAGCACCCTGAAGTCGATCCGCGCGCGCTCCGGCAGCCCCGCCACTGGGGAACGATACCGTATCTCCACGGTGACGGCGCCCTCACAGAATTGGGGAACGTTGATGTAACGGTCGCCTTCCAATCGCCCGCTGTCTATCAGGCAAAGGACACTCGTTTCGGCCCGGACGAGGGTTGTGTGAGTGTGACCCGTACGTTATTGGCGTATTCCTGCGTTCATCTGTGAGTAATGTCGAGCCTAGTATCGTAACGACAGCAGCCGATCTGCCGCCCGGCGTCGCCCGGAGTGCGCCCCCCGGCCGGGGTTCGGCCGATCATGAAATCTCTCTAAAGAAACTTGTCTATTTCGACGGATGTGCCCATCCTGGGTCCGTTCGTCCGTGTGGCAACGATGTCATATGGGTCCATGCATTCCTTCCGCCAAGGGAGTGTCTTTGAAAACGTTGTTCCGCCGACCGAAACGGTTCCTGCTCATCGGGGCGGCCGTCCTGCTGGGCACCGCCGCGCTCAACATCCCGGACTCCCTTGCCGGCACCGCCGCCCGGGACGGCGCCTCGACCGTCATGCCGGCCAACGACGCGGCCCGCGGGCTCGTCTACGACGGCTTCCGGGCCGGCACCGGCCGCTGCAAGGGCATGATGGAGGTCAAGAGCATCCCCGGTGCCTGCACCCACGGCCCGGACGCCACCTTTCCGGGCATGACCGTGTCCGAGTCCGTCGCGCCGCTGCCGGCGAACCTCGCGGCCGCCGGGACGGCCGCAGCCGCCGTCGTCTGTGACGGCGACGGGCAGAGCGGTAACCGGGTCCAGGTGCTCTACGTGCGCGGCTCCGGCAACGCCGACCGCTACAACCAGTACCTGGCCTCGATCCGCACCTGGACGCAGGGCGTCGACGACATCTACAGCGCCAGCGCCGCGCAGACCGGCGGCACCCGGCACATCCGGTTCGTCACCGACAGCGGCTGCAACATCGCGGTCACGAACGTGTCGATCGCCAACAGTGCGCTGAGCGACTTCGGCAACTCAGTGAACGCGCTGAAGAACGCGGGCTACAACCGCACCGACCGCAAGTACCTGATGTACGTGGACGCGACCGCGCTGTGTGGCGTCGCGTACGTGACGCTCGATGACCAGCCCGGGCAGAACAACGCCAACAACTCGGGCGCGAGCTACAGCCGGGTCGACTCCGGCTGCTGGTCGCCCGGCCCGGCCGCGCACGAACTGACGCACGCCATGGGCGCGGTGATGAGCTCGTCGCCGAACCACACGGCGTACGGCCACTGCACCGACGACTACGACATCATGTGTTACAACGACGGGCCCGGCACCTCCGTCCGGATCGTCTGCGCCGACCAGGCCCAGGACAACCGCCTGGACTGCAACAAGAACGACTACTTCAACACCAACCCGCCGGCCGGCTCCTACCTCGCCACCCACTGGAACGTCGCGAACAACCGGTTCCTGATCAACGGCGGCAACGGCGGCGGTGGCACCAGGACCGGCCCGCTGACCATGGTCGGCGTCGGCAAGTGCGTCGACGTCAACGCGGCCGGCACCGCCAACGGCACCAGGATCCAGATCTGGTCCTGCAACGGCGGCGCCGCCCAGCAGTGGACGGTGCAGGGCGACGGCTCGATCCGGGCCGTCGGCAAGTGCCTCGACGTGGCTTCGGGCGGCACCGCCAACGCCACCAAGCTCCAGCTGTGGGACTGCAACGGCACCGGCGCCCAGCAGTGGACCTACGACACGGCCCGGCAGACGCTGCGCAACCCGCAGTCCGGCCGCTGCCTGGACGACAACGCCGGCAGCACCACCGACGGCACCCAGCTGCAGATCTGGGACTGCAACGGCTCCAACGCGCAGCGGGTGACCCTGCCCGCCTGATCCGGCGATCCGGCGGCCCGGTGCACTACCTGCCGGGCCGCCGGTCTCCGCTGCCCCAGTAGTACGGCCCGGTCGAACGGACCTTGATGCGCCAGCCGAGCCGGTCGAGCCGCTGTTCGAGGTCCTCGGGCCGATGCGGAACCTTGACGATCCGGTAGGCCGTCCCGTCGGTGAGCCGGCGTTGAATCACCGGGGAATCCTCGCCCTCGATGAGTTCCTCGGCCGTGCGGTGCGTGTCGTCGACGAAGAACACCCGTCCGTCCGGCTCCAGACAGTCGGCCACCAGCGACCAGAACGACGCGAACCGTTCGGCCGGGACGTGTGACAGCCAGAACCCGAAGAACACGACGTCGTAGCGGCGCTCCGGCCGCCACTCGAACACGTCGCCGGTCATGAACCGCGCCGGCTGCGGGCCGACCCGGGCCGCGGCGATGCGGAGCATCTCGGCCGAGGCATCCACGGCCGTGACGTCGGCGGCGTGCCGCAGCAGCTGGGGCGTCCAGGTGCCGGGACCGCAGGCGAGTTCGAGCACGCTGCCGGTCGGCCGGAAGGCGTCCAGCGCCTCGGACAGCTCGTCACCGCCGGGGAACGGCAGCGCGTGGTCGTCGTACTCGCCCGCTACCGCCCGGTAGAACGAGGCCTGCTCGTCCAGCAACGCCGCCAGCCGTTCACCGTCACCCATCCATCGACTATCCCGCAGGATCGGTAGGCCTGGCCAGACCCGGTCCGGTCCGACGAGGTGGCGCCGGGCGATGGGACTGACCACGGTGCCGTTGTTCGTCGTGGCGCTGTTCGGCGCGGTGCGCTTCAGCCAGGGATCAAGGTCGACCGTGCGGCGCCGTCGAGCGGGGTGAAGTCATAGGCGTCGTCGCCGTCGGGGGTCATCACGTAGGCGCAGTACCGGCCGGTGGGGACGGGTGGGGCGGCCGTTGCGCTGTGGCGCGTGATGTAGGTCCACGCGGTGTCGACCAGGCGGACGCAGGCGATGCCGTGGGCCTCGGCGAACTCGAGGGCGCCGCTCTGGAAGCCGGTGGCGGCCACCACCACGCCCTTCTGGGCGCCCGTGGACTGGAGCTTGGCGAGCAGGACCTGCACGTCGGACCGTTTGACTGGGTCCTTGTGGCGCTTGCACTCGAACAGGATCAGGAAATCCATGCCGGCCAGCCGGAAGCGGGCCGTGACGTCCATGACGTAGGTCCCGTCCAGCCGTTACCTTTCAGCGGGCAAATGTGAGCACACGATCGGTAGCCGTCCGTTGCCGGGCGGCGTTGACCCAGGAGGGTCTAGACGCTTCGCGGCCCGCTGCCCCGCCTGCGGGTGCAGGTCTTACGGGTCCTACGTAGGCTCCACGTCCTGTTTTAGCGTCGCCCGGCAACTCCAGGTCGACGTGCCGCACGAGGGCGGCGAGATTGCGTGCTGCGTTGACGTCGCGGTCTAGGGACATCCCGCACGTGGTGCAGTCGAAGGTGCGCTCGGCCAGCGACAGCTTGGGTTTCACCGTCTGGCAGCCTGAGCAGGTCTTGGAGCTGGGGTACCACCGGTCGGCCACGTGCAGCGTGCTGCCGTACCAGCCGGTCTTGTAGCCGAGGTGCCGGCGCAGCGTCGCCGGGGCGGCGTCGGTCAGGGACCGGGCCAGCTTGCGGTTGCGGACCATCCCGGCCACATGCAGATTCTCGACCACAATCGTGTCGAACTGTTGAGCCAGTCGGGTGGTGAGCTGGTGCCACGAGTCGGCCCGCACGGCGGCAACCGTGGCGTGCAGCTTCGCGACCCGCTCCTGCGCCCTGTGCCACCGGTTCGACGCGGTTCGTTTGCGCTTGGTAGCTGGGTCGAACGGGCCGATCCGCCGAGAGGCCCGGCGTTGCGCCTTGCCCAGCTTCTTCAGGGCGGCCTTGAACGGAGCCGGGTTCGGCACCAGTTCGCCGGTGGAAAGCACCGCAAGATGCTTGATCCCGGCGTCCACGCCGACGACCCGCCCAGTCCTGGGTGCGTGCGCCGGACGACCGACGGTGCGACGGACGGCGACCTGGAATGAGCAGAACCAGCGGCCGGCGGTTTCGGAGACGGTCGCGGACAGGATCTGCGCAGTACCTGCCTGTACCCGGCGGGCCAGTTTGCGGGTGGACTCGCAGGCGCGGATGCGTCCCAGCCGGGGCAGCACCACATGCCGGTAGTCCGGGTCGACGCGGATCGCGCCGGTGGTGAACCGGGCGGACCGGTGGGCGTGCTTCTTCTTGGGGCGGGGCCAGCCCATCCGGCGCCCCTTGCGGGCACCGGTACGCGACGCGTGCCAGTTTCCCAGGGCGGCGGACAGGTTCGCCAGGCCGGTGTTGAACGCCTCCTTGGAGCACTCCGCCCACCACGGCGCCACCCAATGCTTGATCTCGTTCCAGGTCCGGCGCAGGTCCGGCAGAGACCAGCCTTGCCACGGCGTCAGGTCCGCCTCGGCCACCCCGTAGCTGGCCTCGGCGGCGCGCTGCGCTTTCACTGCGCAGACCCGGCGCAGCATGTGGTTGTACGCGAACCGGGCCGCGCCGGTGTTCCGCCGCAGCCCGCCCACCTGCGTGACAGTCGGATCGAGAGCAAACTTGTACGCCTGCACCGTCCAACCGGCGGGCGGCTCGTACCGCTTCACGGCAGGTCTCCCGCGTCTGCGGTGGCGGCGGCGACGGCTCGGCTTGCCCGGTTCGCCGCAGCTCGCCGGCCGTACAGCCGTGCGCAGAGACTCGTCAGGATCTCCGTCACGTCGCGGACCAGGTCGTCGTCGACTTCGGCGGGGTCGGCAACGAGCAGCCGGCGGCCCTGCGCCGTGAGCGCGGCCTCAACGTACTCAGCGCCGAAACGGACGAACCGGTCGCGGTGCTCGACCACGATCGTCGACACGGCCGGGTCGCGTAGCAACGCGAGGAACTTCTTGCGCCGGCCGTTGAGTGCGGACCCGACCTCGGTCACCACGCGGGAGACGACCATGTTCTGCCCGGTGGCCCAGGCGGTGACCCGGGCCACCTGACGGTCCAGGTCGTCGCGCTGGTCGGCCGACGACACCCGGGCATACACCACGACCTGCCCCTGCGGGGCGGCGTCGGCCACATCCACCATGATCGTGCCGGACGGGAGTCGCCGAGCGGGCACCGGCATGGTCCCCTCACGGAACCAGCGATACGCGGTCTGTGGGTGCACACCGTTACGCCGTGCCCACTCGGCAAGCTTAATCCATTGATACTAACACTCACGGATACATACGGATGCTCACGAACTAGTGAACTGTAGTCAGCCCCGTCGGCGGCGGGCCCGCCACCCGATCACGGATAGGTGAGCTCCGGCTGGCCGGCCGTGTCGGGCATGCTCCAGAGCAGGTCGGCAAGGTGCGCGGGGTCGACCGAGGGGATGCCGGGGACGGGTTCGCCGGCGGCCTCGGCCGCCCGCAGCCGCGCGTGGAACGGCGTGTGCTCGATCGCGGCACCGATGTAGAGCCCGCCGACGAAGACGCCCCGGCCGGCGACCGCGGCGTGCAGTGCCTGCAGGTAGTTGCGCTGCGCGGCCAGGATGACGCCGCCGGCGATGTGCGGATTGCCGTGCACGGCGCTGGCTCCCTGCGCGCTCAGGATCGCGCCGCTGCCCCGGGTGAGCATGGCCGGCAGGAACTCGCCCGTCAGTGCGAGCAGCGTGGAGAGACCGAGCGGCAGGAGGTCCAGCGCGTGCCGCGGGGTCAGCTCGAGCACCGGGATGAATCCGTTGGCGGAGGCGCCGTAGTAGAGCACGTCCGGGTCGCCGACCGCGGCGCGGATGCGTCCGGCCAGTTCCGGGACGGCGCCGGTGTCGGCGAGGTCGGCGACGATCACGTGCGCTCGCGCCCCGGCGCCGGTCAGCTGGGCGGCGAGCTGGTCGAGCGGCTCCTGGCGGCGGGCCACGAGGGCGACGGCGTAGCCCTCGCGCGCATACCGGTGGGCGACGGCTTGACCCAGGCCCGGGCCGGCCCCGAGCACGGCAATCGACTTGGACACGGCGACTCCCTCACGACGGCTGGCGGATAACTTGACGCTAGGGTCAAGTTGACGGTGCCGTCAAGTTGCTATCGTGAGGTGCGTGAACTCCAGCACGTCGGGGGTGCCCCTGCGGGCCGACGCCGCCCGCAACGTCACCCAGATCCGCGCCGCCGCCATCGCCGCGTTCCGTGGACGCGGACTGGGCACGCCACTGGAGGAGATCGCCGCGGCGGCCGGGGTCAGCAAGGCCACCGTGTACAACCGCTTCGGCGGGCGGGACGGGCTCATCGACGCCGTGATCGGCGAGCTCGTCGCCGCCGAGATGTACGCGATCATGGACCGGGCCGGCCGGGTCGACGCCCCGTGGCAGGCCATCGCCACCTACGTCGGCGACCGGCGTGACCTGCAGTACCGCGAACCCGCCTTCACCGACGCGCTGCTGATGCTCTACCCGAACTCCGCGCAGCTCGTCGCGCTCGCGACGGCCGCCACGGACATGACCGAACGGCTGCTGCGGCGGGGCCACGACGCGGGCGTGCTCCGTGAGGACTTCACCGCCGGCGACCTGTACTACGCCGACGTCGCCAACGGGCTCGCCCTCCGCGCGCTGCGGGCACCCTCGCGCGAGGACTACGACCGCCGGACCCGCTTCTTCATCGACGGCCTGCGCCCGCGCTAGCCGGCGCCCTTCCGAAAATCTCAACACGTGTTTATATTGCTCCGAGACGGGCGTGCTGAGCTGCCCGAACGGCCCCGCCATGCGGCCGTTCGGGCGCCGGACGTCGGACCGATCGAGGAGTTCGCCATGAGTGATGACCTGAAGGTGTTCATGCCGTCCCGCCCGCTGGAGCCGGGTGACCGGTACGGCCTGCTGAGCGGCTTCGACCCGGGGACCCGGACCCTGCCGGCGGGCTTTCAGATCGCGCCGCCGTTCCGGCCGATCCCGGTCGACATCGTGCTGGAGAAGGACGTGCCGGTGGTCCTGCGCGACGGCGTGACGATCCACGTCGACGTGCTGCGCCCCGCCGGGACGCAGCCGGTGCCGGTCATCGTGGCGTGGAGCCCGTACGGCAAGGGCCAGGGCACCTCCACCAGCGTGATGGGCGTGTTCGGGCTGGTCGGGCTGGACAACGGGATCGTCTCCGGGCTGGCGAAGTTCGAGGGCCCGGACCCGGCGTACTGGTGCGCGCGGGGCTACGGGATCTGCAACCCCGACGTGCGCGGCGTGGCCGACTCCGAGGGCGACAGCGTCCTGTGGGACCGTCAGGAGGGCCTGGACTGCTACGACCTGATCGAGTGGCTGGCCGGGCAGGAGTGGTGCACCGGCAAGGTCGCGATGAGCGGGACGTCCTATCTCGCGGTGTCGCAGTGGTTCACCGCGGCCGAGCAGCCGCCGCACCTGGCCGCGATCAACCCGTGGGAGGGCGTCAGCGACGTGTACCGCGACCTGGTGCTGCGCGGCGGGATGCCGGACACCGGGTTCGCCCGCCAGCTGCGGGACTTCAGCTTCTGGGGGCTCGGGCGCAAGGAGGACATCGTCGCGGAGGCCGAGCGGTACCCGTTGATGAACGACCTGTGGCAGCACAAGATCCCGGACTTCGACCGGATCACGGTGCCGGCCTACGTGGTGGCCAGCTACTCCAACACCCTGCACACCGCCGGGACGTTCCGCGCCTGGCGGCGGATGGCTTCGGCGGAGAAGTGGCTGCGGGTGCACAACACCCAGGAGTGGCCGGACTACTACGACGAGGCCAACGTCGAGGACCTGCGCCGGTTCTTCGACCACTACCTCAAGGGCGAGGACAACGGCTGGGAGCGCACGCCGCGCGTCCGGTACAGCCTGCTGGACCTTCGCGGTGGTGACCGGGTCGGCGTCGCCGCGGGCGAGTTCCCGCCGGCCGACGTCACCCCGACGAGGTACTACCTCGACGGCCGCTCGCGCGCCCTGACCACGACGGCGCCGGCGGACGCGGTGCCGGCCGCCTACGACGTCGGCGCGAACCCGGATCTGGTCTCCTTCGTGGTCCGGTTCGACCAGGAGACCGTCCTCGTCGGCTACCCGAAGGCCCACCTGTGGGTCGAGGCCCGCGGCGCCGACGACATGGACCTGTTCGTCCTGCTCCAGAAGCTCGACGCGCACGGCACCCCGCTGCAGGCGTTCACCACCCCCAACCAGGGCCCGATGGTGCAGGACCTCACCGAGCGCGGCGCCACGATCCTGCGGTACAAGGGATCCGACGGGCGGCTGCGGGTCTCGCTGCGCCACCTCGACGAGACACTGTCGACCGCCGACGTGCCGGCGCACAGCTTCGACCGGGTCGAGAAGCTCGCCCCCGGCGGGATCGTCGACGTGGAGATCGACCTGCTGCCGGTCGGGCTCGTCTTCCACCCCGGCGAGCAGCTCCGCCTCGTCGTCAGCGGCCGGAACCTGCTCGGGACGATGATGCCGAGGCTGGTCGAGTACACCCCGGCCAACAGCGGGCAGCACGTCATCCACACCGGTGGCGCGCACGCCTCCTACCTGCGGCTGCCGGTCCAGGCACGGTAGTCGCAGCGACCGGTGAGGAGCGTGACGGTGTGCGTGGCGCACGCACTTCGTGTGGCCGGAGGGCCTCCCGCACCACGTCGAGGCGCATGACGTCAGGCTGCCCGGCGAGGCCGGCGCCGTCGCCGCCTGGGGCGCGGCGCCCACCGGCGGCAACCCGGCCGCCCTGGACGGCGCCGCCCCGCTGCGGCCGTTCCTGTTCCACCGCACGCCGGGCGGTCTGGAGCCGATCTGGCTCGGCGAGGTGTAAGCCGGCGGCAACGGGTAGGCCCTTCGGCGAACGTGGCGAACCAGAGGCCGTGCCCGTTGAACGGAGGACGTGCTCATGACTGCTGTCGCGGCGAAACGAAGGTTCTGGGTCGAGGACGGATCGAGCGTGACCTCGGCCCGCGGCGTGGAGGTGCTCGACACGCCGTTGCTGAACAAGAACACGGCGTTCACCCGGCAGGAACGCGCGGAGCTGGGCCTGGAGGGGCTGCTGCCGGCGGCGGTGCAGACCCTGGAGGACCGGGTCAGGCGGGTGTACGAGCAGTACCACGAGCAGCCGACCGACCTGCTGAAGAACGTCTTCCTGGCGATGCTGCAGGACAACGACGAGGTGCTGTTCTACCGGCTGCTGACCGAGCACCTGCGCGAGATGCTGCCGGTCGTCTACGACCCGACGGTCGGTGAGGCGATCAAGCGGTACAGCCACGAATACCGCCGCCCGCGCGGGGTGTACCTGTCGATCGCCGAGCCCGACCGGATCGAGGCGGCGTTTCAGGACCTGGGGCTGGGCGCCGGTGACGTGGACCTGATCGTCGCCTCCGACGCCGAGGAGATCCTGGGCATCGGCGACTGGGGCGCCGGCGGGATCGGCATCGCCGTCGGCAAGCTCGCCGTCTACACCGCCGCCGCCGGGATCGACCCGGGCCGGGTGATTCCGGTGTCGCTGGACGTCGGCACCAACAACGAGGCGCTGCTCAACGACCCGGACTACGTCGGCAACCGGCACTCCCGTGTCCGGGGGCAGCGCTACGACGACTTCATCGACGCATACGTGCGGACCGCGACGAAACTGTTCCCCGGCGCGCTGCTGCACTGGGAGGACTTCGGCCCGAGCAACGGCCGGCGGATCCTGGAGCGGTACCGCGACCGGATCTGCACCTTCAACGACGACATGCAGGGCACCGGCGCGATCGTGCTCGCCGCGACCCTCAGCGCCGTCCGGGTGGCCGGCACCCGGATGCGCGACCAGCGGATCGTGATCTTCGGCGCCGGCACCGCCGGGGTCGGGATCGCCGACCAGCTGCGCGACGCGATGGTCCGCGACGGCCTCGAGCGGGGCGACGCCACCCGCCGGATCTGGTGCGTCGACCGGCAGGGCCTGCTCACCGACGACATGACCGCCCTGCGGGACTTCCAGAACCCCTACGCCCGGCCCACCGCGGAGGCCAGGGAATGGGCCGGCACCGGCGGGATCGGGCTCGCCGAGGTCGTCGCCAACGCGCAGCCGACCATGCTCATCGGCACCTCGACCGTGCACCGCGCGTTCACCGAGGCGATCGTGAAGGAGATGGCCCGGCACGTCGACCGGCCGATCATCTTCCCGCTGTCCAACCCGACCGAGCGCATCGAGGCGATGCCCAGCGACCTGATCGCGTGGACCGGCGGCCGGGGGCTCATCAGCACCGGCATTCCCGTGCCACCCGTGACGTACGAGGGCGTCACGTATGCGATCGGCCAGGCCAACAACGCCCTGCTGTACCCGGGGCTGGGCCTCGGCGCGGTGGTGGCCCGGGCGAAGCGGATCAGCGACGGGATGTTCGCCGCGGCCGCCGAAGCGGTGGCCGGCCTGGTCTCCGTGAGCACCCCGGGCGCGTCGCTGCTGCCACAGGTGGAGAACCTCCGGCAGGTGTCGGCGACCGTCGCCGTCGCCGTCGCGAAGCAGGCCGCCGCGGAGCACCTCGCCCAGGCCCCGCTCAAGGACCCGGTCCAGCAGGTCCAGGACGCGATGTGGCAGCCGGAGTACCGCCCGGTCCGGGCCGGGTGACGCGCATGGCCACCGTCCACGACATCCCCATCGGCCTGGCCGCCACCGGCACCCGCCGCGAGTTCGACAGCCTCGGCGACGTCGACGTGCCCGCCGGGCGCTACTGGGGCGCCCAGACCCAGCGCAGCCTCGAACACTTCAACATCGGCGACGACCGGATGCCGAAGGAGGTGTACCACGCCTACGGCATCGTGAAGAAGGCAGCGGCCGTCGTCAACACCGGCGCCGGCCGGCTGCCCGCGTGGAAGGGACGCCTGATCCAGCGGGTGTGCGACGAGGTCGCCAGCGGGGCCCTGGACGAGGAGTTCCCGCTCTACGTCTGGCAGACCGGCTCGGGGACGCAGTCCAACATGAACGTCAACGAGGTCATCTCCAACCGCTGCATCCAACTGGTCGCCGGGACGCTCGGCTCGCAGCGGCCGGTGCACCCCAACGACCACGTCAACATGGGGCAGTCGAGCAACGACACGTTCCCCACGGCCATGCACATCGCCGCGTACACGATGACGACCCACCGGACCATCCCGGCCCTGAAGCGGCTGCGTGACGCGCTCGCGCAGCACGCCCGGACGTGGGACGACGTGGTCAAGATCGGCCGGACCCACCTGGAGGACGCCACCCCGCTGACCGTCGGCCAGGAGTGGTCCGGCTACCACGCCGCCCTCGACGACGCGATCGCCGAGGTCGAGCACGCCACCGACGGGCTGCTGCAACTGGCCGTCGGCGGCACCGCGGTCGGGACCGGGCTCAACGCCCCCACCGGCTTCGGCGCGCAGGTCGCCCGGGAGATCGCCGCGATGACCGGCGCCCCCTTCCAGGCCGCACCGAACCCGTTCGCCGCGCAGGGCACCCTCGACCGGATGGTGCGCGCACACGGCGCGCTCAAGTCCCTCGCGGTGACCCTGTTCAAGATTGCCAACGACCTGCGCTGGCTGGGCTCCGGCCCCCGGACCGGCCTGCACGAGCTGCTGCTGCCGGCCAACGAGCCGGGCTCCTCGATCATGCCGGGAAAGGTCAACCCGACCCAGGCCGAGGCCATGCTCATGGTGGCCATCCAGGTCATCGCCTCGGACGTGGCCGTCACCATGGGCGGCGCCGAGGGCAACTTCGAGCTCAACGCCTTCCGCCCGATCCTGATCGACAACTACCTGCACTCGGCGCGGATCCTGGCCGACATGTCCGAGCACTTCCGCTCCTACATGGTCGAGGGCGCCGCACTGAACGAGCCGCAGCTGGCGTCCAATGTGGAACGCTCGGTGATGATGGTGACCGCGCTGTCACCGCTCATCGGCTACGACAAGGCCGCGGTCATCTCGCACCACGCCATCGCCCACGACCTGACCCTCAAGCAGGCCGCCCTCGCCAACGGCGTCAGCGAGGAGCTCTTCGACCGGGTCGTCGACCCCCTCGCCCTCACCCACGGCGGCTGAGTCCGTGCAGACGACCGCCCCGGCTCCGCGCGGGAGCCGGGGCGGTCACGGTTGCGGTCAGCGCCACGCCTGGTGCGTGGTCACGCCGCCGGCGTTGCAGTCGTACTGGACGAGCTTGGCGAGTGCCAGGATGCTGCCGTCGCGGACGGTCAGGCACTTCCAGCTGTTGCGGTTGACGAAGTGGTAGTAGCCCGGCACCGTGGTGATCTCGATCTGGAACCACCACTGGTTCGTGTCGCCGTGACAGGTGTACTGCTGGACGACCGCGTTGTTGGACTTGCTGCGGTCCCGCACGTCGAGGCACTTGCCGCTGTTGTAGTTGCGGATCAGGTAGAATCCCTCGTCGCCGACCGGCTCCAGGTTGAACAGCTGCGCCGTGGAGCCGTTGCACGGGGACTGCTGCAGCTGCAGCTTGTTGCTGGTGCCCCAGTTGGGGACGTCCATGCACTGCCCGCTGTGCGCCACGTCCCAGGAGCTCCACACCGGTGCCTGCGCGGCCTGCGCCGCCGCGACCGGCGTGATGGCCAGCCCGGCCCCGAGGACCAGCGCCAGCAGGACCCGGCGAACGATCGTGATCACTTCTCGTACCCACCTTCGGTTGTGCGCCGCCGCTCTGGCGGTGCACCGAGGAGGGTTCAGGACGGCCCTGAAACGGCGCTGAAACGATAGTCCGGCAGGTCGATGTCGGTGCTGCGGTCCTCGGCCGTCTTGAGCATCATGGCCATGAGCGGCGGCCGGTTGAGCAGCCAGTTGCGCATCCGGGCCGCCGTCGCGGTCCGCGGCGCGAAGAACCGGCCGGTGGTGTCGCCGCCCTTCTGGCAGCGCCGGGCGAAGTCGGCCAGCAGCCGCTCGTAGCGGGGGAACGCGACCGTGTGGTCGCCACCGGCGGCGGCCAGCTCGCCGGCGAGGACGTAGGCCGCGACCACCGCGGTGCCGGTGCCCATGCCGCCGATCGTGGCCCCGGCGGCGGCGTCGCCGATCAGCGCGATCCGGCCACGTGACCACGACGGGACGTCGACCCGGCAGATCGCGTCGAAGTAGAGGTCCGTCGCCCCGTCCAGCGCGGCGAGGAGCCGCGGCACCTCCCAGCCCATCCCGGTGAACCGCGCGCGGATGATGTCGCGCTGCTGGTCCTGGTCGTGCCGGTCGTAGTCGATGCGGGGCGCGGCGAACACCACGAAGGCGCCGGCCCTGGACGGGTCGCGGTGGTCGCCGCCGACGCTGGCCATCCGGCCGGGCGCGGTGAACAGCACCGAGTGCCGGTCGAGGCCCAGGTCGTTGGGCAGCCCCCAGGTCGCCACGTAGTAGCCGAGGTGCCGCACGAAGCGCACCTGCGGGCCGAACATCAGCCGGCGCACGGCCGAGTGCACCCCGTCGGCGCCGACGACCAAGTCGAAGGTGCGACGCGTGCCGCTGGCGAAGGTGACGTCCACGCCGCGGGCGGTGTCGGACATGGCCGCGATGCTGTCGCCGAACAGGTATTCGGTGGTGTCGCGGCTGCGCTCGTGCAGGACCCGGGCCAGGTCGAAGCGGGGCACCTCGATGTCGCCGCCGGCGAAGTGGGCCGGCAGCTCCATCAGCCGGCGGCCGGCGGCGTCGACGAACCGCATCGCGGTGCCGCCGGTCTGCACCGCGCGCAGGTCGTCGAGCACGCCCATCCGCTCCAGCACGCCGAGGTGGGTCCGGCCGCGGAAGTCGACCCGGTTGCCGCCGGCGCGCAGGGCCGGGGCGATCTCGACGACGGTCGGCCGGAAGCCGTGCCGCCCCAGCCAGTACGCCAGGGCCGGCCCCGCGATGCTGGCACCGGAGATCAGGACGGTCTTCATGGCTCACTCCTCCAAACAGTGTCCGACGGACACGGTTATTATTGTGTACCATGGAGACAGTTCGAGTGACAACATTCCGGGGGTTTGATCACGGTGCCGAGTGACTTCCTGTGGGGCGGCCGGGCGCAACCGACCCGGGGACCCAAGCCCACGCTGACGCCCGAGCACATCGCCGACGCCGGGATCGCCATCGCCGACGCCGAAGGACTCGCGGCGGTGACCATGCAGCGGGTGGCCGCCGATCGCGGGTTCACCAAGATGTCGCTGTACCGCTACGTGACGAGCAAGGGCGAACTCGTCGCGCTCATGGTCGAGCGGGCGATCGGCGCGCCCCCGGCCGTCGACCTGCCCGTCGACCTGTCCGGCGACCCGTCCGGCGACCCGGACGGCTGGCGGGCGGCGCTGAAGCAGTGGGCCCGGCACCTGCTCGAGGCCCACGTGCGGCACCCCTGGGCGGTCGAGGCGACCCTCGGCCCCCGGCCCGTCGGCCCCAACGAGCTGGCCTGGATGGAGTGCGCGGTGACCATCCTGCCGTCCGCGGGCCTGACCGGGACCGAGCGCCTCGACGCGATCGCGGTGCTCGCCGGCCACGTCCGCGCGATCGCCCAGCAGTTCATGGTGGGCCGGCATCCGGAGGAGGACCTGGCCACCGAGATCGCCGAGCAGCTGCGCCGGCACGGCGACCGCTTCCCGGCGCTGGCCGCGACGATGGCCGCCGCGGCGGCCGACGGCGGTCAGGACCAGGCGTTCGAGTTCGGCCTCGACCGGATCCTCGACGGCCTCGACCTCCTGATCACCCGCCGCGCTACCTCCTGACCGGGTCGAGGCGCTGACGCGCCCGCCCGCAAGCTGAACCTCCGCGCCCGTTCGGATGTGAACGGTCGGTGATGACGGCTGCATCTGTTGCGTCGTAGGACGTCCACGGGATGTTCACGCCACGGCCGTCGCACCTGACACTGGTGATCGTCGATATTTGTCGACGGCGGTGCCGGTACCGGTGCCGCCTTCATCGCCGCACGTCCGATCGGAGCAGGAATGACCCGACCGTCCCGTTTGCTCGCCGCGCTGCTGGCCGGTGCGCTCGCCGCGCTCGCCCTGACCGCACCCGCCGCCGCGGCCCCGACCGGGATCCCGTCGAAGGCGACGGCGCAGAGCTGGCTCACTGCGCTGACCGTCGCCGCCGAGGGCTCCTCCAGCGGCTACTCCCGTGACCTGTTCCCGCACTGGATCACCATCAGCGGCGCCTGCGACACCCGCGAGACCGTCCTCAAGCGCGACGGCACGTCGGTGGTCACCAGCAGCTCGTGCGCCGCCACCTCCGGCCGCTGGTACTCCCCGTACGACGGCGCGACCTGGACCGCCGCCTCGGACGTCGACATCGACCACGTCGTGCCGCTCTCCGAGGCGTGGCGCTCCGGTGCCAGCTCCTGGACCACCGCCAAGCGGCAGAGCTTCGCCAACGACCTCACCCGTCCGCAGCTGATCGCGGTCACCGACAACGTCAACCAGTCCAAGGGCGACCAGGACCCGTCGACGTGGCAGCCGTCGCTGTCGTCGTACCGCTGCACCTACGCGAAGATGTGGATCGCGGTGAAGCACTACTGGGCGCTGAAGCTGCAGTCCGCGGAGAAGTCCGCGCTGCAGACCATGCTCAACACCTGCTCCTCCTGACCCGCGCGGCGGTCGCCGGGGCGCGCCCGCGCCCCGGCGCCGCTGCCGATCAGCTCGCCAGCGGGTGCCCGCCGTCGCCGTCGACCTTGACGTCCATGATGCCGTCCTCGTCGAGGTCGACCATGGTGACGTTGACGGCGCCGTCACCGTCGCTGTCGAGCTGGAACAGGTCGGCCTTGCCGTTGCCGTCGGTGTCGATGGCCAGCACGTCGGCGACCCCGTCCTGGTTCGTGTCGACGGCGAGCAGCTCGTCGCGCTGATCGCCCCGGGTCTCGACTGATTCGGTCATGTCCGTCGCCTCTCGTGCCTGTGTCCCGCGATCGCTGGAGGAGGGCATCCTAATCCTCCAGCGACCCTCAGCGGACAGTCGCTGGGTCAGGCCGCCGCCGAGCCGGGCGAGCAGGCCTCGATCGCCGTGTCCAGGACGGACGGCAGGGGGTCCCGGAGCTGCCAGCCCGACTCCTTGAGGCGCAGCAGCGCGGGCAGCGCCTCGCTCGCCCCCAGCGCGCCCGCCGCCTCGACGACGAGGTTGCCCGGGTCGTCGTCGAGCCAGGCGAGCAGCGGGGCCAGGGTGCGCGGGTCGCCGCGGCGGGCCAGGCCGAGCAGGGCCTCACCGGCGGCGTCGCCATCCTCGTCGGTCAGCCGCGCGGCCAGGGCGTCACGGACGTCCTCGCCGTCCGCGTCCAGCTGGGAGCCGAGCCCGAACGTGGCCCAGTCCCGGACCTCCGGGTCGGCGTCCGCGCTCAGCCGGATCAGCCCCGCGACGGCTCGGGGGTCGGGCGGGTCGCCGGCGACGGCGGGTAGGGCGACCGCGACCGCGTACCGCACCTCGTCGCTGACGTGCCTGGCGTGGCCCAGGACCGCGGGCAGGCCCCGGTGGTCGCCGACGTGTCCGAGCGCGGTGACGGCGGCGGCGATGACGTCGGGCCGGTCGTCCGTGCCCGCCGCGATCAGGACGGGCAGCGTCTCCTCCAGAAACGGACGATCCGCCGCAAATCCGATCTGGCCCAGGATGTCCAGCCCCAGCACGCGGTCGGCGGTGCCGACGGCGCGGGCGAACCGGCAGGCCGCCTCGAACGCCTCCCGGTCGGTCCGGCGGTGCAGCTCGACCACGATTTCCCAGCGCGCCTCGGCATCGGTGTCCGCGAGCGCGGACGCGCGGTGGAGGAGTTCGTCGAGGGTCATCGGATCACCCTAGGACCCACCCGGGTGATCAGTGGCGGGGGAGCGTGCGAAATACTGCGGTATGAACCTCCAGCACGGTGTCCTCGCGATCGCGGCGATCCTCGCCATCGTCTCCGTGGCGAAAGTGGCGCCGCGGGTCGGTGTGGCGGTGCCCATCGCGCTGGTCGTCGTCGGGATCGGGGCCAGTTATCTGCCGTTCGTGCCGAATCTGGACGTCGACCCGCACCTGATCCTCACGGTGGTGCTGCCGCCGATCCTGTACTCGGCGGCGGTCAATGTGCACGCCACCGACTTCCGGCGCAACGTGAAGGCGATCGGTGGCCTGTCGGTGCTGCTCGTCGTCATCTCGGCGCTCGCCGTCGGGTTCCTGCTGCACTGGCTCATCCCGGACCTCAGCCTGGCCGCCGCGATCGCGCTCGGCGCGGTCGTCAGCCCGCCGGACGCGGTCGCGGCGATCTCGATCGGCAAGCGGCTCGGCCTGCCGCCGCGGCTCGTCATCGTGCTGGAGGGCGAGGGGCTCATCAACGACGCGACCGCGCTGGTCATGCTCCGTTCCGCGGTCGCCGCGACGGCCGGCGTGGTGTCGCTGTGGGACGTGGTCGGCGACTTCGCGTTCGCCGTCGCCGCCGGGTTGGTCATCGGGCTGCTCGCCGGGTTCGTGACCGTGTGGATCCGGGCGAAGCTCGACGAGCCGGTGCTGACCACGGCCATCTCGTTCATCGTGCCGTTCCTCGCGTTCGTCCCGGCGGAGGAGATCCACGCCTCCGGGGTGCTCGCCGTCGTCGTCGCCGGGCTGGTCACCGGGCATCAGAGCGCGCGGCACTTCACCGCGCAGGACCGCATCAGCGAGCGCACCAACTGGCGCACCGTGCAACTCCTGCTGGACAACGGCGTGTTCCTGCTCATGGGGTACCAGATCGTCATCGTCGTCCGGGACGTCCGGGAGGGGGAGGACGACGTCGCCCGCACCGTGCTCATCGGGCTCGCGGTGACCGCCGCGCTGGTGCTGCTGCGGGTGCTGTTCGTGCTGCCGCTCACCGCGTTGCTGCGCCGCGACCAGCGCCGCGCCCTGGCCCGCACCGACCGGCTCCAGGGCATCCTGGTCCGGCTGACCGAGCGGCAGCACGAGTCGGCGAAGAGCGCGGCGCGGGCCGGCTGGCTCGCCTCGCTGGTGCGCCGGCGGCAGGCCGACGACGCGTACCTGACCACCGAGGGGCTCGGCTGGCGCGGCGGCGCGGCGCTCGCCTGGGCCGGGATGCGCGGCGTCGTCACCCTCGCTGCGGCGCAGTCGCTGCCGGAGAGCGTCCCGCACCGCGCGCAGCTGATCCTCATCGCGTTCACCGTCGCGATCGTCACGCTCCTCGGGCAGGGCGCGACGCTGCCGGTGCTGATCCGCAAGCTGCGCATCGCCGGCACCGACGCCGAGGCCGACCGGCGCGAGCTGACCCGGCTCATCGGCGAGATCACCGCCGAGGGCGAGGACGTCCTGGACAATCCGGACCTGCGGCAGTCCAACGGGCAGCCGTTCGACCCGGACGTCCTGGAGGCCGCGCGGCGGGAGAACGCCGCCATCGGCCAGGCGCTCACCCAGCCGCACGACCCGGCCGAGTCCAGCGCCGCGCACCAGCGCCGCGAGCTGCACCGCCTGCTGCTGGAGTCGGCGCAGGCCGTGCTGCTCGACGCGCGGGAGTCCGGGACCTACACCTCGCGCGCCCTCGGCCACGTCCAGCACATGCTGGACACCGAGGTCTCCAGCCTCGACCCGGCCGAAGCGCACTGACCGGGTATGCACCTCTCGGGCCTGCGCGCGCTGCGGCACGTCGCCGCGCTGTCGGCCGGTCCACCGGCCGAGGCGTCCCTTCGGGTCACGCTCAACTTCCACCCCGACCGCACGGCCGGTGGCGAGCCCATGCTGCGAGGCCTCGCCACCGCCGGGAGGTACCTGTCGCAGTTCGTCACCGGCACCAGCAACGGCGGACTGACCGCGCATCCGGGCGGGGACCGGTGGCGCTGGGAACACGCGATGTTCGGCGGCGCCTATGACGACGCCCCCGCGGACGTCAGGCCCGTCTACGGCGGGCTGAACTTCCGCCGCAAGGAGGTCGGCGCGGCACCCCGCTTCGGATCGGCCCACCTGCGGCTGACCGCGGCGGTCCTGGCGAGGACGACGTTCTGCTATCCCGACAGCCACCTGGAGCCCACGGCCTTCGCGGTCGCCGATCGGATGTCGCTCATCGAGCTTGCCATCGCCGACGTTCGGGACGCGCTGGACGACTACATCGAGGCGCAGGTTCACGGCGGGGTCCGGCTCGACGGCGACGTCGAGGCCCTCGTGCTCGACCCCAGTTACCGGGGCACCGACGTCGAGACGGCGGCCCGGCGGCTGCCCTGCCCGATCGAGTGGCACCAGGGGTTCCGGCTCTCCGTGGCAGACCTTCGCCGGCACCCCGATTATCGAGGCGCGCGGTACGTCGAACTCGGCGCCGGGATCGCCGTCGACGGCCACCTCACACCCAGGCTGATCGGCGAGGCCGCCCGCAGCGGCCGGCACGACGACCAGGATCTCAAGCGGGTCTGGCACTACCTGGCCCGGTTCGGCGAAAGGCCGCCCCCGGGTCGGGAGCGGCCTTCACTGACAACCTAGTTGGAGGCGACGCCCAGTCCGGCGTTGCCGCTGTCGGCGGGGCCGTCCTCGTGACCGCCGGTGATCGAGGTGAAGGCGCTGTCGAGCTGCTCCCGCAGGGTGTCGAGGGTGGAGAATTCGGCCTGGTGCGAGGACTCGCTGCCCTCGGCGGCGAAGACGTGGTCGGTCTCGGCCTCGCTGTGGTCGTAGGAGGTGAAGTCCGACTCCTCGTAGTGCGCGCCGCTCGGGTTGGTGTACTCGACGTGGTGCCCCTGGTCGAACGAGGTCGACTCGGCCGAGGCGTGGTCCTGCTCGTAGACCGCGAACTGGTTGCTGGCGTCGGCCTCGCTGCCGGACGTCTGGTGCAGCTGGTCGAGGGACTCGTGATCCTGGCCGGTCTCGTACTGGCCGTAGTCCACGCCACCGCCGCCGTACGTGTCGGGCTGGTCGTCGCCGGTGTAGCCCGGGTCGAGCGCCTCCGGCTGGTCGTCGCCGGTGTAGCCGGGGTCGAGCTCGCTCATGTTCGTCCGCCCTCAGGGAAGTCGTGGTGTGGTGCTGGACAGAACGTTAGGCATGCCGGCGGTGCGCCGAATCCCCGGAACGTGCCACCGCCCGTCAGGCGTTGGTCCACTCGGTGTAGGTGTACGGGTTGTCGAGCACCTTCGTGGCCGGGATGTCGGGGTTCATGCCGCGGGCCCAGGCCTCCGGTCCCATCGTGGCGATCAGGTGCTCGACGGTCCGCTCGACGTCCTGGCGGGCCTTGGCGAGGTCGGCGCCGACGAGCTTGTGGTCGCGTTTGACGATGCGCCCGTTGACGAGCACGGTGTGCACGTCGCCGCGCTGCGCCTGGAACGCGACGTGGCCGTAGGGATTGAGGATCGGGAACATCACGGGGGAGTCGTCGTTCTTCAGCAGCACCACGTCGGCCTTGCGTCCGGGCTGCAGGCTGCCGACGACGCTGTCGAGGCCCAGGGCCCTGCTGCCGCCGCGGGTCGCCCAGTCGACCACCTGCTCGGCGCGCAGGTGCACGTGGGTGACGGTCTCCGCGCGGTCGTGCGCCTGCAGGTGCTCGCGGGAGCGGTCGGCGCCGAGGGTGGCCCGCATCGCGGAGAACAGGTCGCCGCTCCACCAGACGCTCGTGTCCATCGACAGTGACACCGGGATGCCGTGGTCGCGCAGCTGCCAGGTCGGCGGGTAGCCCTGGCCGGCGCTCTGCTCGCTCTCCGTGGACACCGAGACGGACCCTCCGGTCGCGGCGATGCGTTGGTACGAGTCGTGCGTGAGCGTGGCGGCGTGGACGTAGACGGTCGACGGGGTCATGAACCCGTGCTCGTGCATGAGGCGGATGCCGTCGTCGTTGGTGGCGCCCCACACCCCGGCGTGCGTGGTGACGGGCACCCCCAGCTCGCGGGCGACCTCGAAGGCGGCGCGCTCCGGGAAGGCGGGGTCGCCGGTGACGTCGAACGCCATCTGGAAGCCGAGCAGGTCGTTGCCGCCGATGCGGCGGGACACGAAGTCGCGGAACTCGGGGCTGGTCGCCCACTCCCACGGGCCCTGCTGGATGTTGCCGTAGGCGAGGACGAACCGGCCCGGGACCGACTCGAGGGCGTCGGCGGCGGCGTCGGCGTGCTGCGGGGTCTGCAGGCCGTGTGACCAGTCGACGGTGGTGGTGACGCCGGCGTCGAGCGCCTCGAGGGCACCGAGGACGTTGCCGGCGTGGATGTCCTCGGGGCGGAAGTGCCGGCCGGACTCCAGGTAGTACCAGACGAAGTACTGGGTGAGCGTCCAGTCGGCGCCGTACCCGCGCATCGCGGTCTGCCACAGGTGCCGGTGCGTGTCGATCATCCCGGGCATGACGATGCCGCCGGTGGCGTCGATCTCCACGGCGCCGGGCGGGGCGGTGAGGCCGACGCCGACCTCGGCGACGCGTTCGTCGACGACCAGGACGTCGGCGCCGGGGAGCACCGTGTGCGCGTCGTCCATCGTGAGTACCAGACCGTTGCGGAACAGCACCGCGGTCATTGCTGTCATCTCCTGTCGGTACGGATCGCCTTCTGCGGACGATTGTCCGTGTGGCGGTCACAGGATCGAGTGGCGAAAGTGTGGTCCGCCTCACGGAGCATGTCAAGAAGCCAGCCGTGGTTGACAGTGTGGATCTGCGGGTTGAAACTGGGTTCACCGGACGATTGTCCGCTGAGCGGACAGGAGATGCTTTGTGGAAACACGCGGACCGCTGAGCGGGTTGCTGGTGGCCGACTTCTCCAGGATCCTCGCGGGGCCGTACGCGACGATGCTCCTCGCCGACCTCGGCGCCGACGTGATCAAGGTGGAGGGGCCCGGCGGCGACGACACCCGCACCTGGATGCCGCCGACCCGCGACGGCGTGTCCACCTACTACCTCGGCATCAACCGCAACAAGCGCTCGATCGCCCTCGACCTGCGGCTGGACGACGACCTCGCCGCCGCGCAGGCGCTCGCCGC
The DNA here is from genome assembly GCF_042653625.1 of Dactylosporangium cerinum. Classification (NCBI taxonomy): domain Bacteria; kingdom Bacillati; phylum Actinomycetota; class Actinomycetes; order Micromonosporales; family Micromonosporaceae; genus Dactylosporangium; species Dactylosporangium cerinum. The sequence goes on along the minus strand of NZ_JBHSIU010000014.1, from coordinate 167,153 downwards.
CCGCGCCGACGTGATGATCGAGAACTTCAAGCCCGGCGGCCTGCGCCGCTTCGGCCTCGACTACACCGCCGTCGCCGCCGCCAACCCCGGCGTCGTCTACGCCTCCATCAGCGGCTTCGGCGCCGGCGCCGGGGCGGCCCTGCCCGGCTACGACCTGATGGTGCAGGCGATCTCCGGGCTGATGAGCCTCACCGGCGATCCCGGCGGCCCCCCGTTCCGGGCCGGGATCTCCGTCTTCGACGTCATGGCCGGCATGCACGCGAGCATCGGCATCCTCGCCGCGCTGCACCACCGCACCGCCACCGGCGCCGGCCAGCACGTCGAGGTCAACCTGCTGTCCTCCGCGCTGTCCGGCCTCGTCAACCACAGCAGCGGGTACGTCGCGGGCGGCACCGTGCCGTTCCGCATGGGCAACGCGCACCCGAGCCTGTTCCCCTACGAGCCGCTGCCGACCGCCGACGGCGACCTCATCGTCATCGCCGGCAATGACGGCCAGTTCCGCAAGCTGTGCGCCGTGCTCGGCTGCGAGGAAATCCTCGACGACCCCCGGTTCCAGCGCAACCAGGACCGCACCGCGCACCGGGAGGCGCTGCGCCCGCTGCTCGTGCAGCGGCTGGCGGCCAAGGGCAAGGACGAGTGGTTCGCCGAGCTCATGGCCGCCGGCGTGCCGTGCGCACCCATCAACACCATCGACGGCGGCGTCGCCATGGCGACCTCCCTCGGCCTCGAACCGGTCGTCGAGGCCGGCGCGGTGCCGGGCATCCGCAACCCCATCACGCTCTCGGCGACCCCGCCGCGATACGAGCTGCCGCCGCCCGGCCTGGACGAGCACGGCGAGGAGATCCGGCAATGGCTGAAGAGCTGAGCTTCCCCACCTCCATCGGCACCTCCGACGCCGACCGCATCACGCTGCTCGGCCAGGACCTGGCCGCCGACCTCATGGGCCGGGTCGGCTTCGGCGAGCTGGCGTTCTGGCTGGTTGCCGGCCGCCGCCCCACGCCCGGCGAGACCCGGGTCTTCGAGGCGGTCCTGGTCGCACTCGCCGATCACGGGTTCACGCCGACCGCGATCGCGGCCCGGCTCACCTACGCCAGCGCGCCCGAGGCGCTGCAGGGCGCCCTGGCGGCGGGGCTGCTCGGCGGCGGCTCCCGCTTCCTCGGCGTCACCGAGGACTGCGCCGTCTTCCTGCACTCGGTCCTGGCCGGCGTCGAGGGAGAGCCCGACGACTGGGATGCCCTCGCCGCCGCCGCGATCACCGCCCGCCGCGCCGAAGGCAAGCTCGTGCCCGGCCTCGGCCATCCCGTGCACAAGGTGCAGGACCCGCGCACCCCGGTCCTGATCCGCATCGCCGAGGAGGAGGGGCTGCGCGGCCCGCACCTGCGCCTGTTCGAGGCGATCGGCCGGGCCCACCCCGCGATCCTCGGCCGCACCCTGCCGCTCAACGGCGCCGGGGTCTGCGGCGCGGCCCTCGCCGACCTCGGCCTGCCGGTCGAGATGCTGCGCGGCTTCGCGCTGCTGGCCCGCGCCGCCGGGCTGCTCGGCCACCTCGCCGAGGAGCGCCGCACCGGCCTCGGCCTGGAGATCTACCGCACCGTGGACCGCAACGCCCGCTACGTCACCCCCACCGAGTGAAAGGACCCGCGTCATGGCTCAGGTCGTCGCGGTCATCGCCTCGACACATCACCCGTTCTACTACAAGGCCAGCACCGCCACCGGCGCGGACCGCCCACCGTTCGCCGACGAGTGGGTCCGCAAGGTCACCGCGTTCCGCGAGACGTTGACCCGCGCCAACCCCGACGTGCTCGTCATGGTCGGCTCCGACCACTTCCACCAGCTGTGGCTGGACAACATGCCGCAGTTCCTCGTCGGCAAGGCACCGTTCTACGACGCGAACTGGCACAACGAGGAGCGCGAGTTCGGGCTGCCCCGGATGCTGCTGCGCGGCCAGGAGGACCTGTCCGCGCACGTGCTGCGCGAGGGCCTGGACGCCGGCTTCGACCTGGCGTTCAGCAACGAGCTGCGGATCGACCACAGCATCACCTGCCCGATCATCACGCTGCGGCCCGAGGCGGACCTGCCGATCGTGCCGATCTACACCAACATCTTCGCCCCGCCGCTGCCGCAGCCGAAACGGTTCGTGCAGCTCGGTCGCACCATCCGCGAACTGGTCGAATCCTGGCCCAGTGACCTGCGCGTCGCCGTCATCGGCACCGGGCATCTGTCCCTGGAGCTCGGCGGGCCCCGGCAGTTCGGGCCGCACGGCCCCGACCCCGAGTTCGACCGCCGGGCGGTGGAGTGGATCGCCAACGGCGACCTGGACGGCTGCCTGTCCGAGGTGACCCTCGACAGCCTGCACGCCCCGGGCAACGCCACCCACGGCTTCATGGACTTCATGCTCATGATGGGCGTCGCCGGCGACGGCGCGAAGGCCGACTACGTCGACACCTACGACCTGTTCCACACGATGGAGGCCTACTTCACCTGGTACCCACAGGGAGGTGTGTTGTGAGCAAGTACCTGCTGGACAAGTTCCTGTACACAGTGGACAGGGACCCTTCGTTGGTGGAGCGCTACCGTTCCGATCCCGTCGGGACCGTCACCTGGTGGGAGTCGACGCTGGCCAACGCGCTGCTCAACTGCCACGGCGGCGAGGCGAGCACCTGGCTGCGGTTCACCGACGAGGAGCGGGCCGCGCTGGCCGGGCACGACCACGTCGCGCTCTTCGCGCTCGGCGCGCACCCGTTCCTCACGCTGACGCTGTTCATCGCCATGTTCGAACGCGACCACGACGAGCCCCTGTTCTACCAGAAGCAGTACGGCGCCCGCCTGGCCCACTTCGAGCTGCCGTACCCGGACATCGCGACCTGATGCGCGCCGCCACGATCATCCGGTGCGGGCAGCCGCCGGTCGTCGTCTCGCGTCCCGTTCCGGTGCCCGCCGACGGCATGGTGACGGTCAGCGTGACCGCCGCGCCCATCACGCCGCTCGACCTGCTGTGCGCCTCCGGCACGTCGTACTTCGGCGCGCCCGCGGTGCCGTACGTCCCCGGCGTGCAGGGTGTCGGCACATTGCCCGACGGGACCGCGGTGTGGTTCCCGACCGACGCCGGGATGCGCCCCGGCGACGGCAGCATGGCCGAACAGGTCACCGTGCCCGCGTCCACGGTGATCCGGCTGCCCGCCGGCGCCGACCACCGCCTCATCGCCGCCCTCGGGCTGTCCGCCGTCGCCGCCTGGCAGGCGCTGACCTGGCGCGGCGAGCTACGCCCCGGCGAGCAGGTCGTCGTCCTCGGCGGCGGTGGCGTCGTCGGGCAGGCGGCGATCCAGCTTGCCCGCCTCGCCGGCGCCCGCCGGGTCATCGCCGCGTGCCGGTCCGCCGCCGCCCAGGAACGCGCGCACCGGCTCGGGGCCGACGCCGTCGTCCCGCTGCACGACACCGACGACGTGCCCGGTCTGGCCGAGCGGCTGCAGGACGCCACCGACGGTCCGGTCGACCTGGTGCTGGACCCGCTGTTCGGGATCCCGGCGGCGGCCGCCCTGCGGACCCTGCGCCGCGGCGGCAGGCTCGTGAACCTCGGCAGCGCCGCGGGGGAGGTCGCGCCGCTGGACTCCGTGACGCTGCGCAGCGGTTCGCTGCGGATCCTCGGTTACACCAACAACGAGCTCAGTGCGTCGGAGAAGGGCGCCACGATGCGATACCTCGCCGAGCACGCGACCGCCGGGCGGCTCGTCGTCGACCACGTGGCCGTGCCACTGGCCGACATCGCAGCAGCCTGGACCTCGCCGGCAACCCGGCGAGTAGTGGTCGTTCCAGGATAGTCTCGCTCGGCGGATCAACCACAACACCATGAGGCGGCGATGGCACAGCGCGGAGAAGGACCGGACTTCATCGAGGCCCTGGCGCGGGGGCTGGACGTGATCCGGGCGTTCCACGCCGACCGCCCGCGCATGAGCCTCGCCGAGGTCGCCGCCGCCACCGGCCTGGCCCGCCCGACCGCCCGCCGGATCCTGCTCACCCTGGAGGAGCTCGGCTACGTGCGGACCTCGGCCGGTGGCCACGAGCTCACCCCGCGCGTGCTCGAACTCGGCATGGCGTATGTCGGCGCCCTCTCCCTGTGGGACATGGCCCGCCCGCACATGGAGCAGCTCGTCGCCGCGACCGGCGAGTCGTCGTCGATCACCCAGCTGGACGGCTCCGACGTGGTCTACCTCGCGCGGGTGGCCGTACCGAAGATCATCGCGCTGCGGGTGCAGATCGGCACCCGCTTCCCGGCGGCCGTCACCTCCCAGGGCAAGGTGCTGCTCGCCGCGCTGCCCCCGGAGCAGCTCGACGCCGTCCTCGCCCTGCCCAGCCGCTCCGGCATCCAGCCGTGGGTACAGCACAGCCGGGCCGCGATCGACGCGATGCTGCGCGAGGTCAACGCCCGCGGCTTCGCCGTCGCCGACAACGAGCTGGCACCCGGCATCCGGTCCGTCGCCGTGCCGATCCGCGACGGCCGCGGCGAGGTCCGCGCGGCGATGAACGTCACCGTCAACTCGGCCGAGACCAGCACCAAGACCCTCCTCGACCGGCACCTGCCGCACCTGCAGCGGGCCGCCGGCGCGATCAGCTCCGACTGGGCGCTGTGGCAGTCCCGCCCGCAGGTGGACCAGGCGCTGACCCCGTCGCCCACGCGGTAGTTTGGCGGTAGACCCGCAACCGTTTGGCAGGGCGGTGCCATGCTCCGAGATCTGCTTCCCGTGCTGGTCATCGTGCTCGCGTCGGTGGCGATCCTGCTGACCGTCGCGTCCGCGACCCACACGCTGGTCGTGCCCCGCGCCACCTCGGTCCTGCTGACCCGCTGGATCATTGCCGCCAGCCGCGCGCTGTTCGACCTGCGTCTGCGGTGGACCCGCGGCTATCCGGCCCACGACCGGGTGCTGGCGATGTTCGCGCCGGTCACGCTGCTGGCGCTGCCGCTGGTGTGGCTGTCGGTCATCCTGGCCGGGTTCGCCGCCGTGTACTGGGCCCTCGGCGTGCGTCCGTGGCAGAACGCGCTGCTGGACAGCGGCTCGTCGCTGTTGACGCTCGGCTTCCACCAGCCGGGTGGCGTCGTCACCGGCGGGCTGCAGCTCATCGAGGCCACCCTCGGCCTGGGGCTGCTCGCGCTGCTGATCAGCTTCCTGCCGTCGCTGTACACCAGCTACTCCCGCCGCGAGATCCTGGTGACGGCGCTGGAGAGCGAGGCCGGCACCCCGCCGTCGGCCACCGAACTGCTGGAGCGGCTGCTGCAGGTCAAGGGCCTGACCCTGCTGGACGCGTACTGGCACGAGTGGACCCGCTGGTTCAACGAGATCGAGGAGACCCACTCATCCAACCCGTTGCTGGTGTTCTTCCGTTCCCCGTCGCCGGACCGGCACTGGGTGACCGCCGCCGGTGCCGTGCTGGACTCCGCGTCGCTGGTCGCCTCGACGTTCGCCTCCCAGGACCCGCAACCGTCGCACGCGGGGCTGTGCGTGCGGGCCGGCTCGCTCGCGCTGCGGCGCGTCGGCGACTACTTCCACATGCCCTACGATCCCGACCCGCGGCCGACCGACCCGATCGCGGTCACCCGTGCGGAGTTCGACGACGCGTGCCACCGGCTGGCCGCGGCCGGGGCGAAGCTCAAGGAGGACCGTGATCAGGCGTGGCGGGACTTCGCCGGGTGGCGGGTCTGCTACGAGCAGGTGCTGCTGCAGTTCGCGTCGCTCACCACGGCGCCGTCCGCCCCGTGGTCGGCCGACCGGCCGATCTCCTTCCACCACCTCCCGTTGACCCGCCGGTCCCGCACCCGGCCGTGACACGTCACCCGGTCCTCCACGGCGGGCTGTTCCCCGCCGTGACGCGTCACCGGTCCTCGACGGCGGGCCAGTCCCGGCCGGCGAGCTCCGGGAATTTCGCGTCGAACGCCGGCCGCTCGGAGCGGATGCGGGGCATCCGGTAGAAGTTGCGCAGCGGCGGCGGGCAGCTCGTCGCCCACTCCAGGGCGTTGCCATGGCCCCACGGGTCGTCGGCCCGGGTGACCCGGCCGACCTTGTAGGACCTCCACACGTTGTAGAGGAACGGCAGCGTGGCGGCGCCGAGGACGAACGAGCCGATCGTCGAGACCGTGTTGAGCAGGGTGAACCCGTCACCCGGCAGGTAATCGGCGTAGCGGCGCGGCATGCCCTGCGTGCCCAGCCAGTGCTGGACGAGGAAGGTCAGGTGGAAGCCGACGAACGTCAGCCAGAAGTGCAACCTGCCGAGCCGCTCGTCGAGCATCCGGCCGGTCATCTTCGGGAACCAGAAATAGACGCCGGAGTAGACCGCGAACACGATCGTGCCGAACAGCACGTAGTGGAAGTGCGCCACCACGAAGTACGTGTCGGTGACGTGGAAGTCGATCGGGGGGCTGGCGAGCAGGACGCCGGAGAGCCCGCCGAGCAGGAACGTGACGAGGAACCCGACGGCGAACAGCATCGGCGTCTCGAACGTCAGCTGCCCGCGCCACATCGTGCCGGTCCAGTTGAAGAACTTCATCCCGGTCGGGATGGCGATCAGGTAGCTGAGGAAGCTGAAGAACGGCAGCAGTACCTGGCCCGTGCCGAACATGTGGTGCGCCCACACGCTCATCGACAGCGCGCCGATCGCGATGGTGGCGCCGACCATACCCTTGTAGCCGAAGACTGGCTTGCGGCTGAACACCGGGATGACCTCGGTGATGATGCCGAAGAACGGCAGCGCAACGATGTACACCTCGGGATGGCCGAAGAACCAGAACAGGTGCTGCCACAGCATCGCGCCGCCGGTCTCCGCGTCATAGACGTGGGCGCCGAGGCGGCGGTCGGCCAGCAGCGTCAGCAGGGCCGCGGCGAGCAGCGGGAAGACCATGATGACCATGGCGGCGGTGATCAGGATGTTCCACGTGAAGATGGGCATCCGGAACATCGTCATGCCGGGTGCCCGCAGGGTGAGGATCGTGGTGATCATGTTGACCGCGCCGAGGATCGTGCCGAGGCCGGACAGGACGAGGCCGACGATCCACAGGTCGGCGCCGACACCGGGGGAGTTCGTGACGCTGTTGAGCGGGGCGTAGGCGAACCAGCCGAAGTCGGCCGCGCCGTTGGGGGTGATGAACCCGGCGATGACGAGGCTGCCGCCGAACAGGAAGAGCCAGTAGGCGAGCGCGTTCAGCCGGGGGAACGCGACGTCCGGCGCGCCGATCTGCAGCGGCACGATGTAGTTGGCGAACGCGAACACCACCGGCGTCGCGAACAGTAGCAGCATGACGGTGCCGTGAATGGTGAACAGCTGGTTGTACTGCTCCGGGGAGAGGAACTGCAGCCCCGGCCGGGCCAGTTCGGCGCGCATCAGCAGCGCCATCGCGCCACCGGCGATGAAGAACGCGAACGACGTGACCAGGTACAGGATGCCGATCTGTTTCGCGTCCGTGGTGCGCATCAGCCGCCCCAGCGCCGACCCTTTGATCATCGGCCGGACCTGGCGCCGGCGGTCCACCGCCGGACCCGGCTTCAACGTCGTCACGGCAACCCCCGAAGCGCAGCACGATCCCTGGCGCCGCTCGCTACCCGATCGCCCGCTGCCGAAACGGCCGGTGGCCCGACACCGGCCCGACATCGCGACCGGGCGCCGCGGCCGGCATCCGATGCCGGCCGCGGCGGGCCGGTCAGGCGGTGACGTCGGCGCTGTCGATGGCGACGTTCCAGCCGGAGCTGGCCGGGTGCTTCGTCCCCGTCACGCGGACCCGCAGGGTGTGCTGGCCGGCGGCGAGGACCGGGCTGGTCCACACCACGCCGGAGGCGTTGCGGGCCGGGGCGTAGTTGTCCACGAGGGACTCGGCGCCGCCGTCGACGGAGACCGCGATGATCTGCTGGTCGACGTCGCGGACGGCGTGCAGGGCGACGCGGGTGCCGGTGAACGGCAGCTGCGCCGTCGAGCCGGTGGTGAAGCTCCAGTTCGCCGTGCCCGCGTACATGTCGGCGATGCCCGTGGCGAGGCCCCAGCCGGCGCTGTAGACGAACCGGCCGTCGTTGCCGTCGATGACGGCCGGCGGGGCGGCGGCGGTGACGTCGGCCCGGTCCAGGGCGATGTTGATGCCGGTGGAGGCCGGGTTGCGCTGGCCGGTGTTGACGATCGTGAGCGTGTGCTGGCCGTTGGCAAGCGTTGGGCTGGTCCACACGACGCCGGAGGCGTTGCGGGCCGCCGCGTAGTTGTCGACCGTGGTCGGCGGGCCGCCGTCGACGGAGACGGTCATGCGGCCCTGGTCGACGTCGCGGACCGCGCGCAGGGCCACCTGGGTGCCGGTGAAGCGGAAGGTGGCCGTGGCGCCGGCGGTGTGGCTCCAGTTCGCGGTCCCGGCATACATGTCGGCGACGCCGGTGGTGAGGCCCCAGCCGGTGCCGTAGGTGAAGTCCGCCGCGTTCGCGTCCACAACAGACACACCGCCGCCGGTACCGCCGTCGATGGGGTTGCCGAGGGTCACCGTGTACGCGTCGGTGCCGGACACCATCGTCACGGGCACGGTCAGCGCACCGCCGGTGACCGTGAGGTCGGCGCTGCTGACGACGATCGGCGCGGCGAGCGGGGACTGGTCGGGGATGCGCTGCACCGTGACGCGGGTCCGGCCGCCGGACAGCAGCCATGACGGGATGCCGCTGAACGCGATCGACGTCGTGCCCGTCTGCCCGGTCTGGTTGCCCAGCAATGCGACCGCCCGGCCGGCGCCCTGGTCGACGGCGGCCGTGGCCGCGACGCCGGTGCCGCCGCTGACAGCGACGAGGTTGCCGGTGAGCTGGGCGTACGCGCGATACACCCACCACTGGCCGGTCGGCTGGCCGTTCCACAGCACCGAGTCCAGGGTGCCGGCGGTGCAGCAGTCCGACCAGATCGCGTGCGCGGCCGCGGACACGTCGGACGGGGCGAGCCGCGCGAGGTACCAGGCGAGGTACCCCGGCTGCTGCTGTTGCGAGAACAGGTACTCGTCGATGGTCATGGGCAGCGGGCCGACCCCGCGGGCGGACATGATGGCCTTGGCGTCGTTGGAATCGGCGAGGGGGTCGTTGCCGAAGTGCCAGTTGAGGACGCCCGGCAGGGTGCCGTCGGCCTTGGTGCGCGCCAGCCACGCGTCCAGCCAGCCGTGGTTGTAGCCGCTGTAGGACGGGCCGACGATCACCGCGGCCGGGTCGAGGCGCCGGATCTCGGTGACGGCGGTGTTCCACATCTGGTAGTACTGGGCGCTGTTCACCCCGCGGGGCCAGAAGCCGGTGCCGTCGGGTTCGTTCCAGATGTCGTAGCGCACCCGTACACCTGATGCCTTGACGTCGGTCACCAGCTGGGTGATGAACGAGCGCCAGTTGGTGCAGTCGCCGTTGTCGCAGGGGTAGACGGTGTTCGCGGGCTGTTCGGTGTCGGCGCCCCACACGTCGGAGACGAGCAGGTGGTAGGTGGCGTTGTAGGGCGCGGCGGTGACCCGGCGGGCCTGGTCGATCGCGGACGTGACCCGGACCTGGTAGCCGGTGCCGGCCCGGTAGCCGTCGCCGAGCCAGCCGTGCCCGGCGATGCGGGCGCCGCCGCCGCGGAACAGGGTCGGGCGCAACGGTTGCAGGAGGCTGTCGGCGGGGCCGACGCCGTTCTGGGTGAGGCCGTAGAGGAAGCCGGCGCCGGCGCGGGTCGGTGTCTTGCCGGGCGCGGCGAGGTTGACGGTCACGGTGCTGTCGGCGGCCTCGGCGGGTCCGGTGCCCACCACGGAAACCGCGGCGGCGAGGAGCAGGGCGGCGATGAGGCGGCTTGGCGGAGCTGCGCGGGACATCATTCCTCCTGAGCGATAGGGATCTGGGCGTTGTCCCGTAGGAACACGGGAATCTGCGCGAGCGGTGCGGCGACGGTGACGTGCCGCCCGCCCGGAAACGTGGTGCCGGTGTCGGTGTGCGTCCAGGTCGCGCCGGCGGGCAGGTACACCTCGCGGTGCGTGGTCGCCGGCGTGGTGACCGGCGCGACCAGCAGGTCCCGGCCGAACAGGAACGCGTCCTCGACGTCCCACGCGGCCGGGTCGTGCGGGAACTCCAGCAGCAGCGGGCGCATCAGCGGCAGCCCGGTGCGCAGCTGCTCGTGCAGATACGGGCGGAGCCGCTCGCGCAGCCGGATGAGCCGTTCGAGGATCGGGTAGACACCGGGGCCGTAGGACCAGGGTTCGTTCGGGCCGCCGCCGACCCCGACGCCGGCCCGATCGGCGCGCGGCTCCCGGTGCCCGTGCAGGCGCAGCAGCGGGCAGAACACGCCGAACTGGAACCAGCGCACCAGCAGCTCCCGGTAGTCCGGGTCGTTCGGGTCGCCGCCGTGGAAGCCGCCGATGTCGGTGGTCCACCACGGGATGCCGCTCATGGCGGTGTTGAGCCCGGCCCGCACCGACATCGCGAGCGCGTCGAAGGTGGCCGGGATGTCGCCGGACCACAGCGCCGCGCCGTAGCGCTGCGAGCCGGCCCACGCGGAGCGGACCAGGCTGAGCACCTCGGTCTCACCCTGGGCGCGCAGGTGTTCGTAGGCGCCCCGGGTGTGTTCGCGGGGGTACAGGTTGGCCACCTCGGCGCCCGGCCCGGCGGCGAGGTTCAGGTTGTGCAGGTGCCCGGGGCGGGTCTCCGGCTCGCACGCGTCGAGCCAGAACGCGCGGATGCCGGCCCGGCCGTAGTGCTGGTGGACGCGGTCCCAGAGGAAGTCGCGGGCGCGGGGGTCGGTGGCGTCGTAGAACGCGACCGCGAGCGGCGCGTCGGTCGGGCCGTCGGGCCAGTCGGCGTGCACGGCCGGGCCGTGGTCCGTGGCGGCGAGCAGCCCGGCGTCGCGCATCGCCGCGTAGTTCGCCGACAGCGGGCTCACCGACGGCCACACCGACACGACCAGTTCGACGCCGAGCGCCTTGAGCTCGCCGGCCATCGCCCGCGGGTCCGGCCAGGCGGCGGCGTCCCAGTCCCAGTCGCCGAGGTGTTTCCAGTGCAGGTAGTCCACGACGATGACGGACAGCGGCAGGTCGCGCCGGGCGTACTCGCGGGCGACGTCGAGGAGTTCCTGTTGCGAGGTGTACCGCAGCTTGCTCTGCCACAGCCCGGACGCCCACGCCGGCAGCTCGGGGGCGGGGCCGGTGACGTCGGCGTACCGGCGCAGGACGTCGGCGGGTTCGCCGGCGGTGAGCCAGTAGTCGATCTGCCGGGCCCGGTCGGCGACCCAGCGGGTGCCGTTGGCGGCCAGCTCCACCCGGCCCAGCGCCGGGTTGTTCCACAGCAGGCCGTAGCCGCGGCTGGAGACGGTGAACGGGATGCTCACCTCGCCGTTGCGCTGCCGCAGCTCCAGCACCATGCCCTTCTGGTCGAGGCGGCCGTGCCCGTGCTGGCCGAGCCCGTAGAAGCGCTCCCCGTCGTGCGCGTGGAAGCGTTGTTCGATGCGGTACGTGCCGCCGCCGGCCGCCTCGAAGTGCCGCGCCCCCGGCCACCAGAAGTGCGCGGGTTCCTCCCGCAGCAGCTCCGCGCCGGTGTCGGTGCGCCACGCGGTGAGCAGCCCGTCGTCACTGATCTCGACCCGCAGCCGGCCGTTGACGAGCCCGGCACCGTCCACAGTGGCCGGTGTCGCCGGCGGTGGCAGCAGCGCGCCCGGCAGGTCGGGCTCGATGCGGTGCAGGCCGGCCCGGACCCGGACGCTGTCGGCGCCCCAGGGTTCGACGGTGAGGACGTGGTGGCCCTGCCGCCAGGTCAGTTGCTTCGACACGAATGCTCCTAGTCTTTGACGCTGCCGCTGGTGATGCCGGCTGCGACGTACCGCTGCGCCACGACGAGCAGCACGGCGACCGGCAGCGAGGCGATGACCCCGGTGGCCATGACGCTGTTCCAGTCACTGATGTGCGCGCCGATGAAGCGGTAGATGCCGACCGTGATCGGGGCGGCCTCGTCGCGGGTGGTGAGGGTGACGGCGTAGAGGAAGTCCGCCCAGGCGAACAGGAACGAGAACAGGCTCGCGGTGATGACGGCGTTGCGGCTGACCGGCAGGATCACCGAGCGCAGCGCCCGCAGGCTGGACGCGCCGTCCAGGGCGGCGGCCTCGCGGATCTCGGCCGGGATGCCGCGCATGAACGCGTGCAGGATCAGCACGGCGAACGGCACGCACAGCGTCGAGTCGGCCAGGATCAGCGCGATCGGGGTGTTGATGAGGTACAGCTCGTTCGCCGCGACGTAGAACGCGTTGGCCATCACGATGCCGGGGATCATCTGCGCCACCAGCAGCGCGAACAGCAGCGTCCGGGCGAGCGGCGCGCCGAGCTGGGCGAGCCCGTAGGCGGCCGGCACGGCGACGGCCAGGGTGACCGCGACGGTGCCGAGCGCGACGTACAGGCTGGTGAGCAGGTGCCCGCCCTGGCTCTGCAGGGCGTTGCGGTAGCCGTCGAGGGTGCCGTGGATCGGCAGCCAGGTGGGCTCCGGTTGGATCAGCTCGGTCGACGGCAGCAGGGACGCGTTGAGCATCCAGTACAGGGGGAACAGCATCACCGCGAGGATCGCGATCCCGGCGGCGGTGCTCACGGCGCGTCTGCTCACGGCGCTTTTGCTCACGGCGCTTTTGCTCACGGCGCTTTTGCTCACGGCGTCCGCTTTTCGGCGCGCAGGTACGCCACCGCGAAAACGATCGCGACGAGCACGAGCACGTTGCCGACGGCGGCGCCGTGACCGAACGCCAACTGCTGGAAGGACAGGTCGTAGGAGTAGGTGGTGAGCGTCTGCGACGAGTCGGCCGGGCCGCCCTGGGTGAGCACCATGATGACGTCGAAGACCTTCAGCGTGTAGATGAGCCCGAGGGTGAGCACGACGGTGGTGACCGGGCGCAGCAGTGGCAGGGTGACCCGGCGGAACCGATGCCACGCCCCCGCGCCGTCCAGCTGCGCCGCCTCGTAGAGCTCGGCGGGGATGGCCTGCAGGCCGCCGTAGAGGATCACCATGTTGAACGGGATGCCGACCCAGACGTTGACCAGCGTCACCGCGGTCAGCGACAGGTCGGTGCTGGCCAGCCACGGCACCGGCTCCGACACCAGGTGCAGGTTGAGCAGCGTCCGGTTGAGGACCCCGGAGTCGGTCTCGAGGATCCAGCGCCAGGCGGTGCCGGACACCACGAGCGGCAGCAGCCACGGCACCAGCAGCAGCGAGCGCAGCGCCCCGCCGAGCGGGAAGTTCCGCTTGAAGAACACGGCCAGGGCGAGGCCGATGCCGAACTGCAGCAGCAGCGACCCGGCGGTGAACAGCACGGTGTTGGTGACGGTGCCGGCGAACGCCGGGTCGCGGAACACCTCGCGGTAGTTGCGCAACCCGACGAACGGCGCGACGCCCGTGTAGAACGACGTGACCGTGAAGTCCTGGAAGCCCATCCGCACGTTGGTGGCGAGCGGATACAGGTAGAACACGGCGACGTAGAGCCAGGCCGGGGCGACGAAGGCCAGCTTTCTCATTTCAGGGATGCCTGGGCCGCCTTGAGCGCCTCCTGCGGTGACTTGCCGCCGGCCAGGCACGACTGGATCGCGTTGAACAACGCCTCGCTGGTCTTCGGGTAGTCGGTGCCGAGGTCGGCGGTGCGGGCCTGCGCGGTGGCGACCTCCTCGACGAACGCGGCGAGCTGCGGGTTGCTCTGCGCGAGCGCGGCGGCGGCGGCCTGGTTGCTGGGGACGTAGCCGGCGGCCGTGGACCACTCGAGGCTCTTGTCCTTGCCCAGCAGGCACTTGAGGACGGCGATCGCCTTGCGTTCGCGCTCCGGGTTGCTGCGCCCGACGGTCCACATCTCGCCGCCGAGCGGGGTGACCGGCTTCGCCGTCGGCGCCGGGATCGGGATCGGGACGATGCCGAACTTGAGGCCCTGCTTGGCGTTCAGCGTCGGCAGTTGCCACGGGCCGTTGACCATCATCGCCGCGTTGCCGGCCATGAACTGGTCGTTGACGTCGGCCTGGGTCCACGTGACGACCGACTTGGACGCGGCCTTGGCGTCCACCAGGTCCTTCCAGAGCGTCAGGGCCTTGACGGCCTCGGGTGAGTCGAGCTGCTTGAGGTTCGCGCCCGCGGTCCAGAAGAACGGCTCGAACTGGAAGCTGCCCTCCTCGGTGCCGACGGCGGAGAACGCGATGCCGTAGCGGGTGCCCTTGGTGAGTGCCTTCGCGGCGGCGGTCAGCTCGTCCCAGGTCTTCGGCGGCTGGAGCCCGGCGGCGCTGAACAGGTCCTGGTTGTAGTAGAGGGCGAGGCCGTTGACGCCGGGTGCGATGCCGTAGGTGTCGCCCTTGTACTGGCCGGCGGTGACGATCGACGGGTAGAGCCCTTCGGTGCTGAGCTCCTTGAGCGGCACCAGGCCGCCGCTGGCGGCGAGCTGCGGCAGGTCGGGGTTGTCGACCAGGGCCAGGTCCGGCAGGGTCCGGGCCGAGGCCTGCTGCAGCAGTTTGGGCATGAACTGGGCGCGGGGCACCTGCTGGTGCTCGATCTTGACGCCCACCTCGGCGCCGCAGGCGTCGAGGAGTTTCGGCAGCTGGGTGTTCTGCGGTGCGGCCTCGTAGTAGTCGATCTCGGTGAGGGTGCCGGCGTCGTCCTTGGCCGTGCCGGCGCCGTCGCCACAGGCGGCAAGGGCAAGGACGGCGGTGGCTAATACGGCGGTGAACTTCTTCATGGAGGGGTGCCTTTCGTGGATTTGTCGAACTGATTCGACAATGCGCACAGCGCGCGGTGCGGGGGGTGTGGTTCAGCGGACCTTGAGGATGGGGGCGAGCATGGTGACCGACGGCTGCGCCGCGCCGTTGATCACGCCGGCGAGCCGTTGCACCGCGGTGCGGGCGAGCTCCTCCACCGGCAGGGACACCGACGTCACCGGGCGGGCCAGCCGGTCCGCGGCGTCGTCGGGGCAGATGGCGACGACGTCGACGTCGGCCCGGCCGAGGCCGGCGAGCCGGTCGATGACCAGCGGCAGCGCCCGCTCGTTGTAGACGATCAGCCCGGTGAGCTCCGGATCGCGGGTCACCAGGTCGGTCAGCGCGTCGACGACCCCGCCGCTGGAGGGCTCGCAGGCGGTCCAGGTGCCGGTCGCGCCCTCCTCGGCCAGCGCGGCCAGGGCGCCGTCGCGGGCGTGCTCCGCGTAGGCCAGGCCGCGCCGGTAGGTCTCCGGCGGCTGGCCGAGGAAGCCGACGTGCGTGTGCCCGCGCTCGAGGAGGTGCTCGGCGCAGGTCCGTCCGCAGGCGACGAAGTCGAAGTCGACATAGGGCAGGCCGTGCGGGTTGGCCGGGGTGCCGACCAGGACCGCCGGGCACTTCAGCGAGCGCAGCAGCTTCGGGCGCGGGTCCTTGTGCTGCACCTCCATCACCATCACGCCGTCGACCATCGCCGAGCCGACCGCGTCGCGGATGGCGGTGGCCCCGTCGTCGTCGGTCAGCATGAGCAGCTTGAGCCCGGCCTCCTGGGCGGCGGTGAGTGCGGCCCAGACGTAAGGCATCTGGACCTGGTTGTGCGGGCCGTGCACGAGCGGCAGGGCCATGGCGATGACCCCGGTCCGGCCGGTGCGGATGGACCGCGCGCCGGCGTGCGGGCGGAACTGCAGCGCCTCGATGCTCGCCTCGACCCTGGCGATGGTCTCGGCGGAGATCGAACGGTTGCCGCTGAGCACGTAGGAGACCGTGCTGCGGGAGACCCCCGCGTGCTTGGCGACGTCGGCGATGGTCACGGCCATGCCCCACATCCTCCCCTACGCCTCATGCGCTCCGGTGCCCGTCGAACTGATTCGAAACCTAGCACCACGATTTTCTGGTGACAAGGCCGCGCGCTGGCATTGACAGATATCTGTTAGGCAGGTTACCTATCCGGTACCCGCCCACCCTGTCTGGAGCCCCCATGCGCAGACCCCTCCTGGCGCTCGCGTCGGTTGCCCTGTCCCTGGTCGCGACCGCCGCGTACGCGCTGACCACCGCCACCCCGGCGCTCGCCGCCGGACCCACCGCGAGCCAGCTGCTCGCCAAGACCCAGACCTGCACCCAGGTCTCCAACGGCCGCTACGCCACCGACGACGGCGGCGCCGAGACCGTCGCGATCTGCAAGAACGGCAGCGCGTACTTCTGGACCGCCGACATGGACATCGACTGCGACGGCATCTCCACCTCGCGCTGCAACGCCTCCACCGACCCCTGGTATCAGGCGCAGACGTCCTTCACCACGTCCACCGGCGCCTACTTCACCTCCGACGTGACCCGCTACTACGTGGTGCCGCTGCCCAGCAGCCGGTTCACCTACTCGGCCAACGGCATCCGGGCCGGCAGCGTCGCCGCCGTCGTCTACAACGGCAAGGTCGCCTACGCCGTCTTCGCCGACGAGGGCCCCAGCAACATCATCGGCGAGGGCTCCTACGCCCTGGCCGTCGCGCTCGGCATCGACCCCAACCCGGCCAGCGGCGGCACCGCCGGCCCGGTCACCTTCATCGTCTTCCCCAGCAGCGTGCCGAACCCGGTGGAGAACAACACCACCATCGACAACGTCGGCTCCGCCGCGGCATCGTCCTGGGTCGGCTCCGCTCCTCCCACCACGACTCCTCCGACCACGACCCCGCCCGCCGGCAGCACCGGCCCGATCCACGGCTACGGCGGCAAGTGCGTCGACGTGGCAGCGGCCAGCAGCGCCAACGGCGCCGCGGTCCAGCTGTACGACTGCAACGGCACGAACGCCCAGAACTGGACCCGCGCCACCGACGGCACCCTGCGCGCCCTCGGCAAGTGCATGGACGTGACCGGCGCCGGCACCGCCAACGGCACCAAGGTCCAGCTCTACGACTGCAACGGCACCGCCGCGCAACGCTGGACCCGCACCGGCTCCACCCTCGTCAACGCCGGCTCCGGCAAGTGCCTCGACGCCACCGGCCCCAGCTCCGCCAACGGCACCCGCCTGCAGATCTGGACCTGCTCCGGCGCCGCGAACCAGCTCTGGACCTACTGACCGCCCGCGTCACACGGCCGGACGTCGCCACGCCGCCGGCCGTGTCCCGCCGCCCCGCCCAGGGTCACCGGGCCCAGACGGTCACGTTGAAGGTGATCTTGTCCGGATGTCCCGCTATCACGGCCGCCACGACCTGCAGCAGCGCCACGTTGCCCTCGCTGGTTCGTGCGCAGATCTGCGTCTCCAGGAAGACGTGGCTGTAGGGGATCGGTTCACTGGTCTGCCCCACGCGGGCGCATTCCTCGAACGAGCCTTTCCCACCGGGAATCCGGTGCGCGGCCCCCGAAGCCGCACGGATTCCCTCAATGTCCTGGCCGAGCAGCAGATCGGCGCCGCCGCGGCAGTCCGGGGTCGTCATCCGCCAGTTCTCCGCCGCGGGTGTGTCCAGGTCGACACAGTTGAGAAACGGGAGGACCAGGGAACCGCTGCGAAGCTGCTGCCCGCTCGGCACCGTCGGGCTCGGGGTGGGCTGGGCGCCGGGCTTGACGGGATTCGCGGCCAACGCTTGCCACCTGCCGTTTTCGGCGTGCAGCTGGTCGATCGACGCCCGCTGGTCGGCGATGGTTCGCCGGTTCGCGTCGAGTTCCTGGTTGGCCTTGACCAGGAGAAAGCTGAGGACCAGGCTGACCAGCGCCGCCGCCAGCCCGATCACGGCAACGACGGTCTGGAGGCGGCGGGTGCCCGAAGGAGGCACCTCGCCGGCGAGCGGGACCGGCTCCGATACACCGTCTGTCATGGCGACCTCCCCGAAATTGCGCCAGCGGCGACCCAACGCAGGGTATCGACAACGAACCAGTCCCATGACCCCGCGCGACAGCACCTGGGGAGTGCAAGCCTTCTGCACCTTCCTGGGCCTCGACCTCGACCTCGGCCCACAAGCGGATGCGCCGGCTCGACCCTCTACGCCGTGCTCCGTGAGCGCGAACCAGGTCTGGACCTACTGACCGCCCGCGTCACACGGCCGGACGTCGCCACGCCGCCGGCCGTGTGATGATGCTGCGGTGCAGCCGCCGCCACGCCCGTCGAGGGTCTTCCGCGCCAACGACATCCTGTCCGGCCGGGTCGTCCTGGACGGCTACCCCTTCCGCTACATCGTCGTCGGCCCGGCCATGTCGGTGTCGACCGCGGTCAGCGCCGCGTTCAACCGCGCCGCGGGCGAGAACACGATGTTCGACGAGGTGCTGACGGCGGTCGAGTTCCTGGAGACCCGCGGTTGGGAGCTGGTCAGCATGGACCAGGGCTTCGTCGCCTGCCTGCGCCGCGTCGCCCCCCGCTGACGGCGATGGTGGGATGGCTGGGTTCGCGCCCAGGAGCCTGTTGACAGCGTGCACTGGGGAGAAACGGCAATCTCCCGCCGCTGCTGATGATCGAAGGAGCGCCGTGGTCGCCCACGCGGCCAACCGGCTCGTTCGATCTGCGACCAAGCCCGGTTCTCGCCGCCGGCCGTGTGCTGCCGGGCCATCATGGTGCGCCGGGTGCGTCTCGCTCCTTGGCGGCGGACGCCTGGTCGGCGGCGTCGTCGCGGGCGCGCCGGGGCTCCAACCACAGCATCCTGATGAGCACACCTGTCGTCACCCCGGCCAGCACGAGGAATACCGACCTTCCGGTGATGTGGTGGAGCCACGCCATGGTGCCGACGAACAGAACGGCGCACACCACTGCCAGTGCTGTTCGCATCGCGCCTCCGGGGTCAGGGGAGCTTCGGGAGCATTGGAGGTTTCGGATTCCACGGGATGATGGGCAGTCTAGGCAGGATGCAGCTCGAGGCGGAACCGCTGTTCGAGGCGGCCGCTGCGCGGGTGCGGGGTGGGGTCGCCGCACGGGAGCCAGCCGTGCCGCTCGTAGAGGTCGACGGCCCGGGGGTTGTCCAGGTAGACGTCCAGCTCGCCGTGGGTGAAGCCGGCGGCCGACAGGTGGACCGGCAGTGCCAGCATCAGCTGCCGGCCGACACCGCTGCCCCAGCTGCGGGGGTGCACCGCCAGGTACCGGACGTCGGCGGTCGACCCGTCC
Source organism: Dactylosporangium cerinum (assembly GCF_042653625.1). Classification (NCBI taxonomy): domain Bacteria; kingdom Bacillati; phylum Actinomycetota; class Actinomycetes; order Micromonosporales; family Micromonosporaceae; genus Dactylosporangium; species Dactylosporangium cerinum. The sequence continues at coordinate 148,152 of NZ_JBHSIU010000014.1, read as the reverse complement.
GCGGGCGTCGGCTCGACGGCCGCGAAGCCGACAACCCGGTCGCCCGGGTCGAGCGCGACGAGCAGCAGCGACCTGGGCGAGCCCTCGATCACCCGCTCGATGACGGGGCGGGCCAGTGAGAGCGGCGCGACCTCGGTGTCGCCGTCGCGGGCCGCCGTCGCCGCGGCCCAGATCGCGGCCGCGTCGTCGAAGTGCTCACGATGCCCGGCCACTCGGATGCGAACCTTCATCGGTCGAGTCTGTCGCCGGCGGCTCGGCAGAGCGACCGATTTCGGCCGCCGGCGCGGCGCGGAGCCGGGCCGCCACCGCGGTGCACAGAACCCAGCCGTCCTGCCTGACGTGTGCGGGGTCGGTGGGGCGCCAGCCGCGGGCGAGCGCCTCGTCCAGCAGCGCCCGCACCACACGGGGCTGGTGCAGGTTCAGGTAGTCCTCGCCGTGGATCACGCCGCCCGAGTGCAGGAGGCCGTCCGGGACCAGCCGGCCGGGTCCGGCCTCGAACAGCACCTCGAGCCGGCCCGGTGCACCGGCGCGGCGCACCGCGAGCCGTTCGACGCAACCGTGGTAGTGCGGTGGGCCGCCGTCGTGCTCGACGCGGTGCCGGTGCGACAGGGACCACCGATACGTCAGCCGGTCGACGACCAGCACCCGGGCACCTATGCGGCGAGGCACAGCGGCACGCTACCGCGTCGCGGCAAGGAAGGCGCTATAGGTCGAGGCGGTAGCCGAGGCCGGGGCGGGTGACGATGTGCCGGGGGCGGGCCGGGTCGCGTTCGAGCTTGCGGCGCAGGTTGGCGAAGTGCACCCGCAGGTAGTTGGTCTCGGTCTCGTACCGGGGGCCCCAGACCTCGCGCAGCAGCTGGCGGTGCTCCACGACGGTGCCGGGGTGGCGGGCGAGGACCTCGAGGAGGTGCCACTCCGTCGGGGTGAGGCCGACCTCGCCGGCGGGGCCGACCGCGCGCTTGGTCGCCAGGTCGAGGGTGAACGACTCGGTGGTGATGACCGGTGCGTCCGCGGGCGCGGACCCGCGGCGCAGCGCGGCGCGGATCCTGGCGAGGAGCTCGTCGATGCCGAACGGCTTGGTGACGTAGTCGTCGGCGCCGGCGTCCAGGGCGGCCACCTTCGACGGCTCCGAGTGCCGGGCCGACAGCACGATGATGGGCACGGCGCTCCAGCCGCGCAGGCCCTTCACGACCTCGATGCCGTCGAGGTCGGGCAGGCCCAGGTCGACGATGGCGAGGTCCGGGTGGTGGTTGCCGGCGGAGATGAGGCCGGCGGTCGCGGTGACGGCGGTGTCGACCTGGTAGCCGCGGGCGGTGAGGTTGACCCGCAACGCGCGCAGCAGCGGCTCGTCGTCGTCGACGATGAGGATCCGGCTCACGGTTCGTATTGTCCCGCAACGGGCGCGCCCGCCGCCGGGCCTTCATCCGGGTGGCTGGGCGCCTGGGGGCGCGCGGCGCGGCGGGCCCGCCAGATGAGCCAGATCCCGGTGGCCACGACGAGCGGCCCGGCGGTGCAACCGATCGCCAGCAGCACGAGGGTGACGTGCCCGTCCCGGGCCTCCTGCGCCATCATCTCCGGCGTGGCGTCCTGGCTCGGGATGAACTGCCCCGGGCCGAGCGCGGCGAGCACCCACGGCAGCACCACCCCAGCTCCCGCCGCCAGCCGGTCCAGCCGATCCGCGCCCGCCACCCCCTCGACATCCGGTGATCTTCGCACGGCGCCGGTCCGTGACCCGACAGCACGCGGTGGCGGCGGGGGAGTGTGCGGTATGCATGGAGGCGTGGAAGAGCAGGTCGAGAAGCTCGGCACGATCGTGTCGATCTGGGCGCATCCCGATGACGAGACCTACCTGGCGGGTGGGATCATGGCGGCCGCCGCCGAGCTCGGGCAGCGGGTCGTGTGCGTCAGTGCCACCGAAGGTGAGCACGGCACCGACGACCCGGTCGCGTGGCCGCCGGAGCGGCTCGGGCGCACCCGCCGCTGGGAGGCGGCCGCGGCGATGGCCGTGCTCGGCGTCGCCGACCACCGCTTCCTGGGCTATCCCGACGGTGGGATGGCCGCCCTGGACCCCGAGGAGCCGGTGGCGCGGATCGCGGCGCTGCTCGTCGACGTCGCCCCGGACACGGTGCTCACGTTCGGCCCGGACGGCGGGACGTTCCATCCCGACCACCAGACCATCTCCGCGTGGGTCGGGGCGGCGTGGGACCGGGCGGGCCGGCCCGGGCGGCTGCTGCACGCGACGATGACCGCGGAGCACCTGGAGACCTGGGGCGAGCGGTACGAGCAGTGGCGGGTCTTCATGACCGACGAGCGCCCGGTCGGGGTGGCGCCCGATGACCTGGCGGTGGACCTGCGGCTCACCGGCGCGGCGCTGGACCGCAAGATCGCCGCGCTGCTCGCCATGCACACCCAGGTCGCGCCCGCCGTGGCGCTGCTGGGCATCGACGACTACCGGGCCCTGAACGCGGGGGAGGCGTTCATCGAGGCGCCGTGACCAGGTCCTCGGCCGCGTGGACCACCGCGGCCTCGATGTCGCGGGCACACCGCTGGATCGCGTCCGGGGTGAACCGGTGGGTGTCGCCCCACAACGAGTAGCTCATGGCGTCCTCGACGTGCAGGTACAGCGACCCGTCGTAGGTGTCCTCGCGGACGCCCCAGTGCACGGTGGTCCCGGCAAGGGCGGCGCGGACGGCGCCGATCGCCGGGACCGGCCCGGGGTCCTCGTCGCGGGTCTCCATCCGCCGGTCGTTGAGGTAGCAGGTCAGGTCGTGGCCGGCGACGAGGTCCTGGTGGACGGCCGGGTCGTAGTAGCCGTGCTTGTAGGCGCCCATCGCCGCGCTGAACGCCCGCGCGACCACCTCGTCGAACGGGCCGGTCACGTCGATCACGCACAGCCCGAACTGCCGGAGGCTGCCGACCGCCTCGGCGAAGCCGGGCCGGAACCGGTTGCTGACGACCACCTGCACGACGGCGGTGTCGGCGCCGGTGAGGCGGGCGGCCGCGACGGCGTACGCAGCGAGGAGGATCGGCCCGGTCGCGACCCGGGTCCGGGCCGCGACCCGCCGCAGGGCGAGGGCCAGCGCCGGCGAGTCGCAGACGACCTCCCAGAACCGCGGCTCGTCCGGGTCGAACGGCACCACCGGGACGGGCGCGTGCGGGACCCGCAGCAGCTGGCGTTGCCAGTACCGCAGCGACTGCTGGCTCTGCCGCAGCGCCGCCGGGGTCCGCTGCTGCCGTGCCAGGTCCAGCGGCTGGATGCCCTGCGGAGCGGCGTCCAGATCGGCCAGGTCGCGCACCACGGCGTTGATGCCGAACCCGTCGACGACGACGTGGTAGTACATCACCACGATGTGCGTGAGCGTCCCGCCGGAGCGGACCACTGCCATCCGCAGCGGCCACTCCGTGACCGGGTCGAACCTGGTCGTCTGGTATCGGACCCGGAGCCGCTCCGCCGCGAGGTCCGGGTCGCCGGTGGCGTCGAGGATCTCGAGAGCGGTCTCACCGGAGCTCGACACCACCTGCCGCGGCGGCCCGCCGTCCACAAGGGACAGTCTGGTGCGCAGCGCCTGGTGCCGGCCCACCAGGGAGCGCAGCACCGCCGCGACCCCCTCGACGGTCTCACCGTCGGCGGCGCGGACGGTGCCGCCGATGTTCATCGTCCGGCCGGTGCGCCGCATGAGGTCCCAGACGTCGCGCTGCCCCCAGGTCAGCTCCTCGACCCCGGATCCTTCGCCCTCGAACGCGACGACGACGTGACTCGTGCTGTTCCCCACCAACGACTCCCGTCCTGAGGCCCGCCGCGAGCGTGCGGCCCGCCGCCGGTGGTGTCAACGCGCGGCGGCGGGGGGCGTCGTTGGTACTGTTGCCGCCGTGGAACTTTCACGCGACGATGCGTCCGTCATCTCGCTGACCGGCCCCGACAGCCACCGGCTGGTGCGCAGTCCGGGTGTCGGCAGTGTCGTCATCGGCCCCGCGGCCGGCGGGTCGCAACGCCCGGACCTGGTCGTCGCCGCGGACGACGCGATCGACTGGACGGTGTTCGATCCGTTCAAGGTCCCGGCCGGATATCCGTGGCCACGCATCATCGTCTACGAGGGCGACGACACCGGCTTCTTCGACTGGGCGCGGCGCCGCCCGATCGAGACCTTCGAGTGGCGGCCGGGCGTGGCGCACGTGGTCGACGCGACCGGGGCATACGTCAGCCGCCTCGGGATCACGCTGCGAAACGCGCCGCTGCACCTGACCGTGCCGTCCGTGCCGCACGGGGTCCTGACCGTCAACGGCGACCTGAGCCTGCTGACTGCCGTGCTCGCCGACGGCGGCGCCTGCCCGGCGGTGGAGTTCAACCCCGACACGCTGCCCGCCGCGGACGCGGTGCCACTGCGCCTGCCGGAACTGCCGGCCTTCGCCGCCGCGCAGCGGGTGGGCGTGACGGTGCGGCCGTTGCGCCAGGCGTTCGACTGCGCCAGCCTGCTGCAGTTCCCCGACACCCGCCACCTCTCGCTCGGCGGGCAGCTGGTCAACGTCGCCGCCCTGGCGCAGCTGCGGCACCTGCGCAGCCTGCGGCTGCGGTTCTGCCCCGACCTGACCGGGCTGCCCGCGCTGGACAGCTGGCCCGAGCTGACCCACCTGATCGCGTTCAACGTGGAGGAGACCGCCGGCAAGCGGCTGCGCGGCGAGCTGCGCCGGCCCGACCGGCAGTGGGAGCACAGCGGCGTCTCCCAGCTGCGCAAGCCCGAGTGGTTCGCCACCGAGTACGGCCTGCCGTTCTCGGGCTGGCCGGCCGGGAAGGCGAAGAAGGCGACGACGGCGTTCCGCACCGCCCAGCGCGCGATCGCGACCGCGACCGGGCCGGACGGCGTCGAGGCGGCGATCCGCGCGTTCGTCGCGGTGGTCAACGCGATGCGGGGCATCGAGACGACCGAACGGGAGGACGCGGGCGACGCGGTGTCCCAGTTGGCCGCGGACACCCCGGTCGGCGATCTCACCGAGGACGCCCAGGAGTGGTTCGACGACGCCCGCGACTTCTGAAACCTACCGCCACGTGATGTCGGCGAACGAGGGCGCCAGCTTGGCGAACGCGCGGCGCAGCGGGCGGAGGAACTCCTCGGCGGTGGCGCCGTAGAAGTCGGCGGTGCACGTGCGGCCGTCGCGAACGAGCGTGTGGTACGCGGCCGCGTGGTCCCGCCGGAGCTCCGTCAGGTGCTGATCCAGCTTGTCCACCAGGTGCCGGACCGCGCTGACGCCGTCGTGGTCCGCGGCGGTCCGGAACACCGCGGTCAGTGCCGGTGCGTCGGCCGGGGGCGGGCAGTTCAGGCCGAGCCGCGCCGCGAACCGGGCGGCCTCCCGGGGCAGCGGGCCGGGCGGCGCGTCCGCGACGATGCCGGACAGCCATTCCTGGGCGAGGTCCGGTGCGCCCGCGGTCGCCGCCAGGTAGACGTGCCGCAGCCCCAGGACGCCGTGCGGCAGCGGGGTGCCGCGCACCCAGGCGAGGACGCCGGCGTCGGTGCGCACCTCGTCGAACCACGGGAGGTCCTGGACCGCCCGGCCGGCGTCCGCGCCGAGTGACCGCAGATCGGTTGCCGCGTCGAACGTCCACCAGCGCGAGCCGGTGCGCCGCAGGTGGCACTGGTGCTCGTCCGGCGGCTCCGGCGGCGGCACCAACGCCACGAACGCGTCCAGATCGTGCAGGAAGACACCCAGGTGGACGGTGAAGGCGCCGCCGTGGCGGGAGTTCCATCGGTGCGGCTCGACGGTGAGCAGCTCCTGCCGGTCGGCAAGGGTGCGCCGGTAGTTGCGGCCCCGGCCGGTGAAACCCTGCCGCTTGAGCACCGGCGTCACGTCCCGGGCCAGCAGCTCGGAGATGACCGCCTTCGCCGAGCGGTCCATGGCCGGCCTGGACTCGTCCGGCGGCGAGATCACGACCCGGCCAGCGGGGGAGGTGCGGTGCTGGCGCGCACGACGAGCTGGGTGGCCAGCTCGACCCGGGCCGGCTCGACCGTCTCGCCGACCGCCAGCTGCAGCACCATCCGGGCCGCGGTGGCGCCCATCTCGGCGAACGGCTGCCGCACGGTGGTCATCGGCGGGCCGCACCACCGGGTCACCTCGATGTCGTCGAAGCCGACGACGCTGACGTCGTCGGGGATGCGCACGCCGAGCAGGCGGGCGGCCTCGTAGACACCGAGCGCCTGCAGGTCGTCGCCGCACAGGATCGCGGTCGGCGGGTCGGGCATGGTGAGCAGCTGCCGGCCGAGCAGGGCACCGTCGTCGAAGTGGAACCGGCCGTGCCGGACCAGCCGCGGGTCGAGGGGCACGCCGGCGGCGTCCAGGGCGCCGCGGCACGCCTCGAGGCGTGCCCGCGCGCACAGGTACTCCATCGGGCCGGTGATCACGCCGACCCGCCGGTGCCCGAGGTCGAGCAGGTGGCGGGTCGCGGCGATGCCACCGCTCCAGTTCGTCGCACCGACCGACGGGATCGAGTGCATCGGCTCGCCGGTCGGGTCGAGCACGACCATGGGGACGCCGCTCGCGGTGAGCTGCTCGTACTGCCGGGCACGGAACGCCGAGTTGACCGCGATGACGCCGGTGGGGCGGCGGGCGAGGAGCCGGTCGGCGGTGCGGCGGCCGCCGGGGGCGGGGCCCTGCAGGTCGGTGAACCCGACCGCGAGGCCGCGGTCGCGCACCACCTGCTCGACGCCGCGCAGGATCTCCATCGCGAGGTGGCTCTCCAGGCCGTAGAAGGCGACCTCGACGCTCGGCGACGCGACCGTGGACTCGCCGCGGCGGTAGCCGTGCTCGCGCAGCAGCGCCTCGACCCGGTCCCGGGTCTCCACGGCGATGCCGGACCGTCCGTTCAGAACTTTCGAAACGGTCGGCGGGGACACGCCGGCGAGCTGGGCGATGGTCGCGACGGTGACCTCGCCACGGCGACGGCGGCCCTGCGGCTTCCCGGATTCCACCGCGCCAGTCTAGGACCGTTCCTAAGACATGGAAATATTTCCAAGTGGGGCGGTGCTGGCCCGCACGACGAGCGGGGTGGCGAGCTCCAGGCGGGTCGAGTCCAGGGGGTCGCCGGCGATGAGCGTCAGCAGCATCCGGGTGGCGAGGCCCGCCATCTCGGTCAGCGGCTGGCGCACCGTCGTCAGCGGCGGGATCGACCAGCGGGCCTGCTCGAGGTCGTCGAACCCGACGACGCTCAGGTCGTCGGGGACGCGCAGGCCGCGCTCGTAGAGGGCCTCGTAGGCGCCGCGGGCCATCTCGTCGGCGCAGGCGAAGATCGCGGTCGGCGGTGCCGGCAGATCCAGCAGCGCCAGGGTCTCCCGGTGCCCGGTCGGGCTGGTGAAGTCGCCGGTGCGCTCGTAGCTCGCGGGGACCGGCAGGCCCGCGGCGTGCATCGCGGCCCGGTAGCCGTCGACGCGGGCCCGCGCGCACAGCACGTCGCCCGGGCCGCCGATGACGGCGATCCGCCGGTGGCCGAGGCCGATCAGGTGCTCGGTGGCGGTCAGCGCCCCGGTCCAGTTGGTGGCGCCGACCGACGGCACGCTCGGGTCCGGCTGCCCGGCGGGGTCGACGACCACGACCGGGATGCCGAGCTGGGCGAGGCGGGCCCGCTGGTCGGCGGCGAGCTCCGACAGCACCAGCAGGACCCCGTCGGACCGGCGCGCCGCCAGGCTCTCCAGCCAGCGCCGGTCGGGCGCGGTGCGGGTGCGGCCGTGCACGGCGGAGACGACGACGCCGATCCCGGCGCGGTGCGCGACCTCCTCCACGCCGGCCAGGATCTCCATCGCCCAGGCATTGCCGAGGTCGACGAAGACGACGTCGATGAGACCGGCGGTGCGGGCCGCCGGGGTGCGGCGGGGCAGGTAGCTGCGGGCGCGCAGCAGCTCCTCGATCCGCTCCCGGGTCGCGGGTGCGACGTCGTGCCGGCCGTTGAGCACCTTGGAGACGGTCGGGACGGAGACCCCCGCCTCGGCGGCGATCTCGGCCATGGTGGCCCTGCTGTGCGACGCCATGGCCCGCGAGTCTACGCCGCAAGTTTCGCGGCCAGCCAGTCCAGCTGGCGGCGGACGTGGACCGCGTCGCCGCCCTCGTGCCCGTTGAACGGATACGTGAGCATGGTGCGGTCCGCGCCGCCGTAGGCGTTGTACGCGGCGAACACGGTGCTCGGCGGGCACACCGGGTCGCGCAGCCCGGTGCCGAAGTGGCCGGGGGCGGCCGCCCGCCGGGCCAGGTGCACGCCGTCCATATAGGACAGCGTGCGCCACACCTGTTCCGCGGCGTCCCGGTGCACCGCCAGGTACTGGGCGATCTCCCCGTAGGGCGCGGCGTCGGTGAGTGCGACGGCCCGCTCGACGTGGCACAGGAACGGCGCGGTGGCGAGCAGTGCGGCCAGGTCGGGGACGAGACCCGCGACCGCCAGGGCGAGCCCGCCGCCCTGGCTGTTGCCCAGCGCCGCGACCCGCGCCGGATCGACGCCGGGCAGCGCCCGCACCGCGTCGACGGCCCGCACCGCGTCGGTGATCAGCCGCCGGTAGTAGTAGTCGTGCGGGGACAGGATGCCCCGGGTGACCGGCTGGAATCCGCCGGCGTGCGGGTCGGGGGTGTCGCCGCCGTTGCCGTACCGGTCGCCCTGGCCGCGGTTGTCCATCAGCAGGTGCGCGTACCCGGCGGTGACCCAGGTGAGGCGCTCGTGCGGCAGGCCGCGCCCGCGCCCGTACCCGGCGAACTCCACGACCGCCGGCAAAGCCCCGGTCGCGCCGGCGGGACGGCTGAGCCAGGCCCGGACCGGGTCGCCGCCGAACCCGGCGAACGTGACGTCCCAGGTGTCGACGAGCCGCAACCCGGTCGCCACCGGCACGGCGGAAAGGACCGGCGCAGAGGCGCGTGCCGCGTCGAGCGTCGAGGCCCAGAACGCATCGAGGTCGGTGGGTTCGGCCAGTACAGGGGCGTACCGGCATAGCTCCGGCAGTGCGAGGTCGAACTGTGGCATGAGGATCCTCGACCGAAAGTTTCCATGGGCTCCGGTGTCGCCCGCTGGTCAAGTGTGCGCAGCTCATGAGCCAGATATCGAGTCCTTGACAGTACGTAGTGATGAATCTACATTACCCGATGCTTGCCGAATGATTGCCGAAAGTTTCGAAGATTCGGGGAGGGAGGCCGGGCATGAGCCGCCGCACCTGGCGAGCCGCACTGCGCCGCGACTGGCAGCTGTACTCCCTCGCCGTGCTGCCACTGCTGTTCTTCGTCGTCTTCCGGTATCTGCCGATGGCCGGCAACGTCATCGCCTTCCGCCGCTACCGGCCCGGCGGCGACCTGTTCGGCGAGACCTGGGTGGGCCTGCGCTACTTCCGGATGTTCTGGCAGGACCCGACGTTCTGGCACGTCTTCACCAACACGCTCGTCCTCGGCGGGCTGACCCTGCTGCTCGTGTTCCCCCTGCCGATCGTCCTGGCGCTGCTGCTCAACGAGGTGCGCACCCGCTGGCTCAAGCGGCTCGTCCAGACGATCTCGTACCTGCCGCACTTCCTGTCGATCGTCGTCGTGGCCGGCATCGTCATGCAGCTGCTCGCCCTCGACGGCGCGGTCAACGCGGGCCTGCGCGCGGTCGGCGCCGACGCCGTGCCGTTCCTGCAGCAGCCCGGCTGGTTCCGCGCCATCTACGTCTCCTCCGAGATGTGGCAGACCGTCGGCTGGGGCACGATCCTGTACCTCGCCGCCCTGACCACCATCGACCACGAGCTCTACGAGGCGGCCCGCATCGACGGCGCGAGCCGGTGGCGGCAGACCTGGCACGTGACGCTGCCCGGCATCCGCCCGACGATGGTGACGCTGCTGATCCTCAACATCGGCACGTTCCTGTCGGTCGGGTTCGAGAAGGTCCTGCTGCTGTACAACCCGCTGACCTTCCCGACCGCCGACGTCATCTCCACCTACCTGTACCGGGTCGGCGTGGTGTCCGGCAGCTTCAGCTACGCCGCCGCGATCGGGCTGTTCGAGTCGGTGATCGGCCTGACCCTCGTGCTCACGGCGAACTTCGTGTCCAAACGAACGGTCGGGGCGAGCCTGTGGTGAAACGAGCCGCCCTCGGGCTGATCCTCACCGGCGTCGTGGTGCTGACGCTGTACCCGTTCCTCAACGTCGTCGCCCGCTCGTTCAGCGAGGAGCAGGCGATCCAGGCCGGGACGGTGAACCTGCTGCCGCGCGGGTTCAACACGACCACCTACGAGGTCGTGCTGTCCGACCCCGTGTTCTGGACCAACTACCGCAACACCCTCGTCTACACCGTCGTGGCCACGGTCATCTCGATCGTGCTCACCACCTGCTTCGCGTACGTGCTGTCCAAACGCCACCTGAAGGGCCGCGCGCTGCTGGTCGGGGTCGCGGTCTTCACCATGTTCTTCAACGGCGGCCTGATCCCCAACTACGTCCTGGTCAGCGGGCTCGGCCTGCGCAACACGATCTGGGCGGTGGTGCTGCCCAACGCCATCAGCGTGTTCAACCTCCTCGTCATGAAGGCCTTCTTCGAGGGCCTGCCGGCCGAGCTGGAGGAGGCCGCCGCCGTCGACGGGCTCGGCACCTACGGGATCCTGTGGCGGATCGTGCTGCCGCTGTCGAAGGCCGTCATCGCCACGATGGTCCTGTTCTACGCGGTGTTCTTCTGGAACTCGTGGTTCCCGGCGTTCCTGTACCTGGACGACGCCGACCTGTTCCCGGTCACCATCTACCTGCGCAACCTCATCGCCGGGTCCACCGGCGGGTCCGACATCTCCACGCCCTCGGACACGGCACTGCAGATCGCGGCGAACATCCAGGCCGTGACGATCGTGCTCACGGCGCTGCCGATCATGCTCGGCTACCCCTTCATCCAGCGGTATTTCGTCTCCGGGATCACCCTCGGCGCCGTCAAGGGATGACGGCCGCAGACAAAGGAGCTTCTGTGCACCAGATTTCGCACCAGGTTTCCAGGCGCGCCCTCTTCGGCGCGTGCGGCGCGGCCGCGGTGGCCGCGCTGGCCGGCTGCGGCGACGATGACGACCCCGACAAGGGCCAGGACTACACCGGGCACCGCGACGGCGCCATGGACGGCTACGGCGCCGGCCAGCAGTTCACCGCCACCCAGCCGCTGACCTTCTCCATCATGATGCTCAGCAACGCGGGCTACCCGTACAAGGCCGACTGGCTGTTCTTCAAGGAGCTCACCAAGCGCACCAACGTGACGCTGCAGGCGACCGTCGTGCCCGGCAGCGACTACAACCAGAAGCGCAGCGTCGTGGTCGCGGCCGGGGACGCCCCGATGATCATCCCGAAGACGTACCACCCCGACGAGGAGGCCTACATCGCCGGCGGGGCGATCCTACCCATCAGCGACCACCTCGACCTGCTGCCGAACTTCCGCGACCAGGTCGCCAGGTGGAACCTGCAGTCCGACCTCGACGGGTTCCGCCAGGAGGACGGCAAGTTCTACCTGCTGCCCGGCCTGCACGAGGACGTCTGGGCCGACTACTCCCTGGCCGTGCGCACCGACGTGCTGCAGCAGCTCAACCTGCAGGTCCCCAAGACGTGGGAGGACCTGCGCACCGTGCTGCGGGCCATGAAGGCCGCCCACCCCGACGTGTACCCGCTGTCGGACCGCTGGAGCACCCCGGCCAACCCCGGCGGCAACAACCTGCTGTCGATCGTCGGCACCGCGTACGGCGTCCAGGCCGGCTGGACCTACCAGCACGCCCGCTGGGACGAGACGGCGAAGGCGTTCGGCTACACCGGTGCGAGCCCGCAGTACAAGCAGATGGTCGAGTACCTCAACTCGCTGGTGACGGAGAAGCTCGTCGACCCCGAGAGCTTCACCCAGTCCGACGACATCGCCAAGCAGAAGTTCGCCAACGGCAGGTCGTTCGTGATCAGCTGCAACGCCCAGACCCTCGTCAACGAGCTGCGGCCCAGCATCGCGAAGATCCCCGGCGCGACCGTGCTGAAGATCCCCACGCCGACCGGCCCGATGGGCGACACGAAGGCCGGCACCCGCCTCGAGGGCGGCGTCATGATCTCGGCGAAGGCCCGCGACAGCAAGAACTTCGTGGCGCTCATGCAGTTCATGGACTGGCTGTACTACTCGCCGCAGGGCAAGCTGTTCGCCAAGTGGGGGGTCGAGGGCACCACGTACACCGGCAACGTCGACGACGGCACGTTCAAGCTCGCCGCCGACGTCAACTGGGGCGGGCTGAACCCCACCGGCACGAAGAACCTCCAGGTCGAATACGGCTTCCTCAACGGCGTCTTCGTCTACGGCGGCACCACCAAGCTGCTCAACTCGCAGTTCCCCAAGGAGGAACTCGCGTTCCAGGAGGTCATGAACGCCCGTAAGAACCAGCCGCTCCCGCCGCCCCGCCCCCTCAACGCCGACGAGCGCGAACAGGCGACACTGTGGGAGACCACGCTGAAGGACCACGTGAACCAGCAGACGCTGAAGTTCATCCTCGGCTCCCGCCCGCTCAGCGAGTGGGACGCCTACGTCACCGAGCTCAAGGGCAAGAACATGACCCGGTACATCGAGGTCGTGAACGCCGCCTACAACCGGTACAAGAAGAACCACGGGTGAGCGCGTGGCGGCACTGCGTCGGCGCCGGGCGGTTCGAGCTCGCGCTGCGCCGCGACTACCAGGAGTCGCTCGCGCTGCTCCAGCGTGAGATCGGGTTCCGGCACATCCGCCAGCACGGGCTGTTCAGCGACGGCATGGGCGTGCACCGGCCCTACGGGCACGGCGGCGAGCGGCGGGTGCTGCACTCGTTCACCTACGTCGACCAGGTCGTGGACGCCTACCTGGAGCTCGGTGTCCGGCCGTTCGTAGAGCTCGGGTTCATGCCGCCCGGGCTCGCGTCCGGCGACCAGACCGTGTTCTGGTGGCGGGGCAACGTGACCCCGCCCAGCGACCGCAAGGAGTGGGCGGCGCTGGTCCGCGGCACCGTCGCACACCTCGTCGACCGCTACGGTCTCGACGAGGTGCGCGGCTGGCCGATCGAGGTGTGGAACGAGCCGGACCTCAAGGACTTCTGGCAGCACGCGGACCAGGACGCCTACCACGACCTGTACGAGGCCGCCGCCAACGCGGTGAAGGACGTCGACGCGTCGCTGCAGGTCGGCGGCCCGGCACTGTCGCCCGGTGCGGACGACGGCTGGCTGCCGCGGTTCGCCGAGTTCGTCGCCGCACGGGACGTCCCGATCGACTTCGTGAGCCGGCACGCGTACACCTCCGGCGCCGCCCAGCACGTGCCCTTCGGCGTGCACCAGACCCTCGCCCCGGCGGCGACGCTGCTGGAGCAGTTCGCGGCGCCGCGGCGGCAGCTCGCCGGCACCGCCCTGGCGGGGCTGCCGGTGCACATCACCGAGTTCAACTCCTCCTACCGCCCGGACAACCCGATCCACGACACCGCGTTCCACGCCGCCTACCTTGCACCGGTCGTCGCCGCCGCGGGCGACCTGGTCGACTCGTTCTCCTACTGGACGTTCTGCGACGTGTTCGAGGAGAACGGGATCCCGGCGGCGCTGTTCCACGGCGGCTTCGGGCTGCTCACCCACCGCCAGGTCAAGAAGCCCACGTTCCACCTGTACGCGTTCCTGGCCCGCATGGGCGACCAGGTCGTGGCCCGCGGCGACGACCACCTGGTGACCCGGGACGGCACCGGCCGGGTCACCGTGCTCGCCTGGGCGCCGGTCGACCACACCGGCCGCGGCCCGGCGGAGGTCGGGCACCGCGTCCGGCTGTCCGTCCCCGTCGGACAGCCGAGCGGAACCGCGTATGTGGCGAGGTCTTCGGTGTCGGAGGAGGCGGGCAATGCGTGGGCGGCGTGGCGGGAGCTGGGCAGCCCCCGCTCTCCCAGCGCACGGCAGCTCGACGCGTTGCACGAGGCGGCGGAGCCGGCCCGGCGGCACCACGCCGCGCCCGTCGTTCAAGGGCGGGCCGAGCTCGACCTGACCCTCGCCGCGCACGAGGTGACCCTGGTCGAGGTCACCGCCGTCCACGACGAGACGCCGCCGTGGTGGGACGACGCCCGACTGCTGGGCGGCACCCGATGAGCGCCATGACGTTCAACGGGCCGCTCTCTCGCGTCGCGGCCCGCACCTACACGCTGCTCGTGGTGGAGGCGCTGGTCGTCGTCACCACCGCACCGGGGCTGGTGCCGCTGGTCCTGCTCGACCGGAGCCTCGCCGCGATCGTCGGACTTCTGCCGGTCGGGCCGGCGCTGTCCGCCGCCCTCTACGCGCTGCACCGGCAGCCCGCCGACCTCGCCGACCTGCGGCCGGCCGCCGCGTTCTGGCGCGGCTACCGGCGCAACGCCGGGGCGGCGCTGCGGGTCTGGGCGCCGCTGCTGGCCGTGCTGGGCGTCGTCGCCGTCAGCCTCACCCATCGCGCCGCGGCCGGGGTGCCCGCCTGGTGGTCGGCGCTGCTGGTCGTGGTCGCGGCGGCGGCGACCGTCCTGGCCGTCACGGCCCTGGTCATCGTCTCCCTCTTCGAGTTCCGGCCGCCGGACGTGCTGCGCCTGGCCATGCGTTTCCCGCTGGTCTCCCTCGGCACCGGCGGGCTGCTCGTGGCGGCCGCCGCCGTCACCGTGCTCACGTCGGAGGCGGTGCTGCTGCTGCTCGCCTCCGCGTTCGCCGCCGCGCTCCTGGCCGTCACCCGCCCGATGATCACCGGGATCACGCAACGGTACACGGCGTGAATCCCGGCATGGACGCCTTCCGGGCCCGGCTCGGCGGGTTCGCGTTCGGCGGCGACTACAACCCCGAGCAGTGGGACCGCGCGGTGTGGGACGAGGACGTCGAGCTCATGCGGCGCGCCGGGGTCAACCTCGTCACCCTCGGCGTGTTCGCGTGGGCGTCGCTGGAGCCGGAGCCCGGCCGGTTCACCTTCGACTGGCTCGACGACGCCATGGACCTGTTGCATCGCAACGGCATCAGCGTCGACCTCGGCACCCCGACCGCGGCGCCGCCGGTGTGGCTGTCCCACGAACACCCGGAGGTGCTGCCCGTCATGGAGGACGGCGAGGTGTTCGGCTTCGGCAACAGGATGCACTATGACCCGACATCGCCGGTGTACCGGGAGCACGCCGCCCGGATCACGACGGCGCTCGCCTCGCGGTACCGCCACCACCCGGCGCTCGCCATGTGGCACATCGGCAACGAGTACGGCCCGACCGCCTACACCACGGCCGCGGCGGCGGCGTTCCGGGACTGGCTGCGGCGCCGGTACGGCGACCTCGACGCGCTCAACGACGCCTGGTACACCCGGTTCTGGGGCCAGCGCTACAGCGACTGGGAGCAGGTGGGCCCGCCGGAGGTGCCCCGCTCGTGGTCGAACCCGGCCCGGCGCCTCGACTTCCACAGGTTCGTCTCCGACGCGCTGCTCGAGTGCTTCGTGATGGAGCGCGACATCGTCCGCTCGTACCGCGCCGACCTGCCGGTCGTCACGAACTTCATGCGGTTCCACCGCCAGACGGATTCATGGCGCTGGGCGGCACACGAGGACGCGGTCGCGCTGGACATCTACCCCGACCCCGGGCAGGCCGGCTCGCACGTCGCCGCCGCGCTCAACTTCGACCTCATGCGGTCGCTGCGGGGTGAGCCGTGGCTGCTGATGGAGCAGGCCGCCGGCGCCGTCTCCCAGTGGCGGGTCAACCACGTCAAGCGCCCGGGGCGGATGCGGCTGGGCTCCTACCAGGCCGTCGCGCACGGCGCCGACAGCGTCCTGTTCTTCCAGTGGCGTGCGGGTCGCGGCGGCCACGAACGCTTCCACTCCGCGATGCTGCCGCACTCCGGGACCCGGTCGCGCACCTGGCGGGAGGTCGAGGCGCTCGGCCGCGAGCTGCCGAGGATCGCCGCCGTCGCCGGGTCCGGCTCCACCGCCGAGGTCGCCGTCCTGTTCGACTGGAACGCCTGGTGGGGCCTGGAGGTCACGCACGGGCTGCCCCGCAACGACTTCGACTACCCGGCGATCGTGACCGCGCACTACCGGCCGCTGCTGGAGGCGCAGCACGCCGTGGACCTCGTCTCGTTCGGCTCCGACTTCGGCCGGTACCGGGTGGTCGTGGTGCCCAACGCGTATCTCGTCGACGACCGCTGCACCGCCGCCCTGGAAGCGTTCGTCGCCGCCGGCGGGACCCTGGTGTGCTCGTTCTTCTCCGGCGTCGTCGACGAGCGCAACCAGGTGCGGCAGCCCGCCTACCCGGGCGCGTTCCGGCGGCTCATCGGCGCCTACATCGACGAGTACGCGCCGCTCGAGACGTCCGTCGCGGTGCGGTTCGCCGACGGGTGCGTCGCGAGCGCCGACTGGTGGCAGGACAGCCTGCACCCGGAGACCGCGACGGTGCTCGCCACCTACCTCGACGGGGATCTCGCCGGGCGCGCCGCCGTCGTGACGAACTCGTTGGGCACCGGACGGGTGGTGTACGTCGGCACCCGCCTGGACGCCGGAGCGCTGCGTGACACGATCCTCGACGCGGTCGCCGCGGCGGGCGTGGCACCGGTCGTGCGCGACGCCCCGCCGCACGTCGAGGCGACCGTGCGCGGCGGCTTCCTGTTCCTGCTCAACCACTCCGGCACCGACACCGCGACCGTCCCGGCGACCGGCGTCGACCTGCTCACCGGGGCCTCCGTGGACGGCGCCGTCACGCTCGAGCCGCTGGGGGTGGCCGTGATCGAGACGCGGTCGTGACCGGCGACGTCCACCCCGCGTGGCTGCCGCCGGCGGCGCTGCGGGCCGTCGGCTCGCGCCGGGTGCTGATCCAGGGCGACGGGCTGCTCGTGGACACGGTGCGCGCCGAGCTCTCCGGGGCCTGCGAACGGTTCGGCGGGACGGTCGGCGGCGACGGTCCGTTCGACCTGGTCCTCAAGCTGTCCAGCGGGCGGCTGCCGCCCGACCCGGACGTCTTCGTCCTGTCCCGCGCCGCCGGTGTCACCGTCGTGCGTGCCGACGAACCGGCCGGGCTGCTCTACGGGTTCTTCCACGTGGTGCGGCTCGGCGAGGCGGCCTTCGACGGCGCGTTTCCGCCCCGGCCGCACCGGCCCGCGATCCGCCGGCGGATGGTCCAGCACTGGGACAACGTGGACGTGCACCCCGTCATGGGCCAGGTCGAGCGCGGCTACGCCGGTGGCTCCGTCTTCTGGCACGAGGGCGCGCTGCGCACCGACCTGTCCAGGGTCACCGCCTACGCCCGCCTGCTGGCGTCCTGCGGGGTCAACGCCCTGTGCGTGAACAACGTCAACGTGCACGCGACCGAGGCGCGGCTGCTGACCGGCCGGCTCGGCGACGTCGCCGCGATCGCGGATCTCCTGCGCCCGTTCGGGATCCGCGTCCACCTGTCCGTGAGCTTCGCCGCGCCGGCCGCCGACCTCGGCACCGCCGACCCCCTCGACCCGCGGGTGGTGGCCTGGTGGGCGGACACCACCCGGCGGGTCTACGCGACGATCCCCGACTTCGGCGGCTACGTCGTGAAGGCCGACTCCGAGGGGCAGCCCGGCCCGTTCGCCTACGGCCGCAGCCACGCCGACGGTGCCAACACCCTCGCCGCCGCGCTCGCCCCGCACGGCGGCGTCGTGCACTGGCGGGCGTTCGTCTACAACCACCGGCAGGACTGGCGCGACCGCGGCACCGACCGGGCCCGCGCCGCCCACGACCACTTCGTCCCGCTCGACGGCACCTTCGGTGACAACGTGATCCTGCAGGTGAAGCACGGCCCGATCGACTTCCAGGCCCGGGAGCCGGTGTCGCCGCTCATCGCCGCGATGCCCGCCACCCGCGTCGCGGTCGAGGTGCAGGCGACCCAGGAGTACACCGGCCAGCAGCGGCATGTGTGCTACCTCGCTCCGATGTGGAGCGAGGTGCTCGGCTTCACCCCCTTTGGTGCCGAGGGCCCGCCGGTGGCTGGTCTCGCGGCCGGTCTTGTCGCGGTGTCGAACGTCGGCGACGACCCGTTCTGGACCGGGCACCCGCTCGCCCAGGCGAACCTGTACGCGTTCGGCCGGCTCGCCTGGGACCCGCGCCTCGACCCCGTCGCCGTGCTCGACGAGTGGATCGACCTGACGTTCGGGCCCGGACCGGGGGAGCCGCGCGACACGCTGCACGCCGTCATGGACGACTCGTGGCGGACCTACGAGCGGTACACCGCCCCGCTCGGCGTCGGCTTCATGGTCCGCCCGGGGCACCACTACGGCCCCGACGTCGACGGCTACGAGTACACGCCGTGGGGCACCTACCACTTCGCCGACCGCGACGGCGTCGGCGTGGACCGCACCCGCGCCACCGGCACCGGCTTCACCGGCCAGTACCCGCCGGCCTGGTCGCGGGTGTACGAGTCAGTCTACGACTGCCCGGACGAGCTGCTGCTGTTCTTCCACCATGTGCCCTACGGGCACGTCCTGCACGACGGCGGCACCGTCATCCAGCACATCTACGACACGCACTTCGAGGGCGTCGAGGCGGTCGCGGCGATGCGGGACCGCTGGGCGGCGCTGCCAGCCGGGCTGGTCGGCCCGGCGCTCGCCGCGCGCGTCGCCGAGCGCCTGGACGAGCAGCTGCGCAGCGCCGTCGAGTGGCGGGACCAGATCAACGCGTACTTCTTCCGCAAGTCCGGCGTCCGCGACGCGCACGGCCGCCGCATCCACTGATCGTTGCCGGCCGCGATGCAAGGTTCACGATGTTTCCTGGTCGCTTGGAAACCTTGCTGTGCCGACACCGATTCGTTCTGCGACGCTGCCTGCCACCATTCAGTTAGGAGCGTCGATGAGAAGACCCTGGATCGTCGTCATCACGGTCGCCGCGGCCCTCGCCCTCGGCACCGCCGCGGTGACGGTCACCGCCGGCGCCGCCGTCACCGCGTCCACTGTGGAGGACGAGGGCGCCGACTGCCCGGTGCCCGCGCTGCCCGACGCCGGCGCGCTGCCGGCCAACGCGAAGCTGCCCGACCCGTTCAAGCGCCTGGACGGCACCCGCATCGCCACGACGTCCGACTGGCGGTGCCGGCGGGAGGAGGTCAAGAAGCTGGCGGAGAAGTTCGTCTACGGTGAGAAGCCCGCGAAGCCGCAGAGCGTCACCGGCACGGTGTCCAGCACCGGTGTCACCGTGAACGTCACCCACAACGGCAGGAGCGCGAGCTTCTCCGCGCGGGTCGAGCTGCCCGGCGGCACCGGGCCCTTCCCCGCCGTCGTCGTCCTGGGCGGCTTCGGCGCGGACACCGCCGCCATCAAGGCCGCCGGTGCCGCCGTGATCAGCTACGACCCGTATGCGGTCGGCAAGGAAGGTACCCCGCGCACCAACAAGCAGGGCGCGTTCTACAGCATCTACGGCGCCACCAGCGGCACCGGCCTGCTGATGGCGTGGGCGTGGGGCGTGAGCCGCATCATCGACGTGGTCGCCGGGTCCGACGGGCGGATCCTCAAAGCCGACGCGATGGGCGTCACCGGGTGCTCGCGCTTCGGCAAGGGCGCGTTCGTCGTCGGCGCGTTCGACCAGCGCATCGCGCTGACCATGCCGATCGAGTCGGGCAGCGCCGGCGTGCCCATCTTCCGGGGCATCCCGGGGGAGGGCGCGCAGAGCCTCAGCAGTGCCTACGGGGAGCAGCCGTGGCTCGGCGACGCGTTCGGCACGTTCACCGGCAGCCCGAACCGGCTGCCGGTCGACACGCACGAGATGGTCGCGATGGTCGCGCCGCGGGGGCTGTTCATCATGGACAACCCGCACATCGCCAACCTCGGCCCGAGGTCCGCGAGCGTGGCCGCGCTCGGCGGGGCCGAGGTGTACAAGGCGCTCGGCGCGGGAGCGAACATCACCTACTGGTCGGACGTCCAGGACGGCAACCACTGCGCCAACCGCGCCGAGTGGCGGGTCCCGTTGCAGCAGCACATCGCGAAGTACCTGCTGCGGACCGGCAACGAGCCCGGCACGATCAGGATCGCCGCCAAGGCCCTGGGCCGGCTGGCGGACTGGAGCGACTGGCAGACCCCGGTCCTCGGCGACACCTCCCAGTCGCCGTCCGTATCCCAGTCGGCATCTCAGTCGGCGTCGCCGTCCAGAAGTCCGTCGCAGTCCGCGGGGCGGGGATGCTCGGCCGCCGTCACGATCCAGAACGTCTGGGACGGCGGCTTCGTGGCGTCGGTACGGGTGACCGCCGGCGCCGCCGCGATCACCGGCTGGGCCGTCCAGCTCGGCGTCCCCAACGGCACGATCACCAGCCTGTGGAACGGCCGGCGTAGCGGCACCACGGTGTCGAACGAGACGTACAACGGATCCCTGGGCGCCGGCGCCTCGACGGAGTTCGGCTTCCAGGGCACCGGCTCGGCCGCCGGTATCACCGCGACCGGCTGCACCGCGACCTGAACACCCGGCCGCCGGGCGCTCAGGTCTGCTGCAGCGCCCGGCGGATGGTGGCCGCGACGGTGTCCGGATCCCGCTGGTCGTGCAGGACGATGACGGCGGTGCCGTTGCCGTTGGTGGCCGGCTCGGGGGTCGCGAAGAGCGCCACGACCTGGGCCATGGCGGCCTCGAGCTCGGCGGCCGGCTCGGTGGTGTCGCGCCGCAGCCACCGGCGCAGCACGTGGTTGTGCGCGGAGACGACGGCGGCGGCCATCAGCTCCGCGCGCAGCGCCGCCCCGGGCGCGGGGCCCATCCACTCGGCGATGAACTCCCGGAACAGCCGCTGATACCGCGCGACGCTGGCGATCTCGCGGTCCCGCAGGGTGGCGATCCGGCTGGTGAGCGCATAGCGGCGGCGGGCCCGGTCGTCCTCCTCGACGTAGCGCAGCAGCACCAGCCGCACCGCCTCGGTGACGGCCACGATCGCGGTGCCGGCGGTGGACGTGGCGAGACGGTCCTTGACGGTCGCGATGAGCCGGTCGTGATCCGGGAAGATCACGTCCTCCTTGGACCGGTAGTGGCGGAACAGCGTGGTCCGGCCGACGCCCGCCCGGTCGGCGATGTCGTCGGCGGTCGTCTGCTCGTAGCCGCGCTCGTCGAACAGCTCGAGCGCGGCATCGACAAGACGATCTCGTACAGGAATCCCGGTCACGGTCCCATCCTCGCGCATCGCTCTGACCTGTTGCTTTCCGGTCTCGGTATCTAGTACCGTCGCAATGGTACTGAGTACCGCCTGGCTTGGGGAGGGCTCATGGTCCTGACGTTTCCATCCCGCACCACCAGCGCAGCGACGGTCACCGCCGACCCGGTCCTGCGCTCGACCGACCTGTTCCGCAGCATCGACCCGGACGCCGCGACCGCGCTCGCCGCGGAGTTCGAGACGATCCGCGCGGAGCGCGGCACGGTGCTGTTCGCCGAGGGTGACCCCGGCGACCGGCTGTACATCGTGCTGGCCGGCAAGGTGAAGCTCAGCCGCAGCTCCCGGGACGGCCGCGAGGGTGTCATGGCACTGCTCGGACCGACCGACCACTTCGGCGACTTCGAGCTGCTCGACGGCGGCCCGCGCGTCGTCGGCGCCACCGTCGTCGCCGACGCCCGCCTGGCCGTGCTGCCCAAGCCGGTCCTGGACCGGTGGATCGCGTACCACCCCTACGTGGCGGAGCAGCTGCTGCGCGTCATCGCCCGCGGCATCCGCGGTCACCGCGCCGCCGTCGACGACCGGCTCTACAGCGACGTGCCCGGGCGGGTCGCCAGCCGGATCATCCAGCTCGCGCACCGCTTCGGCGTCGTCGAGGACGGTGCCACCCGCGTGGTGCACGACCTCACCCAGACGGAGCTGGCGCAGTTCGTCGGCGCCTCCCGGGAGTCGGTGAACAAGGTCCTCGCCGACTACGCCGCCCGCGGCTGGCTGCGCCTGGAGCACAAGTGCGTGGTCATCCTCGACAACGCGCCCCTGGCCCGCCGCGCGCAACACGGGCGTCGCCGCTGACCGGCTTCTGTGCTGACCGGCTTCTATGCTGAGCCGGTGGATCTGGAGTTCAGCGGCGAGGTGTGGTTCTGGCGCGGCCCGTCACCGTTCCACTTCGTTACGGTGCCCGAGGACGACTGCGCGGCACTGCGCGACGCGGCCGCGCTCGTCACCTACGGCTGGGGCATGATCCCGGTCGCGGCGCGGATCGGCGGCACCGCCTGGACGACGTCGCTGTTCCCGAAGGACGGCCGGTATCTCGTGCCGCTGAAGGACCGGGTGCGCAAGGCCGAGCAGATCGACGTCGGCGACACCGTCACGATCCGGCTCACCGTCGACGTCTGAGCCGGTCTACAACGGCCAGCTGTGCATTGCCCGATCCAGCCACGGCACGACCAGCAGCACCGTCGGCAGCACCAGGATCGCGGCGGCGAGGGCATACACCGCGGCGCTGAGCCGCGCGTCGGTGCCGGGCGCGCCGGGCGCGAGCCGGTCCAGCCGCCACCGGCGCTCCCGCGCCGCGTCGTGCGGCTCGAGTTCGAGGTCGCCGACCGGCCCGCCGAGGGCCTGCAACGCCTCCCGCAGCGGCTCGTTGCCGTGCCGACGGCGGGCCGCGTCGTCGGCGAGGGCCTCGAGCAGGATGTGCACGGCGTCCAGCGGGGCGCGGCTGCGCAGCGGGGCGGGCACCGCCCGGTAGAAGGCGGTGAAGGACTCCATCACCACGTCGTGCCGGGCGCGCAGGTGCGCCCGCTCGTGCGCGAGCACCGCGGCCACCTGCGGGTCGCTCAGCAGCCGCAGCGTGCCGTGGCTGAGCACGATCCTGGGGGAGCGGCCCGGCACGCAGTACGCGAACGGCAGGCCGCCGTCCAGGACCCGCACGTCGTCGTCGAAGTCGGCGCGCTCCTCGGCCCGGTCCAGCAGGTCGGCGAGCAGCCGGTGCCGGGCCCGGCGGACGCGGGACCGGTATGCCACCAGGCCGACCGACACGAGCAACCGCACGACGATGACGGCGGCCACGCCGAGGGCCGCCACGAGCGCGGCCACGCCCAGGGTCTGGTCGGCGCCGTGGGCCCGGACCAGCTCCTCGGGAGCGGCGAGCACCACGCCCAGCGCGCACAGCACCGCGGCCAGGGTGACCGACTGCCACAGCACGACGGTGGCGCCCGGCGCCCGCGCCGTCCACCGGGCCCGCGCGAGCGGGCCGGGCACGATGAGCGACAGGGTCAGGCCGAGCGCCCCGAGCAGGAGTGCGGTCACCGGTCCCCGGCGGCGGCCTTGAGCGCCGCGGCCAGCGCGGCGGCGCCGTCGGGGCCGACCCGCCCGACGAAGTGGGCGAGGGCCGCGTCGCGGGCGGCGCCGTCGGGGGCGGCGCTGAGCGCGTCGAACATGAGCGCCGCGGTCATCTCCTCGCGGGTCTGCGTGGCGGCATACCGGTAGGCGCGGTCGGCCTTCTGCTGGGTGACGACGCCCTTCTTGGCGAGCCGGTCCAGCACGGTCATCACGGTCGTGTAGGCCAGGCCCCGCGCGGGGTCCAGCCGCTCGTGCACCTGCCGGACGGTCAGCGGCTCGCCGGCGTCCCACAACTGCGCCATGACCTCGCGTTCCAGGTCTCCGAGTCCGCTCAAGTCCTCACCTCCGCCAACTGCTCCGCCATGAGTGCCCCTCCGCTCCGCTCATGTCCTCACCTCCGTCAACTGCCCCGCCATGAGCGCCCCTCCGCTTCGCTCCGGACCGCTCATGGCCAGTGTAACGCGGATTACGGTGCGCGTCGTACTACAACTCGTAGTATGTACTACGTACTGTCGTAGATGGGGGCCTCATGGACGTGCTCGACCTGACCCGGCTGCAGTTCGCCGTCGTCACGATCTACCACTACCTGTTCGTGCCGCTGTCGATCAGCCTGTCGGCGACCACGGCCGGGCTGCAGATCGCCTGGATGCGCACCGGCCAGGACCGGTACCGGCAGCTGACCCTGCTCGTCGGCAAGCTGCTCATCGTCACCTTCGCCGTCGGCGTCGTCACCGGCCTGGTCCAGGAGTTCCAGTTCGGGCTCGCCTGGAGCGGATTCGCCCGCTTCTACGGCGACGTCTTCGGCCCCACCCTCGCCATCGAGGGCATGCTCGCGTTCTTCCTCGAGGCGACGTTCCTCGCCCTGTGGTACTTCGGCTGGGACCGGCTGTCCCGCCGGGTCCACCTGGCCACGATCGTCGTCGTCGCCGTCGGCACCCTGCTCTCGGCGTTCATCATCCTGGCCGCGAACTCCTTCATGCAGCACCCGGTCGCCTACGAGCTCGACCCGGTCACCGGCCGCGCCCACCTGACCAGCTTCCGCGAACTGCTGCTCAACAAGGTCAACCTCGCCGCGTTCCCGCACACCACGGCCGGCGCCGTCATGGTCGGCGGCGCGCTCCTCCTGGCCGTCGGCGCCTGGCGCGCCTGGTCGAGCAAGGAGGACGCCGACGCGCCCGCGTTCGGCACCCTGGCCCGCATCGGCGCCTGGATGACCGTGGCCGGCGGGGCGTTCACCGCGATCACCGGCGACCACCTCGGCAAGGTCATCACCCAGGTGCAGCCGATGAAGATGGCGGCCGCCGAGGCGCTGTACAGCACCACGACCGGCGCGCCGTTCTCCCTGTTCGCGATCGGCAACCCCGCCGGCGGCGAGCCGTTCTTCAGCCTCGAGGTGCCCAACCTGCTGTCGATCCTCGCCTACGGCGACCCGAACGCCACCGTCGCCGGCATCGACGACCTGCAGGCGCAGTACGCCGCCGCCTACGGCCCCGGCAGCTACATCCCGATGGTCCCGGTGGCGTTCTGGACGTTCCGCGCCATGATCGGCGCCGGCATGCTCGCCATGCTGCTCGCCCTGCTCTACCTGTGGCGGGCCCGCCGCGGCCGCCGTCCCGACACCTGGCTGATCCGCACCGCGATGCTGCTGCCGCTGCTGCCCGCCGCCGCCAACAGCCTCGGCTGGATCTTCACCGAGACCGCCCGGCAGCCGTGGATCGCGTTCGGCCTGTCGAAGGTCGCCGACGGCATCTCCCCGGGCCTCACCAGCGGCGAGGTCCTCGCGTCCCTGCTCGGCTTCGCCGCCGTCTACGGCGTCCTCGCCGTCGTGTGGCTGCGCCTGGTCCGGCACCTCGTCCGCCAGCCGCTCAGCGCCCCACCGGCCGCCGCCGAAGACGGTGCCGAATCCGAACCGGCCATGTGCTACTGAGGAGACTTCGATGGATCTCGTCATCATCTGGTACGCCCTGGTCGTGCTCTGCTGGGTTTTGTTCTTCGTGCTCGAGGGCTTCGACTTCGGGGTCGGGCTGCTCGCCCCGCTGCTCGGCCGCGACGAGCACGAACGCGCCGCCGCCGTGCGCACCATCGGCCCGTTCTGGGACGGCAACGAGGTGTGGCTGGTCGCCGCGATCGGCGTCACCTTCGCCGCCTTCCCGTCGTGGTACGCGGCCCTGCTGTCCGGCCTGTACCTGCCGATGGTGGCGATCCTCCTGCTGCTCGCCGGCCGTGGCGTGGCCCTGGAGTTCCGGGGCAAGCACGACGACCCGCGCTGGCGCCGCCGGTGCGATCTCGCCCTTGCCGCCTGCTCCGCCGGGGTGGTGCTGCTGTGGGGCGCCGTGCTGACTGTCTTCGTCCGCGGCCTTGCCCTCGACGCCGGCGGCGATGTCGTCGGCGGCGGCCTCGACCGCACCCTCGCGCCGGTCCTCACCCCGGCCGCCGCGCTCGGCGCCCTCCTGGCCCTGACCGCCGCGGTGCTGCTCGGCGCGACCTTCCTGGCGCTGCGGACCACCGGCCCGGTGCGCCGCCGGGCCGCGCTGCTGGCCCGCCGCGTCGCCACCGGCGGCACCGCCGCCGCCCTGATCGTGGCGGCCGCCTCGGCACTCGCCGGTGCCGGTGCCATCGTCGCGCTCGCTGCCGCGCTGCCCCTCGCCGGCGTCGCCCTGCTCGCCAGGCGGTCGGGGACGCGGTGGGAGGCGGCCGCCTTCGGGCTCACCGCGCTCACCGTGGCCGCCACCGTCGTCGCCGTCCTCACCGCCAACGGCGACGTCGTCCTGCCGAGCACCCTGTCCGGGGCGTGGTCGCTGACCATGGACGGCGCCGCCGCCACCGGCCCCGCACTGCGGCTGATCAGCGTCGCCGCCGTCATCGTGCTCCCCGGGGTGCTGGTGTACCAGGCGTGGTCGTACCGCGTGTTCCGCCAGCGCGTCGCCAGCGAACGGATCGCCTCATGACCCGGCGTCCCGGCGGCGGACCCGTCGACCCGCGGCTGCTGCGGCACGCCCGCACCAGCCGGGCCGGAATCGCCGCCCTCGCGGTCACCGGCGCCGCACAGGCCGCCGCGACGGTGGTCCTCGCCGTGGTGCTCACCGGCATCGTCGTCGACCTCGCCGGCGGTCATGTCGGTGCCGGCTCCATCGCCGCGCTGGCTGGGGTGTACGCCGCCCGGGCCGCGCTGAGCTGGGCCGAACAGGTCGTCGGGCACCGCACCGCCGCCCGGGTCACCGACGAGCTGCGCCGGTCGGTGCTGCACGCCGCGCTGCGCCGGGGACCGGCGTGGGTCGCCGGCTACGGCACCGGCCGGCTCGTCGCCGTGCTCAGCGGCGGCCTCGACACGCTGCGGCCCTGGTTCAGCGGCTACCTGCCGTCACTCATCCTCGGCGTGGTCCTGCCGCCCCTCGTCGTGGTCACGATGCTGTTCGCCGACCCCGCCTCGGCCGGGATCGTCCTGGTCACCCTGCCGCTCGTGCCGCTGCTCGGCGCGCTCATCGGCTGGGCCACCCAACGCCGCGCCCAGGACCGCTGGCAGGCCGGCGCCCGCCTCGCCGGGCACTTCCTTGACGCCGTGCGCGGCATCGCGACGCTGCGCCTGTTCGGCCGGGCCGGCCGCCAGGTCGCGGAGGTCCGGCGGATGACCGACGGGCACCGCGCCGCGACCGTGCGGGTGCTGCGGATCGCGTTCCTCTCCTCGACCGCCCTGGACCTGGTCGGGACGCTGTCGGTCGGGCTGGTCGCGGTCGAGGCCGGGCTCCGGGTCGCCGCCGGCCGGCTCGACCTGGGCCCCGCGCTGCTGGTCATCCTGCTCGCGCCGGAGGCGTACCGGCCGCTGCGCGAGGTCGCCGCCCGCTTCCACGCCAGCGCCGACGCGGGCGCCGTCATCGCCGACGTCGACGAGATCCTGACCCCTTTTGTCGATGCCCCTGCGGTGGCGCCCCGCACGGCACCGGGGGTGGCCGCGGCCGGCGTCCGCGTGCGGCACCCGGGCGCCGCCGTCGACGCGCTGCACCTGCCCGGCCTCATGGTCCACAGTGGAGAACTGGTCGCGCTGCGCGGGCCGTCGGGCGCCGGGAAGACCACCACGCTGCGGGTCCTGGCGGGGCTGCAACCGGTGCTGGCCGGCACCGTCGAGGTCGGGGGCAGGCCGCTGTACCTGCCGCAGGACCCGAGCCTGCCGCACGCGCGGACGGTCGCCGAGGCGGTCGCCCTGGACGGCGAGGACCACCCCGACGACCGCGCGGTTCTCGACGCCCTGCGGACCGTCGGGCTCGACACCGAGATCCTGGCCCTGCCCGGCGGCCTCGGCACCCCGCTCGGCGAGCGCGGCCAGGGCCTCTCGTCGGGCCAGCGGCAGCGGCTCGCGCTCGCCCGGCTGCTGCGCGAGGCCGCCGCCGGTCCCGCCGTCGTCCTGCTCGACGAGCCGACCGCACACCTGGACGCCACCGCCGAACGCCTCGTCATCGCCGAGCTGCGGGCCCTGGCCGCCCGTGGCTGCGCCGTGCTCGTCGTCGCCCACCGCCCGGCAGTCCTCGCCGCCGCCGACCGGACCGTGCGGATCACGCCACCCGCCGCCACCCACCGAATGCCGGCGTCCGCCCCCTCGCCTGAGCCCGCGGTTGAGCCCGTGTCCGTGGTTGAGCCCGCGTCTGTGGTTGAGCCCGCGTCTGTGGTTGAGGCCGCGTCCGTGGTTGAGCCGGCGGCTTGGCCCGCACCGCCGGCCGCGGTCGCGCCCGGGTTTGATGTCGGAGTCGGGCCCACGCCTGAGCCCGCGGTCTCGCCGGGACTCGGCGCCGGGGTCGGGGCTGGGGCCGGGCGGACGGGCGCGGCGGAAGCTCCGCGGCGGCCCGACGGCGGCCGGCGGTGGTGGCGGCGGCCGGGGACGGCGGTCGGGCTGGGCGCGGCGTCCTGGCTCGCCGGCATCACCCTCACCGGGGCGGCGACCTGGCTGCTCGTGCGCGCCGCCGAGCTGCCGCCGGTGCTCACGCTGTCCACGGCCGTCGTCCTCGTGCGGGGCAGCGCCGTCGCCCGGCCGCTGCTGCGCTACCTGGAGCGCCTGGTCTCGCACGAGGTGGCGTTCGCCCGGCTCGGCACGTGGCGGGCGGAGGTGTACGCCGACCTGGTGCCCAGGGTTCCCGGCCCGGCCCTGCACCGCCGTGGTGACCTGCTCACCCGGGTGGTCGACGACGTTGACGGGCGGGTCGACGGGCTGCTGCGGGGGCGCCTGCCCGCGTACGCCGCCTGGGCCGCGATCACGGTCGCCGTGGCCGTCGCGGCGGTCGTGAGCCCCGCAGCCGCGGGTGCGCTCGCCGCTGGTGTCGCCGTCGCGGGCGGGCTGGCGCCGTGGCTGGCCGCTCGGCACGCGGCCCGGGTCGACGCGGCCACCGGCCGGGCCCGAGCGGAACTGCGCGACGCCGTCGTGGAGACCGTCGAAGGGGTGGAGGACCTCGCAACCCGCGACGCAGCCGCCGCGCTCGCCGTCCCCGACCGGCGCAGCCGGGCCCTGTCGCGGCTGGAGTCCGCCGCGGCGGGCACGGAAGGCGCGGCGTCGGCGCTGGCGCAGCTCGGGTGGGGCGTGGCGGTGGTCGGCGTCGCGGTCGCCGCGGCCGCCGGGGGACACCCGGCCGAGACCGCCGCGATCCTGCTGCTGGGCACCGTCGCCCTCGCCGAGCCGGTGCTGACGCTGCCCGGCGCGGCCGTCGCCCGGCGCGCAGCGGCCGGTGCCCGCGCCCGCCTCGCCGGCGTCGCCGCCCAGCCGTGCCCGGCCGGTCCCGCCGACGTGGTGGACGTGGAATCCGCAGCGGTCGGTGTCCGCGCCCGCCTTGCTGGTGTTGCCGGTCAGCCGTGCCCAGCTGGCCCAGTCGTCGCGGTGGACGTGGTGGACGTGGTGGACGTGGAATCCGCAGCGGCCGGTGCCCGCGCCCGCCTTGCTGGTGTTGCCGTCCAGCCGGGCTCGGCCGGTCCCGCCGTCGCGGTGGATGTGGTGGACGTGGTGGACGTGGAATCCGCAGCGGCCGGTGCCCGCGCCCACCTTGCCGGTGTTGCCGGTCAGCCGTGCCCGGCCGGTCCTGGCGCAACGGTGGCCGCGGTGGGCGGTACCGCCGCGGAATCCACAATGGACAG
The DNA here is from genome assembly GCF_042653625.1 of Dactylosporangium cerinum. NCBI lineage: Bacteria > Bacillati > Actinomycetota > Actinomycetes > Micromonosporales > Micromonosporaceae > Dactylosporangium > Dactylosporangium cerinum. The sequence goes on along the minus strand of NZ_JBHSIU010000014.1, from coordinate 118,882 downwards.
AAACCCGGTGGTGACCGTCGGCGGGCTCACCGCGGGCTGGGACCCGGACCGGCCGCCGGTGCTGCGCGGGCTGGACCTCGATCTCCCGCCGGGGCGGCGGGTCGCGGTGCTCGGGGCGTCCGGCAGCGGCAAGTCGACGCTCGCGGCCGTGCTGGTGCGGATGCTCGACCCGCGTGGCGGCGGGGTCCGGCTCGGCGGCACCGATCTGCGCGACCTGCCCGACCCGGTGCTGCGCCGCACGGTCGGCCTGGTCGGCGACGCCGCGGACCACGTCTTCGCGACCACGGTGCGGGAGAACCTGCGCCTGGCCCGGCCGGCGGCGACCGACGACGAGCTGCGCGCCGCGCTCGCCGGTGCCCATCTCGGGCCGTGGCTGGAGCGGCTGGCGGCGGGCCTCGACACCTGGCTCGGCGAGGGTGGCACCACCATCTCCGGCGGCCAGCGGCGGCGCCTCGCGATGGCCCGGGCGCTGCTGGCCGACCCGGCGCTGCTGGTGCTCGACGAGCCGACCGAGGGTCTGGAGGAGCAGGAGGCGGCCGTGCTGATGACGGACCTCCTCGCCGCCGCGACGGGGCGCTCGGTGCTGCTGCTCACCCACCGCCGGGACGGCCTGGCGCACGTCGACGCCGTCTACGACCTCGTCGACGGCCGCCTGGCCCCGGCGGAAGTCGCAACGGTGGCCCCGGCGGTGCTCACGGCGTGAGCAGGCGCACCAGGACGTCGGTGAGGTCGTCGGCGGTGCGTTCGGGTGCCTGCGACGGCTGGACGATGTGGCTGACCACGAGCCGCACGATCGACTCCGCGGCCACCGCGACCACCCGCGGGTCGTGGTCCGGCAGGTGGGTGCCCGCCCAGTCGCCGATGACCGCGGTCGCCGCGGTGAGGAGCAGCTCCGAGCGGGTCGTCAGGAACGGCAGCAGCTCGTCGGCGCTGCCCCTGGCACTGGTCAGGATCGCTTTGATCAGCGGGTTGCCGGCCGCCTCGCGCAGCGTGTGCCCGATCGCGGCGCGGCCGGCGGCCCGGATGTCGGGGCCGTGCCGCTGCAGCGCGGCGCGCACGTCGGCCACGAACGCGTCGATCTCGCGGGCGGCGAGGGCCTCCGCCAGCCCGGACTTGTCGCCGAACTCGTTGTAGACCGTCTGGCGGCTCACCCCGGCGACCCGGGCGACGTCGGCCATCCGCACGCCGTCCCAGCCGTTGCCGATGGTCAGGTCCCGCGCGGCGGTCACCAGCGCCTCGCGCAGCCGCTCCCGATTGGTCTCGCGGTACGTCACCGGCACCAATGTAGACATCGAATCGCATAGCGTCCAGTCTCTTGACACGGAAGCCGTCTGTGTCAACCATGGCGGCATGGACATCGCTGTCGATGCCTGGCGGGACCGCCGGCTCCCGCTCTGGCCCCTCGCGCTCGTCGTGCCCGCCCTGCCGTTCGCCGGACTCGCGCTGAGCGGAGCCGGCGCCGCCGGCGCGTGGGGCTGGTGGCTGACCCCGCTCGTCGTCTTCGGCCTGATCCCGCTGGTCGACCTGCTCATCGGCGACGACCGGCAGAACCCGCCGGAGGAGGCGGTCCCGGCACTGCAGCGCTCGCCGTACTACCGCTGGATCACCTACCTGTACCTGCCCGCGCAGTACGCCGCGCTGGTCCTGACCTGCCGGGTCTGGGCGGACGGGGTGGGACCGGTCGCGGGCGCCGGGCTGGTGCTCACCGCCGGGATCGTCAACGGCGTCGCCATCAACACCGCGCACGAGCTCGGCCACAAGCGGGAGCGGGCCGAGCGCCGGCTGTCGCGGATCGCGCTCGCCCCGACCGGCTACGGCCACTTCTACGTCGAGCACAACCGCGGCCACCACGTGCGGGTCGCGACCCCGCAGGACCCGGCCAGCGCCCGGCTCGGCGAGTCGTTCTGGCGGTTCTGGCCGCGCACGGTCGCCGGCAGCGCGCGCTCCGCGTGGCGGCTGGAGTCCGCCAGGTTCCGCATCCGCGGCCGCAGCCCGTGGACGTGGCGCAACGACGTGCTGACCGCGTGGGCGATGACCGTCGTGCTGTTCGCCGCGCTGACGGCGGCACTTGGCTGGATCGTGCTGCCGTTCCTGGTGCTGCAGGCCGTCGTCGGCTTCTCGGTCCTCGAGGCGGTCAACTACCTGGAGCACTACGGGCTGCTGCGGCAGCCGACCGGGACCGGCCGCCCGGAGAAGGTCGACCCGCGGCACAGCTGGAACAGCGACCGCCTCGTCACCAACGTCTTCCTGTTCCAGCTGCAGCGCCACAGCGACCACCACGCCAACCCGTTGCGCCGCTACCAGGTGCTGCGCACCTTCGACGTGTCACCGCAACTGCCGGCGGGCTACGCCACGATGCTGGTTCTGGCGCTCATCCCGCCGCTGTGGCGCCGGGTGATGGACCCGCGCGTGCTCGCGCACTACGGCGGCGACGCCCGGCTGGCCAACCGCGGGCCGTGACCAGAAGCTCAGCGGAGGCCGTGCTGCCGTTGCAGGGCCTCGACGGCGTCCTTGGCCTCCTGCAGGCTCGCGCCCGTCGCCGCCCGGTACACCTTGATGGCCTGGATCTTGCGGCCGGCGAGGAGCTCCTGCATGACGACGGCGGGCGCGTCCGGCTCCGGCTCGCGGATGCCGAGGTGGTCCATGATGAGGTCCAGCTTGCGCTCGAGCACCGCGAGCCGGCGGGCCTGATGGTCGGCGGCGGCGCGGCGGCCGCTGCCGGCGACCAGCATCACGAGGACGAACGGCAGGAGCACGACGAACGGCAGGATCCATTCCATGCCCGCCATTGAACACCGTCACGCGGCGGCGGCGACCGCTCCGGCCACGGGGTCCAGGGCGGTCCGCCGCACGCCACGCACGAGCAGGTAGCCGACCATCCACACCTCGCCGACCGTCGCCGGGATCACCAGGACGTCGGCGACCCCGGCCGCGCCGGGGGCGAGGTACGTGACGAACGTGCCGAGCACGTAGCCGGCGCCGCCGGCGATGAGGACCCAGCCGAGGGCGCGGGGCATCCAGCCCGAGCTGAGCACGCACCACCCCATCGGCAGCAGCCACAGGCCGAAGAAGATCCCGCCGACGCTCCACAGGGCGCCGCTGATCTCGTACAGCAGCTGGGTGCCGGCCGCCGCGTCGCCGAACGGGTCGGTGGCCAGGTCGAGTGCGGTGCCCAGCAGCGCCGCGCTGCCGAGGATCACGACCGCGTTGACGAGCCCGAACGCGGCGATGCTGCCGGCGGCGACCTGGTCGGTGGTGCGGAAGAGCCGGTAGAACCACACGGCGGCGAGGGCCTGGGTGAGGACGGTGAGCAGTTCGAGGGCGACGCCGGCGCGGGCGAGGGACTCGTGTTCCACGAGGTTGGCCAGGGTCGCGGCGGGGTCGCCGTCGACGAAGAGCCGGGACCTGACGAGCAGGAAGCCGAGGCCGCCGGTGACGGCGAGGCCCAGGTAGAGCAGCCCGGTGACCCGGGCGGTGCGGACCAGCGGATGCATGATGCTCCTTCGAAGGGTCAACCTTACCTCGTAAGGTAACCATACGTTGTAAGGTGAGGACAAGGGGCGAAGGAGGGCACGGTTGGCAGCGAAGGCGTCACGACCACCGCTCAGCCGGGAGCGGGTCCTGGCGGCGGCGGTCGCGCTGGTCGACGGGCACGGCCTGGCGGCGCTGACGATGCGCCGGCTCGCCGTCGACCTCGGCGTCGAGGCGATGTCGCTCTACTACCACCTGCCCGACAAAGAGGCGCTGCTCGACGGCGTCGCCGAGACCGTGGTCGACGAGGTCGTCGCGGCGGTCGGCCCGCCGGCGGGCGGCGGCGACTGGAAGGCGGTCCTGCGCCGGCAGTTCCTCACCGCCCGCGGCGTGATGCTGCGCCACCCGTGGGCACCCGGGCTGCTCGGCACCCGCCGGACCGTGCCGGCGGGCGTGTTCCAGTACTACGAACAGATCCTGGGCACGCTGATCGGCGGCGGGTTCACCTACCGCCTGGGGCACCGGGCGCTGCACGCGTTCGGCAGCATGCCGCTCGGCTTCGCCCAGGAGGTGTTCAGCCCGGCCACGGCCGGTGGCAGCATGGACGTCGAGGACACCGAGGAGAGCCTGGCCGCGATGGCCGAGGCGATGCCGCACCTGACCGCAATGGTCGCCGCCGAGCTGCACGCCGAGACCGACCCGACCCTGGGCTGGTGCGACAGCCAGGTCGAGTTCGAGTTCACCCTCGACCTGCTCCTCGACGGCCTCGACCGGCTTCGCGCCTGAGAAGCGTCACAGCTGGTGCAGGTCGCGCAGCAGCTCGGACATCGCCACCTCGTCGACGGCACCCAGCTGGACCTCGTCCGCGGCGTTGCGCCGGTACCCGATCCGGCCGCGCGACACGACCAGGGCGCTCAGGGTCTGCTCCGGGTCATCACCGGGACGGCCGATCGTGAAGCCCGGCTTCAGCCGGACGTAGGCCCGCAGCCCGCCCGGCAGCGGCCGTTCGATCCACGGCTGGTGCCCGTTGTCCTGCGGCGTGGCCCGGGTCCAGCCGGACCGTTCGAGCCCGAGCACCCGCCCGGACGGCACGACCCGGCCGTCGAACGTGTCGAGCTGCACCGCCTTCGCCTCCGGCTGGGTGAGCGCGTAGGTCTCGCGGCCCAGCTGGGGGAAGGGCTGCAGCAGCTCGTAGTCGGCGAAGACGTCGGCCCACTGCGCCACGGCGGCGAGCCGCAGCGGGTGGGCGACCCCCACGAGCGCGCCGTCGGGCAGCGTGCACGTGTCGTCGTCGACGCCGGCGTACGAGCCGTCCTCCGCCACCCGGAACGATCCGTCCACTGTGGATCCGTCGGCCGCCGCCTCGAACGACCAGACGAGCCGCCGGGCGAGATGACGCACCAGGGGGTGACCGACGATGAAGGTGGCGAACTCGGGTGCCGTCCAGCGCCGCCTGGTCACCATCGCCCGCTCGAACCGGCGGATCTGGTCCCCGGCCAGGGTCCGCACGTCCTTCTTGAGCGCGCTGAACCGCTGGTACGCGGCCGGGCCCAGGGTGGCGTCGTCGCGGGCGCCCGGCTTCGGCAGTGACTTGAGCCGCTTGCCGTCCTCGTCGGCGACCGTGGGACGCAGCTGGTCGTCGAAGCCGACGACGAACCGGCGCGGCCCGTAGTCGAGCACCAGGCCGCCGTCGGCCCGCAGGCCGAGGTCCGGCACGAGCCGGTCGGCGAGCTGCTCGCCGGTCAGGCCGAGCCGCCCGGCGACCGCGTGCAGCATGCTCCGCGCCGAGGAGGCGAGCCCGGCGAACTTGACCTTCTCCGCGACGTCGTTGAGGTGGATGAGCGCCACGTCGGTGCCCAGCCCGGTCAGCACCGACAGCCCGGCGACCGCGCGGTGATGGCCACCCGTGCCGGGCCACACCTTGATGAGCGGCGTCAGCCGCCGGACCACGTCGTCGTCGCCGATCCAGGCCAGCCCGAGCATCGCCCAGGTGCCGGACGTCGGCATCCCGATCGACTGCCAGCGCTGGAACAGTGCCCAGCCGAACGCGGCCAGGGACGCCCGGTCGCAGGCCGCGACGACCTCGTCGAGATCGGCCGGCGCCTTCCCGGCCATTGCCTTCCCGGTCCGGCTGAGCAGCAGGACGACGAGCCGCCGGGTGGCGTCGACCGGCAGGGCCCGGCCGCTCGACAGCCGCACCCGCGGCAGGATCGCGGCGTCGGCCCAGCCGGGCAGCTCCGGCAGCGGGCTGCGGACCAGCAGCGGCGCCGGGATCTCCCCGGGGTCGCACTCCGGCACCAGGGCGGGGGCCCACGCAGTGCCCAGATGCGGCCGGGCCAGTTCGAGCGCCTCGGGATAGCCGGTCGCGTACGCCTCGAACAGCTCGTCGTCCAGCAGGCGGATCGCCCGGACGGGAAAGCGCTGCCCCGCGTCGAGCAGGGCGAGCCGCACCTGCGGCTGCTCGGCGTGCGCGATCAGGGCCCGGAAGGCGTCGTCGTCCGGCAGGAGCGCCAGGGCGGTGGCGGTGCGTTCGCGTTGTTCGGTGTGGTAGGGCAGCAGCGTCCCCAGCAGCTCTGCGAGCACGGGGGCGAGCGCGACGCCCACGCCGTCGACGACCGTTGCCACGGATTCGTCGGACGCCAGCAACTGGGCCTTCCACGGAGCCGCGGTGAACCGGGACAGCTGGTCGGCGTCGCCGAGCGCCCACATGACGAGCGCTACCGAGTCTCGCGCCGTGGTCGCGGTGACCGCCGCGATGTCCTCGTCGACCCAGTCCCTGCACTCCGGCATCAGGAACGACGTCGCGGCCCGTGCGGGCAGGCCACGCGCTGAGCGTACCGTGGCCAAAACGTCGCGCACGGCGGCGTGATCCTCGTCGTTCGCCACGACGAGGTGGGCCCGGATCCGGCCGAGGATCGGCATCCACTCCAGGTTGGTTTCCTCGGCCGGCCGGCGGCGGCCGATCGGCTCGTCCGGGCGCAGCCAGCGCGCGCCGGGGTCGCCGACCCGCAGGTCGACCAGTTCGGCTGCGGCGACGGCGGCGAACACCGGCCCGTGGGTGGCGATCCAGGCGTCCGCGATCATCATGGTGTCGACGCGGGTGCCGGCGACGTGGCGTAGGACCTTCGCGGCGACCACCGCCGCGCCCAGCGGCGACGCCACCCCTTGCGCCGCCGCTCTCAGGTCCGGGTCGGTCTCGGGGTGAGCGAGGGACCCGGTGAGGTCGCCGGCCTTCGCGGCGACGAGGCGCTCGAGCTTCTTCGCCGCGTCCTTCGTCGGGAACGGCGCCGGGACGGCGACACCGCCCCGGCGCGGGTACAGCCACGACAGCCACGACGCAGGAAACCTCAGCAGATCCTCGTTGCGCACCGGCGGACTCCTCCTCGAACCGACCCTCAGATCCCGACACCCTAGTGCCCGGCTGGGTATCGTGTCCGGGTGGAATATCGCGCGCTCGGCCGGTCCGGTCTGATGGTCTCCGTCCTCACCATGGGCACGATGACGTTCGGTGGCAAGGGTGGCTTCGCCGCCGTCGGCGCCACCGACGTGCCGGAGGCACGCCGCCAGGTCGACCAGTGCCTCGACGCCGGGGTGAACCTCATCGACACCGCCGACGTCTACAGCGACGGCGAGTCGGAGCGCATCGTCGGCGAGGTCATCAAGGGGCGCCGCGACGACGTCCTGGTCGCGACCAAGGTCCGGATGCCGATGGGGCCCGGCCCCAACGATGCCGGGCTGTCCCGGCAGCACGTGATCGCCGGGTGCGAGGCGAGCCTGCGCCGGCTCGGCACGGACCACATCGACCTGTACCAGCTGCACGAGTGGGACGGCGTCACCCCGCTGCAGGAGACGTTCGAGGCCCTGGACCTGCTGGTGCGCGCGGGCAAGGTCCGCTACGTCGGGTTGTCCAACTACGCCGGATGGCAGCTGATGAAGGCGGTCGGCACCGCGATCCTGCACGGGCTGCCGCGCCCCGTCAGCCAGCAGATCTACTACTCGCTGCAGGCGCGCGACGCGGAATACGAGCTGATCCCCGCCGCCGTCGACCAGCACCTCGGCGTCCTGGTGTGGAGCCCCCTGGCAGGCGGGCTGATGTCGGGCAAGTACCGGCGCGGGCACCAGCCGCCGGCCGGTTCCCGGCACCTCTCCGACTGGGATGAGCCGCCGGTGTACGACCAGGAGAAGCTCTACGACACCGTCGAGGTCCTCGTGGAGATCGGCGCGGGCCACGGGGTGTCGGCCGCGCAGGTCGCGCTCGCCTACATCCTCGGCCGTCCCGCCGTGACGTCGCTGGTCATCGGCGCCCGCACGAGCGAGCAGCTCGCCGACAACCTCGCCGCCGCGGACCTGGTCCTCAGCGACGAGGAGCGGCGCCGGTTGGACGACGTCAGCGCCGTCAACCTGCTGTACCCGTACTGGCACCAGGCGAAGACCGCCCGGGACCGGCTCTCACCCGCGGACCTGACCCTGCTCGGCCCGCACCTCTAACCCTTGACGTAGGCGCGTTTCTCGGCGACCAGGCCGTCCCGGACGGTGAACAGGTCCACGCCGCGCACGTGCCCGCCGGTGTACCGGTAGTGCCACAGCACCACGACCCGGTCGCCGGCCTCGAACACCTCCTCGGCGGTGAACCGGGCGTCGGGGGAGTCCGCGAACAGCCGCTCCCACGCCGCCCGGACGGCGTCCGCCCCGACGTGCCGCTGCCCGCCGGGCGGGGCGGTGTCCTCGAACACGCAGTCGGCCGTCATCGCCCGCATGATCGCGTCGACGTCCTTGGCGTCGAACGCAGCGTTGAACCGTTCGACCGCGGCGAGGGCGTTCACGGCTGCCGCCCGAACATCGCCAGGAGCGTGTGCGTCGGCCCGGCGCCGGTGGGCACCACGCCCCGCGGGCCGATCAGTCCGGCCTGCCGGTAGGCGTCCTCGGTGCCCTCGAACCAGGCCAGCACCGCCGCGACCGTCTCCGGGTCGAGGTCCGGGTCGGCGCCGAGGGCGCGGCCGAGGTCCCAGGCGTGCACGAGGTGATCGGCGGTGAGCTGCATCGCGTACTCGTGCCCCGGCACGTCACCGAACGACAGGTGCACGATGCGCTCCATCGCCCCGGCCGCGGCGACCGCTTCCCGCGCCGCGGCCGCGGCGTCGAGCGGGTCACCCGCCGCGACGTCGCCGACCTCGGCGACGGTGCGGCCGGCGAACAGCGGCACCGTCCACAGGTCCTCCTCCACGACGTGCTGGACCAGGGCCCGCACGTCCCAGCCCGCGCAGGGGGTCGGCGCCGTCCAGTGTCCGCCGATCGCCCGGACCTGCCCGGCGAACGCGTCCGCGGCCCGCGCGTACAGCTCGGCGACGGTCGGCTCACTTGGCATAGTTGGACGCTCCCCACCAGTCGACGACCACGACCGGCTCGTCGCCGACGACCCACGCGTCGTGCCCGGACGGCAGCGCCGTCACCTGCCCCGGCGTGGCGTCGAACTCGCGGCCGTCGCTGGTGCGCACCCGCAGTGTCCCAGACACGTGGTACTGGAAGTGCGGGGCCTCGCACCATTCGGTGCCGGCGAGCGGCCGGACGTCGGTCGACCAGCGCCAGCCCGGTTGTAGGGTGAGTCGACCGATCTCGGTGCCGTTGATGTGCACCAGGTCGGCGCGCCCGTTGGGGAACTCGCGCGTCTCGGCCGGGTCGGCGAAGTCCCGCAGTTCGTAAGCGTCGCTCATGGTGTCCTCCATTCGTCGGTGGTCGTTGCTGACGGTAGGGACGCGACCTGGCAGAAACCTGGCGGTCCCGTTCGCTTTCGTTTGGGGGTGGTGATCGGGGTGGGGGAGGTGCGGCTGCACCTGCTGGGCCGCTTCCGGGTGCTCCGCGACGGCCAGGAGGTCCCGCCGGCCGCGTTCGCCGGCCGCAAGGTCCGGGTCCTGCTGCGGATCCTGGCGACCCGCCGCCCTGACCTCGTCGCCAACGACGTCCTCGCCGCGGCGCTGTGGCCCGACCGGCTCCCGGCCGACCCGGCCGGCAACGTCAACGTCCTGGTCAACCGGGCCCGTCGGGCGCTGGGCGACCCGGCGCTGGTGATCACCGGCCCCGGCGGGTACGCCCTGGGCCAGTGCCGCCTGGACATCGCGGAGTTCCTCGACGCGGTGACGGCCGCCCGCGACCACGCGGCCGCCGGCGACCCCGGCGCTGCGCTGCGGTCCGCGACGGCGGCCCTGGCACTGTGGGCGGAGCCGCTGCCCGAGGACGCCTACACCGACTGGGCCCGCGGCGCCCGGGAGCGGCTGACCCGGGCCTGGGTCGACGTGCTCGAGGCCGCCGCAGGCGCGGCGTCGGCGCTCGGTGACCACGTTGCCGCCGCCGGGTACGCCGCCGACGTCGTCGCCGCCGAGCCGCTGCGCGAGTCGGGTGTCCTGCTGCTGGCGCGGGCCCTCGCCGCGCGGGGTGACCGGGCCGGCGCCCTCACCCAGCTGGACCGGTCGCGCCGCCGGCTCGCCGAAGAGCTCGGCGTCGACCCGTCCGCCGAGGCCGCCGACCTCCAGTTGCGCCTGCTGCGCGGCGACGCCCCGGCCGCCGCGGCCGGGCCCGGCGCCGGCGGCGGCTCGCCGGTCCCGTCGGCCGGTGGGGCGGTGCCATCGGCCAGCGGGGCGGTGCCGTCGCGGCTGCGGTTCGTGGGGCGGGACGACGCCGTCGCCCGGCTCCGGCGGGTGCTCGCCGAGGGCGGGATCGCGGCCGTCGGCGGCGTCGCCGGCGTCGGCAAGTCCCGGCTCGTCGCCGAGGCGCTGCGCGGGTGGACGGCGCCGGTCATCGCCGCGAAAGCGTTCTCACCCGAACGGGCCGAGGCCTGGGGGCTGGCCCGGTCACTGCTGCGCGAGGCTCTCGCCGTCGACGACGCCGTCGCCCGGTCGCTGCCACCCCGCATCCGGGAGGTGCTCTCGACGCTGCTGCCCGAGCTCGCCGAGCTGTCCACTTCGGACATCGGCGCCGACGGGGAGAGCCGGCGGGCGCTCCTGCTCGCCGGCGGGCTGCGGATCCTCGAGGCGGCGACCGGTGACGGCGCCGTCCTCGTCGCCGACGACGTGCAGTGGGCCGACCCGTCCAGCCTGACCCTGCTCGGCTCGGCGCTGGCGCGGCTGCCCCGGCTGGCCGCCGTGCTCGTGTTCCGCTCCGGGGAACTGCCGGCGTCGGTGCTGGCGGAACTGCGCGACGTGCGGCCCGTCACCGACATCACCCTCGACCCGCTCACCCCGGCGGCCGTGGCAGGGCTGGTCGGTGACCGTACCCTCGCCGCGGCTGTCGTCGACAGCACCGACCGCACACCGTTCGCGATCGCCGAGGTGCTGCGCGAACTCGTCGCGCTCGGCGCGGTCCGGGTGGACGCGACCGGCTGGTGCGCCACAGACCCTTCCGCGGCCCGGCTCGCGGCGCAGCTCGGACGGGCCGGGCAGCGCCGGTCGGTGCTGCGGCGGATCGAACGGCACGCCGCGGGCACCGAGGTGCTCGCCCTGGTGGCGCTGCTCGCGCGGGAAGCGCCGGCCAGGACTGTCGCGGAGGCCGCCGAACTGCCGCACCGGGCGGTCCTGGACACGCTGTCGGCGCTCGCGGAGGTCGGCCTGGTCCGCCTCGGCGAGGACGGCTGGGCCGCCGCGCACGATCTCGTTGGCGAGACCGTCGTCGCGCACCTGACCCCGGCGCGGCTGGGCCGCCTGCACGGCCTGCTCGCCAGGGCCCTGGAAGCCGAGGACGCGGATCCGTCCGAGGTCGCCCGGCATCACCGCGAGTCGGGGGACTCGGCGACCGCCGCCGCCTGGTATGAGCGCGCCGCCCGGGCGGCGCTGCGCGGCCACGCCACGCACGAGTCGGTCGCGCTGTGCGACGCCGGTCTTGCGCTGCACCCGCGCGGCCCGGCGCGGGGCACGCTGTTGGAGCTGCGGGCGGACGCGGGCGCGGTGCACGGGGCGCACGCCGCGGCCGAGGCCGACCTGCGCGCGGCGCTGCTCGCCGACCCGGCGGGCCCGCGGGCGCGGCGCCTGGCGAGGCTGGCGATGCTGACGTTCGGCGCGCAGAACCCGCGCCGGGCCGCCGAGCTCGCCGAACTGGCCCTCGTGGAGGCGACCGACGACGCCGCGATGCGGGCGTTCGCCCTGGACACCGCGGCCATTCTGGACATGAACCTCGGCGAGCCGGCCCGTGCCGCCGCCCGTGCCCAGGCGGCGTTGGAGCTGTACCAACGCCTCGGCGACGCGGGCGGGGTCGCGCGGATCCTCGACGGCCGGGCGATGGCCACGTTCCTGGACGGCCGGATCGGCGCGGCGGTGGAGCTGTTCGACCGGGTAGCGCGGTCCTTCGGCGACGCCGGTGACCTGCTGCGGGTGGTGACGCCGCGCTCGACCCGCGGGCACGGGCTCGTCTTCCTCGGCCGGCCCGCCGAGGGTCTCACCGACGCCGCCGAGGCGCTGCGGCTGGCCAGGGACCTCGACGCGGCGGAAGGGCAGGCGTATGCGCTGTGGCACCGCAGCGAGGCACTGTCGGCGCTGGGCCGGCCCGACGAGGGTCTCGCCGACGCTGCCGAGGCGTTGCGCGTCGCCCTGGACGCCGGCCACCGCGGCTGGACCGCGACCGCTCACCGCGCCCGCGGCATCGCCCTGCAGGTGCGGGGATTGCTGGACGAGGCCGCGGCGGCGTTCCGGGACTCCGCGGTGGCGGCCGGGTCGGACCTGACCCTGTTCGCGTCGTGGGCGGCGGCGCGCGGCGCGATGTGCGCAGTCGCGCTGGGCCGCCTCGCCGACGCGGACCGCCTCACCGCCGAGGCCCTGGCGACCGGCCCGGCGCTCGGGCACTACGAGGCCCGGCTCGCCGCGGTGGAACTCGCGTCCGCCCGCGGCGATGCCGGCGTCACCCGCCTGGCGGCCGGCGCGCTCGCCGCCGCCGAGGCGGGCGGCCACGCGGCGTCCGCGGCCCGGCTGGCGGAGTTGTCGCGGAATCCGTCCGGCGACGTCAGGCGCTCGTGAGGACCTGGCGGAGCTTGGCGGCGAACTCGTCGGGTTTGCCGGCGTAGCCGTGCTCGCCGCCGAGGAAGCCGCCGTGGTGGCTGGGGAACACGGTGGCGTCCTGGCCGAGCAGCGCGGCGGTGGCGATGGCGGTGCGCGCGGTGTAGGTGCCCGCCGACTCCTCGCCGACCGCGATCACGATCCGGGTCGGTGCCGCGGTGAGCGCGGCCGGGTCGGGGCGGTAGTCGGTGACGGCCCAGGAGCGCTTCGACAGCAGCGGGTCGTCGCGGGTGCCGTCGTCCTCGGCCGGCATGCCGAACATCGCCGGGTCGGGCGCGGGCTGGGCGAAAAACTCCTCGGTGAACTCGCCCTGCCAGGACGTCATCACGATGAACGCGGCCATTCCCGCGCCCCACCCCTTGGCCTCGTACGCGTCGTTGAAGAATGCCCGGGCGCGGTCGGCCCCCACGGCGTCGGGGAGCGCCGAGCTGATCGGCGGCTCGTGCGCCACGAGCGTGGCGACGTCGGCCGGGTGGGTCGCGACCAGTTCCAGGCCGGTGACCGCGCCGCCGCTGCTGCCGAACACGTCGACCGGGCCGGTGCCGAGCGACGTGATCAGCGCGTGCAGGTCGGTGGCCTGCTGCTGCGGCGTGTTGTCGGTGCCGCCGTCGGTGCGGACGCTGCGGCCGAGCCCGCGCGGGTCGTAGGTGACGACCGTGCGGTCCGGGAAGAGCTCGGCGAGCGTCGCGAAGCCGTCCGCCGCCATCGGCTGGCCGATCATGAGCAGCAGCGGCTGCCCGTCGGCCGGCGGGAGCGGGCCGCGCACGTCGTAGACCAGGTCGACACCGGGCAGCGCGAGGGTGTGTGTCTGCGTCATGCAGCCGAGCCTACGACGCCGCACCCGCGTCGCGGGGATGCTTCGGCTGGTCGGGGACGGTGAACGTCAGATGTCCACGTCGATCGAAATGGTGCCGGTGTCCACGGTGCAGATCTCGGTGGTGCCGCCGGCCATGGTGAAGTCGACGTTGTACGGGTGCTCGGCGCCGCCGCCGTCGGTGAGGGTCAGGTTGGCGACGCCGGTGCTGCCCGGGGTGTGCTGCGACGAGACGAGCTTGATCTTCCACGGCCGCTGCAGGCCCTCGAAGTCCGTCTTGAGCTGGTCCGCGGTCAGCGGCTTCGCGGGCCGGGCGCCGGTGCACCAGTGCGCCGCGGCGGCGGTGTAGTCGGCGCGTTCCAGCTCGCCGAAGAGGCCTTCGACGGCCACCTTGATGCGCTTGCCGTCGCCGTCCTCGAACGGCTCGGCGACGCAGCCGGCGAGGGCGAGGGTGAGGCAGGCGGTCACGGCGAGCTTGCGCATCATGCCCGCCACGGTAGGTGCCGGCGGCCCGCTGGTGCGTCGGGCCGCCGACACCTGCCGTGCGGCGTGGATCACCGTGCGTTTTCGATTACCGCAGTGGCACGTCCACGTAGGACCCGCCGGCGACGGTGACCGAGCCGCCGAAGGTGTTCGCGTCGTAGTACAGCGGGTCGACCGTGTCCACGACGAGGGTGAGCGAGTGCCCGGCCGGCACGTCGTACGCGGTCGCCTGCAACGCCACGTCGACGCTGCGGCTGCCCCCTGCGGTGCCGAGCCAGCTGACGGGGGCGTGCGTGATGAGCTTGGCGTTACCGAGGCTGTCGAGGTCGTAGAGGTACGCCACGACGGTGCCCTGGGCGGCGGTGCCCGTGAGGTTCAGGTGCACCTTCGGGATGCCCCGGATGCGCTGGACAGTCGACGGGCGGTCCGAGGCCCAGACCCCGGCCCGGAGGCGGTCCACGGTCGGCAGCCAGATCTGCGGCAGGATCCCGGTGAGCGCGGCGGCGCCGTTGGTCAGCAGCACCACCCCGCCGTCGGCGGTCGTGTTCAGGTCGGACGGGAGGGTCTTGCTCCAGCCCGTGGAGGGTGCGCCGCCGAGCAGTCCGGTCCCGTCATACCAACGGATCTGGCCCAGTCCGTACCGGCGGACGCTCCCGTTGAGCGAGGACCAGGCCGGGTAACTCTCCTGGCCGGCGTTGTGCGGTTTCACGAGCACCGGGGGTTCCGCGCCGATCCCGGTATCGACCCCCGCGAGGTACTGGTCGAACCAGCGGTAGGCGCTGCTCCACACGTCGTTGGGCAGGCCGATGACGCCGGTGAGCTCGGCGATGGCGTGGTCACCGGGCCGCAGCTCCAGGCGTTTCGGGCCGGCCAACCGGCCGTAGAAGTCGACCAGCTGATTGGGCGGGAAGATCGAGTCGCCCCACGAGTTGGCGATGAGCACCGCCGGGCGGTTCGCGTTGATCGCGTCGAGGTAGGTCGCCGCGGAGCGGACGCCGGCCCACGCCATGATCTGCGCGACGTTGCGGTTGGCGTTGAAGTCGTCGAGCTTGCCGGTCAGATCCGGCCCGGCGTTGCCGAGCAGCGCGGCGGCGAGCTGCAGCAGCCCGGCCGACTGCTGGTGGCGGGTCTGGTCGCCGTACAGCGAGTACACCAGGTCCGTCCAGCCGCTCATCATGACGACCGCCCGGATGCGCCGGTCGAACGCCGAGCCGAGCAGGCTGATGCCGGCGCCGTAGGAGATGCCGGCCGCGCCGATGCGGGCCGGGTCGGCGGCGGTGTTCGCGATCGTCCAGTCGATGACCGCGGACAGGTCGGCCATGTCCTTCGGCCCGGCGGTGTCGATCTCGCCGCCGGAGGACCACCAGCCGCGTGGGGTGTAGGACACGACCACGTAGCCGCGGCCGGCGAGGGTGTTGGCCTGGGCGATGTACTCGAGGTCGTTGAGGCCCCAGCTGGCGGGGAAGACGATCGCCGGGTAGCGGCCGGCGGCGGACGGGGCGATCACGTTGGCCTTGAGCACGACACCGCCGGAGCCGGTGATGTCGACGAACCGGAAGCCGGTGGTGGCGACCGCGGTGCTCACTGTGCCGGCGGTGGCCGGGCTCGGGCCCACCACGGTCAGGATGGCCGCGGCGAGCACGGCCAACAGGACAACGGACAGGGGTGTTCGGCGCTTCGCCATGCGCACTCCTCTGGGGGCTTCATCAGGGCGGGTGCCTTGGTGGCGGGAGCGTAGGAGTGCGTACCGAGAATTTGAAGTTCATGACATTATCGTTACTTGCCGGTAACATGTGTGGTCCCGCTGTTGCTTGGAGGGGGTGGCCGGTGCTGTACGGAGCCCAGACGCCGCGTCGCCGGGACGCGCAGCGCAACCGCTCGGCCATCGTCGAGGCGGCCACCGAACTGATGCTGGGCCGGCACACCGCCGTGCTGATGCCGGAGATCGCCCGGCGGGCCGGGGTCGGGCAGGCGACCATCTACCGCCACTTCCCGGACCGGCAGGCGCTGACCGCGGCCGTGGTCGCGCACGAACTGGCCCGGCTCGAGGCATACGTGGCCGCCAACGCCGACCGGCCGGCCGCCTTCCGGGACCTGCTCGCCGAACTGCTGCGGACCCAGATCGCGATGCGGCCCCTCGTCCTGCACGTGCGCCGCCTGGATCGGCAGACGCGGGACCGGTACCAGCAGCGCATGATCACCACGCTCACGGCGCCGTTGCGGCGGGCCCAGCAGGCCGGGTACGTCCGCGCCGACCTCGCCCCGGCCGACCTGGCCCTGCTGTGCACGATGATCGAGGGTGTGGTGGAGTCCGCCGACGACTCCGCCGCGACCCGCTCCATCGACCTCATGCTGGAGGGGGTCTGCATCGGGGAGCCGGTTCCTGCCGCCGAATGACCGCCATGATCGGCATGGCCGGCGTGATCCTTCCGAGCGCTGTCGCTCGATTTTTTGTCGGTGGGCGCCGCTATGGTGTTGCCGTTCGCCGGTGCACCCCGGGCAGGCCGCGACCCAGGAGACGATCATGAGTGCCGAGGACGCGCTGGTCATCCCGGCGGCGTGGAGCGCCGCCGCCTACCCGCGGCGCGGTGCGGTCCCGGTCGGCTACACGCCACGGCCGACCGCCGTCACCGAGACCGCGCACGTGCTCGGCCTGCACCGCGACGCGATCCTCGCCGACCTCAGGCGCCAGGGCGTGCCGGATGACCTGGCCGACGCCGGCCGGGCCTGGCTCACCGGTGACCCCGGCCGCACCCCGCTCGGCGCCGCCGTCGTCGCCGGACTGCTCTTCGTCCGGCTCAGCTGGCGCGAGACCGGCTGGGCCGGCTCGATCGCCGACGGCTGGATCACCGAGCACGGCGTCGACTTCGCCGCCCGCGCCTACCTGGAGCTCGCCGGCCTGGACCTGGGCCGGTATTTCACCGGGCACCCCGCCACCGCCCCGCGCCGCCGCGGGCCGTCCGCCGTCCCTGACAGCTCGCGCTCTGACGGGACCACACTGGTCCGAGCCGCGATCGCCGGCGCGCCCGAGCAGGAGTATGCCGATGTCGTGCGCGTGCTGGAGGAGTTCCGCGGGGGTGTGGCCCACCAGCGGTTCACCGCCACGTTCCTCGACCCGACCAGGCCCGGCTGGGTCGAGGAGGACATCGCCGCCCTCGCCACGGTCCCCTGGCACGGCACCGCCGCGAACAACCTGCTGACCTGCGTCACCACCGCCGAGCAGGTCGACGCCCTCGTCGCGGCGGCCGGCGAGCTCGACCGGTTCGGCCATGACGCCATCGTGTATTCCCTGGTGCACGGTGCCGGCAGCGCCGCGCTCGGCCCGCTGCTGGCGTGGCTCGACCATGAATATGCCGACGCGGACGTCCGCCGCACGCTGCTGCCGATCATCGCGGCGCTGCCGACGGACGCGGCGTTCACCGCGTTGCTGGAGCGGATCGACCAGCAGTATGTGCCGGCCACCGTCGTCGAGACGGCGGGCCGGTTCCCCGCCCGGGCGGTGCGGCTGCTCGCCGTCCACGCCGGCCGCCGGGTCGTCGCCGAGCTGCTCCGGCCGCACGTCGCCAGGCACCGCAAGCTCGCCGAGACGGTGCTGCCCGAGCTGCCGGCCGACGCGGCCCGGCGCATCACCACAGTCATCGAGGCGATCGACGCCGTGCGGGAGGCGCCGTTGGATGCCCTCCCGCCGGTCCTGGTCAACCCGCCGTGGACCGGCCCGCGCAAGGCGTCGCCGCAGGTCGTGATCGACGGGCTCACCTGCACCGACGGGCCGTCGTCGGTGTGGGCGCCCGGTGAGCGCGACGCCTGGCGCGGCGGCTCGACCCACCTAGCGCAGTTCTGGCGGCGTGCCGTCGACGTCGACTCCGGCGCCGCCTGGATCCGTCGCGGCAACGCCGCCCCGGTCTCCGCGGTCCACTTCTTCCTGGAGGCGCCGGAGCCCGTCGCGGCCCCGCTGCTCGCCGAGTGGCGCACCGACCGGCTCGGCGACAACGCCGCTGACTGGCTGCGGCTGCTCGTCGCCCGGTTCGACGCGGCCGCGTATCCCGTCGTCCTCGCCGTCGCCCGGGAGGCACCCGCGGAGGCCGCCAAGGCGATGCTGCCGGTCGCCGGGCCGGACCTGGCATTGCTGGTCGCGGACTGGTTCCACCGGGTGAAGCCGCTGCGCGCCCGGGCCCGGGCCTGGCTGCTGCGGCACCCGGCGGCGGCGGCCAGGGCCCTCGCCCCCGCCGCGCTCGGCAAGGCGGGCCCGACCCGCCGGGTCGCCGGGCTCGCCCTCGCGGCCATCGGCCGGGCCGGTCACCGCGACGCCGCGGTCACCGCCGTCGCGGACGCCCACGGCTGGCCGGCCGCCGACGCGGTCGCCGCGCTGCTCGACGCCGACCCGCTCACCGTGCCGGTGGCCCGGATGCCGAGCCTGCCGGACTGGGCCGACCCCACCGTCCTGGCCCCGGTCCGGCTGCGCGACGGCAGCGCCGCGCTGCCCGCCACCGCGGTGCGGCACCTGCTGCTGATGCTCGCCATCAGCAAACCCGACGAGCCGTATGCGGGCATCGACCTCGTCCGCGAGGTGTGCGACCCGGCCGACCTCGCCGAGTTCGGCTGGTCGCTGTTCCAGCAGTGGCTGATCCTCGACGGCCCGTCCAAGGGCGCCTGGGCCTTCGACGCGCTGAGCCTCATCGGCGACGACGAGACCGTCCGCCGGCTCAGCCCCCTGATCCGCACCTGGCCGACGCAGAACCTGCGGGCCCGCGCCGTTACCGGCGTCGACGTCCTCGCCCGCCTCGGCTCCGACCTGGCCCTGATGCACCTGCACGGCATCGCCGACAAGGTGAAGAACCGCTCGGTCCGCGAGCGCGCCGCCGAGCGCCTCGCCGACGCCGCCACCACCCGCGGCCTGAGCCCCGAGCAGCTCGCCGACCGGCTCGTGCCGGACCTCGGCCTGCGCGCCGACGGCGGCCTGGTGCTCGACTACGGCCCGCGCCGGTTCGTCGTCGGCTTCGACGACCAGCTGCGCCCGACCGTCGCCGACGAGGACGGCAAGCGCCTCAAGTCCCTGCCGAAGCCGGGCGCCCGCGACGACGCCACCCTCGGCCCGGCCGCGTACCAGCGCTTCAGCGCCCTCAAGAAGGACGTCCGGACCATCGCCGCCGACCAGATCCGCCGCCTGGAGCGGGCCATGGTCCGCCGGCGCCGCTGGACGGCCGAGGAGCTGCGCGAGCTGTTCGTCGCCCACCCGCTCGTGTGGCACCTCGCCCGCCGGCTGGTGTGGGCCGGCTACGCCGACGACGGCACGGCGCACACCGCGTTCCGGATCGCCGAGGACCGCACCCTCGCCACCGTCGACGACGACCCAGCCACCCTCGACCCCTCGGCGACCGTCGGCATCGCCCACCCGCTGGACCTCGGCGCCGACCTCGCCCGCTGGTCCGTTGTCTTCGCCGACTACGAGATCCTGCAGCCGTTCCCGCAACTCGGCCGCGAGATCCACGCACTCACCCCGGCGGAGCGCACGTCCGTGACCCTGACCCGCTTCGACGGCCTGGCCGGCCCGTCGGGCCGCTTCATGAGCCTCGACCGCCACGGCTGGCGCCTGGGGCCGCCCCTGGACGGCGGGGGACAGTGCTGGGTGGAGCGCGACCTGGCCGGCGGGCACCTCGTGATCGCCGAACTCCATCCGGGCATCGCCATCGGCGACCCGTCCCTCACCCCGCAGCAGACGATCCGCGACGTGCACATCGTCGCGGCGGGCGACGACCCCCAGTCCACCGACCACCACATCCCGTTCGCCGTCCTCGACCCGATCACCGCCTCAGAGGTCCTCCGCGACCTGCACCTCGCCACGGCGTAACCCCACTCCGCCCGCCGCGACCCACCGGACCCGCCACGCGCGGCGCCACGTGCCGGCGGGTTTCCGGGATCGCGGCGCGGCGTGGGGTGCCGGCGGACTGCCCGTCGGCCGCTGATCGTCGAGCGACCGGCGACGCGCGGTCCTCCGCGGCTGTCGGCCCTGCGTCCGCGGCTGTCGGCCCTGCGTCCGCGGCTGTCGGCCGGGCGTCTGCGGCTGTCGGCCGGGCGTCTGCGGCTGTCGGCCTGCATCTGCGGTGCGAGGCAGACGCGGGGCTGGCGGCCCCGCGTCTGCGGCGTCGGCCTGCATCTGCGGCTGGCGGCCCCGCGTCTATGGCTGGCGGCCCCGCGTCTGTGGCTGGCGGCCTGCATCTGCGGTGCGAGGCAGACGCGCATCCTGCGCTGCAGATCGGCACCGGGCGGGCTCGCGTCCGCTGGCGTGTGGTGCGGACGCTGGTCCAGACACGGCCTTTGGTCGTTGCCGGAGTGTGCCGAACTTCGGGCGCCCGGAAATCGGCCGAGATCGCGTTGTCGTGTTCCGGGTTCGGCTGCCCGGGCTCTTGCCAGGCGGCCACGGGACGACTTCGAAAACCTCGCACATGATCGAAGGACGCCGATGGCCGCCCCGACGACCATCCGGCTCCTTCGATCTGTGCAGGGTCCTGTCCAGTGAGTGGCGGCGCGACAAGCGGAACGATTTCCGGGTCAGCGAGCCTGTTGCGTTTTGGCGGAAAACCGTCTCGTCGACGATCGCCGCGCCCCTCGACGGCCGCCGATTGGCGGCGCCCGGCCCGCACAGCCGTGTTTCTCTCAGCACGGAACGTGAGACGGCCATTTCGCAACAGGCTCCAGCTGCCCAGGGATCCTTCCGGTTGTGGGGAATCCGGCCACGACGCCCGCGTGCCCAGCGCGCGGTCCGGTGCTGCCGGGGTCCGGATCAGCCGCTTCGCCCGCGTGTTCCGCGCCGGGAGTGGATCTTCCTGGTGATCGAAGTCGCGGGCCGGCTGTCCGCACAGCCCGTGCGCGACTTCGATCTGTGAGAGCTTGTGTCAAGCGGGTGATGGAGCGACAAGCCGAACGATTTCCGGGTCAGGTGCCCGGGGATCCTTCGGGTTGTGGGGAATCCGGCGACGTCGCCGCGTGCCTGCCGCCGGATCCGGCACTGCCGATGTCCAGACCAGCCTCGTTGCCCCGCTTGTGTAGCGCCGGGAGCGGATCTCCCGGTGATCGAAGTCGCGGGCCGGCTGTCCGCACGGCCCGTGCACGGCTTCGATCACGACCGGCAGTCTGTCTCCGGCGGTCGGCTGTCGGCTGTTCGACTACGGTCGAAGGTGTCCATTGTGGGGCGGCGAAAGAGTGGGTCCCTGCCGCAGAATGAGCGGCGTGACCATCGTGGACCCGCCCGGTATCCCGTTCCACCGGCTTGCCCGCACCCCCGCGCACCGCTGGTGGCGCCCGATCACGGGCACGCTGGTCGTGGCGGCGGCCGGGTTCGGGCTGATGATGGCCGTCTACAGTGTCGCGTCCGTCGCGGGCAGCATCGCCGGCCGGCCGAACGACGAGGACGGCCTGTTCTCCTTCGGGGCGATCGGTAACACCGCGCTGGACCTGCTGGTGCTGGCCTCGATCATTCCGTGCGTGCTGTTCGCCGTCTGGTGGGGGAAGGTCCGGTCCGTGGGCACCGTCTCGTCGGTGCAGGGCCGGCTGCGGCTGCGCTGGCTCGGCGTGTGCCTGCTGGTGTCGGTGCCGGCCGTGGTGTTGATGGTGGTCACGACGGCCGTCCTGTTCGCCGTGACCGACCCTGGCGGCGGCGAGGAGGAGGCCGGCGAGTGGGTCGGCGCCAGTGAGTTCACGGTCGCGGTGCTGATGCTGCTCCTGCTGGTTCCGTTGCAGGCGGCCGCGGAGGAGTACCTGTGCCGCGGCTGGTTCCTGCAGGCCGTCGGAGCGTTCGTGCGCGCGCCGTGGCTGCCGATCGGGGTGCAGGCGCTCATCTTCGCCGCGATGCACGGGTTCGGCACCTCGTGGGGGCTGGCGGAGGTGATCTGCTTCGGCGTGGTCACGGGATGGCTGGCGGTGCGCACCGGGGGCCTGGAGGCCGGCATCGCCCTGCACGCGGTCAACAACCTGGTCGGGATGGGCATCTCGGCGGCCTTCGGCGACCTCGCGAGCACGGAGACCGCCGCGGACGCGCCGTGGCAGATCTTCGCCGTCGACGCGCCGATGCTGGTGGTGTACGCAGCGGTGATCGCCTGGCTGGCCCGCCGCCGGAACGTCGTGAACCTCGCCCCACCACTGCCGCCCGCGCCGACCGATTCGTCCACGCCGTTCGACCCGCCCGCACCGGACGACCCGCCCGCACCGGATGGGCCAGCCGCGCTGGTTGGGCCGGCTGCGCTGGTTGGGCCGGCTGCGCTGGTTGGGCCGGCCGGGCCGGATGGGCCGGCCGCGCCGGACGGGCCGGCTACGGAGACGGTGCCGCAGCCCGCCTGAGCTGGGACCGGAGGCCGTCCGGGTGGTCGACGGCGCTACCCAGCCGGGACCGGTGCCTCCGCCGGCAGCAGGCCGGCCGCCTTGAGCGACCGCCACAACCCGGCTGGCACCGGATGGGCGAGCAGCTCCGCGTTGGCCGTGACCTCGTCCGGGGTACGGGCACCGACGAGGACCGCGGCCACCGCCGGATGACCGAACGCGAACTGGATCGCCGCGGCCAGGGGCGGCACGTGGTGCTCGGCGCAGACGGCGCGGACCGCCCGCACCCGCTCCAGCAGCGCGGCGGGCACGTTCGGATAGCCGTACGCGGCGCCGGATCGCGGCTCGGCGAGCAGCCCGGCCTGGAATACGCCCGCCGCGAACACCGCCACCCCCTGCCGCGCGCACAACGGCAGGAGCTCGGCGAGACCGGTCTGATCCAGCAGCGTGTACCGCCCGGCGAGCAGCACGCAGTCGGGGCCGGGCGCGGGTGCCTCCCGCAGGAACCGGGCCGCCACGTCGGCGTGGTTGACCCCGAGCGACACGGCCCGGATCACGCCCGCGGCCCGCAGGTCGGCCAGGGCCTGGTACGCCTCGGCGAGCGCCACCGGATAGTTCAGGTCCGGGTCGTGGATGTGCAGCACGTCGACGCGGTCCAGCCCGAGGCGCGTCAGGCTGTCCTCGAGGGAACGCCGCACCGCCTGCCGGGTGTAGTCGAGGCGCGGTCCGACGCCGGGTGGCGGGTCCGCCCAGATGTCCTGGGTGTCGGTGCCGTCGGGTTCGATGAGGCGGCCGACCTTGGTGCACAGGACGTATGCGTCGCGGGGACGGGGCCGCAGGGCGAGTCCCGTCCGGAACTCGGATCGGCCGTACCCGTACACCGGCGCCGTGTCGAACAGGCGGACGCCGAGGTCCCAGGCCCGCTCGACGGTCGCCGCCGCGTCCTCGTCGCTCACCGGTGTGAACAGCCCGCCGAGCGACGCCAGTCCCAGCCCGAGCCGGCTCACCGTCAGCCCGGTCCGCCCCAGCGGGATCATGTCGTCTGCGCGCACAGCACGAGCATGCCGGATGCGCGGCCCGGTTACGCTGGCGGGATGTCACGCGTCGTCGTCCTGCCGGACCGGGGGACGCTGCTGGTGGGCACCGACCTGCACGGCAACCTGGCCGACTTCCACGCGATCGTGCGCCGCTTCGTGGAGCTGGGCACCGAGAGCCACCTGCTGTTGTGCGGCGACCTGGTCCACGGGCCGGCGCTGTCACCCGACGCGTGGCCGGACCACCTGGGCTCGTACTACACCGACGCGTCGGTCGAACTGCTCGACGAGGCATGGCGGCTGCAGCAACGGTTTCCCGGCCGGGTCCACTACCTGCTCGGTAACCACGAGCACGCGCACCTCGGCGGTCCCCGCCTGGAGAAGTTCCACCCCGACGAGGCCCGCCATCTCGAGGACACGTACGGGCCCGGACGGTTCGCCGAGGTGAGGGACTGGCTGGCCGGCTGGCCCCTCGCCGCCGTCGCGCCGGCGGCGGGCATCGTGTTCACGCACGCCGCCCCGCACGCGGTCATCGACGGGGCGGCCGACCTCGAGGCGGCGCCGCTGGCCGGGCACGAGGACGTCCCGCTGCACGAGATGGCGTCGCGGAGCGTGGTCGGTGCGCTGCTGTGGGCCCGGACCACGAGCGCGGACCGGGCGACCGCGTTCCTGCGCGCCCTGCACCCCGACGCCCGGGTCGCGGTCTTCGGCCATGACGTGATCCGGGAGGGCCACCTCGTCGAGCACGAGCCGCTGCTGTGCGTCTCCACCAGCTTCGGCTGCCACGACGGCGACAAGGTGTACCTCGAATGGGACCTCGCCGTCCCCGCCGGCAGCGCGACGGCCCTCGCCCGCGCCGGCCTGCGCCGGCTCCACCCGGACGCGCCACCCGTGCACCGGCACGGCTGACCGCACAAAAGAGCCGCAGTGCCCACAAAAACATCACCGGTGTACACCAAGGGTCAGGTCGGGCTCAGTGCCAGTGCGGCGGCCCGGCCGGTGCCCTCGCACAGGACCGGCACGGCCCGCCAGTCCGCGAGCGAGCATGGATCCACCGGCGATTGTCCACAGAGGACATAGCGCCCGGGTGTCATCGCGGCGTGCCGGCCCGGCAGTGCGGCCAGGCACCGCCGGTGCGCCTCCTCAACCGTGCCCGGGCCGCCGGCGACGTACGCGACCAGCGGTGCACCGTCCACGGACGCGAAGACCCGGCAGGCAGCCGGTGCTAGGGCGTCGTCGACAAGCCGCTGGACCTCGGCGAGGTCGACCCAGCAGCGGTCGACACGCAGCCAGCCCGCCGGCCGCTCGATCGGTGGCAGGGCGAGCGCCGCGACGATGCCGGCGTGGTCGAGGTCGCCGGCGGCCGCGGCGACGAGAAGCCGCTCCAGGGCCAGCAGCAGCGCCGTGACCTCGGCCGGTCCGACCCGGCCGGTGTCGCCGCTCCGCAGGCGGGCCACCAGCGCGCCGTCGACGCTGCCGAGGTCGAAGCGGAGCAGGACGTCGGTCGCCGGCAGGTCCACCCACTGGGTCTCCGTCGCCGCGGCCCGCCCGATCTCCCGCAGCGGCCGCGGGGCCGGGGCGCGGGTGTCCATGACGACGCTGTTGAACACCGGCTCGAACGACGGCGCCACCCCACGGTCCGCGGTGATGCGGATCGAGTGCTCATGCTGGCGGTACACGTCGTAGGCGCCGTGCAGGCCCGCCTGCAGGACCGCGCCGAAGCAGCGCCGCACCAGGGCGTCGAAACCCGAGTCGCCGACCTCGACGGTCAGGAACGTGGACTGCGCCAGGGTGCCCACGTAGCGGAGCAGGTCGGACTCGAACCGGTTCGCCGAGAGCGTGACGAAACTGCAGGTGGCGTCGCCGGTACGGCGGGAAAGCAGCGCACAGAACGCGGCCAGGACGATGGCCGGGCGGCTCGTGCCGGTGCGGGCCGCGACGTGCTCCAGCGCCATTGCCGCGGCGGTCGAGGAGATGCCGCAGGCGCCGGAGCCGCCGCCGGGTCCGGTGCGCGGCCCGGCGTACGGGTGCGCAGGCGCCTCCCGCAGCGCACGCTCCCAGTGCCGCAGCGCCGTCTCCATCCGCCGGCGCCGGGCCGGCCGGGCCTCCAGCACGGCCCGGTCGAGGGGCTGCGGCCGGGGTTCGCCGGGCACCCGGGCGGCGGGGTCGCGGATCAGCTCGGCGAACTCGGCGTCCAGCACCGCCAGGGCCTGGAAGTCCGCCACGATGTGCGAGCAGACCACAACGGCGGCGCTGACGTGCCCGTCGCTGACGGCGACCGCGAACCGGACCGGCGGCGCCGCGGCGGGATCGAACGGCTCGGCCCGGCACAGCGCGACGAGCCGCGCGGCGTCGGGTCCTGAGTGGACCCGTAGCGGCAGTGTGCCGGACGCGAGGACGTGCTGGACGCCGGGGTCGCCGAGTTGGTACGTGCTGCGCAACCCCTCGTGCCGGCACAGCAGCACCTCGAAGCAGTCGGCGACGTCCCGGACCGTCGTGCCGGGCGGGACGGCGAAGGCGTGGTCGAGGACCGCGGCGGGCGCGTGCGGGACGTCGAGCAGCCACTTCGCGATGTTGCGCTGGCCGGCGGTGAGTGGCCCGGCTCCGGACCGGTGTCCCTCGAACCGTAATCGCACCATTTTCAGGTCCTTTCCACTCCGGCCGAATGCGGCGCACCGTCATCGAATCAACAAACTATGGCGCCGATCAATGAAAGTTTCAGTATTCCTTTTTCGAAAATGGTGCGGCGGGCCGCTGCCAGCAGGGCAGCCCCGGCCACCGCGGGAAATCCGCAACAGCCAAGGCGTTGCCGGACGGCCATTCCGTGATGCTGATCGGGTCCCCGCCGAACAATGTTTCGAAACGAAGGGTCTGCGCAAATGGACAAGAAACGCAAGCTGGCCGCCGCCGGGGCCGGAGCTCTGGCCGTCGCCGTGGCGCTGGGCATCGCGTCGACCGCGGACGCCGCCGCGTCCACGCTCGGCGCGGCCGCCGCGGAGCAGGGTCGGTACTTCGGCACGGCGGTCGCGGCGTACAAGCTCAGCGACTCCGTCTACTCGGGCATCCTGGACCGCGAGTTCAACATGGTCACGCCCGAGAACGAGATGAAGTGGGACGCGACCGAGCCGTCGCAGGGCTCGTTCTCCTACGGATCCGCCGACCAGATCGTGTCTCACGCCCAGTCGCACAACCAGCGGATCCGCGGTCACGCCCTCGCGTGGCATTCGCAGCAGCCGGGCTGGGCGCAGAACCTGTCCGGGACCGCGCTGCGCAACGCCATGGTCAACCACGTCACGCAGGTCGCCACCCACTACAAGGGCAAGATCTATGCGTGGGACGTGGTCAACGAGGCGTTCGCCGACGGTGGTGGCGGCGGGCGCCGCGACTCGAATCTGCAGCGCACCGGCAACGACTGGATCGAGGTCGCGTTCCGCACCGCGCGGGCCGCCGACCCGGGCGCGAAGCTCTGCTACAACGACTACAACACCGACGGGCAGAACGCGAAGTCCAACGCCGTCTACGCGATGGTGCAGGACTTCAAGTCCCGCGGCGTGCCGATCGACTGTGTGGGGTTCCAGTCGCACTTCAACTCCGCCAGCCCCGTACCAAGTGATTATCAGGCGAATCTGCAGCGGTTCGCGAACCTCGGCGTCGACGTGCAGATCACCGAGCTGGACATCGAGGGCTCCGGCAGCACCCAGGCCGAGAACTTCCGCAAGGTCACCCAGGCCTGCCTGAACGTGAGCCGCTGCACCGGCATCACCGTGTGGGGCATCCGGGACAGCGACTCGTGGCGGGCGTCGGGCACGCCGCTGCTGTTCGACGGCAACGGCAACAAGAAGGCCGCGTACACCAGCACCCTGGCGGCGCTGGGTGGCGGAAGCCCGACGAGCAACCCGCCGGTGAGCAGCAGCAGCTCGGCGCCGCCGAGCTCGCAGCCGCCGATCCCGTCGGGTGGCTGCACCGCGACGGTGTCGGTGAACCAGTGGCAGGGCGGGTTCGTCGCCACCGTCCGCGTGACCGCCGGCGCCAACGGCACCAACGCCTGGGCCGTCACGCTGCCGCTGCCGTCCGGGGCCACCGTCACCAACTCGTGGAACACGAGCCGGTCGGGCAACACGTGGAGCAACGTGTCCTACAACGGCCGGATCACCGCCGGGCAGTACACCGAGTTCGGCTTCCAGGCCACCGGCACCGCCGGCACGCTGAGCCCGACCTGCGCCGCGAGCTGAGGAGGACCGGATGCGTCTGATCAAAGCCGCCCTGGCCGCCGCGGTCCTGGCCGTCGCCGGCATCACCCTGATCGCGTCGCCGGCGGCCGCCGCCACCCTGACCGAGGTCACCAACTTCGGCACCAACCCGACCAACCTGCGCATGCACCTGTACGTGCCCAACACCGTGGCCGCCCGCCCGGCGGTCGTCGTGGCCGTGCACTACTGCACCGGATCCGGCCCGGCGTTCTACTCCGGCACCGAGTTCGCGTCGCTCGCCGACCGGTACGGGTTCATCGTGGTGTACCCGTCGGCCACCCGCAGCGGCAACTGCTTCGACGTCTCCTCGCCGGAGGCGCTGCGGCGCGGCGGTGGCAGCGACCCGGTCGGCATCATGTCGATGGTCACCTACGTCCAGCAGCACAACAACGCCGACCCGGGCCGGATCTACGTCACCGGCGCCTCGTCCGGCGGCATGATGACCAACGTCCTGCTCGGCGACTACCCGGACGTGTTCAAGGCCGGTGCGGCGTTCATGGGCGTCCCGTTCGGCTGCTTCGCCACCACCGACGGCTCGTCCTGGAACAGCACCTGCTCCAGCGGCCAGCTCAACAAAACGCCGCAGCAGTGGGGTGATCTGGTCCGGGCCGCCTATCCCGGGTACACCGGGGCCCGCCCGCGGATGCAGGTCTTCCACGGCACCAACGACACCACCCTCGCCTACCCGAACTTCGGCGAGGAGATCGAGCAGTGGACGAACGTGCTCGGGGTCAGCCAGACCCCGGTGTTCACCGACCAGCCGCAGTCCGGCTGGACCCGCACCCGCTACGGCAACGCGGGCACCATGGCCCCCGTCGAGGGGATCAGCCTGGCCGGCGTCGGGCACAACCTGCCCCTGGCCGGGCAGGCCGCGATGGTGATCGCGTTCTTCGGCCTGTCCGGGGGCACGACCCCGACGAGCACCCCGCCCAGTTCGCCGCCGGCCTCGCCGTCGAGTCCGCCGTCGAGTCCGCCGTCGAGCCAGTCGCCGGGGCCGGCCGGTGGGTGCCGCGTGTCGTACACCGTGAACGCCTGGAACACCGGGCTGACCACGGCCGTCACGGTCACCAACGCGGGCACCACCCCCGTCAACGGCTGGACCCTCGGGTTCACGCTGCCGTCGGGGCAGACCGTCACCTCCGCGTGGAACGCCACCGTGAGCCCGGCCTCGGGTGCGGTCACGGCGCGGAACCTGAGCTACAACGCGACGATCCCGCCCGGCGGATCGACGTCGTTCGGGTTCCAGGCGAACCACTCCGGTAACACCGGCAAGCCGGCCGCGTTCACCCTGAACGGCAGCGCCTGCACGGCCGTCTGAAAGACGATGAAGGGCGGGACCCGAAACCCGGGTCCCGCCCTTCGCGCGTGCTGAACCGTCAGCGCAACGAAATCACCGGGTGCAGCTGCCGATCGTGGCCGACGACGCGGCGCGGGCCGGCGACCGGGACCCGCACCGCCGCGTGGACGTCCACACTGGACCGCGCGACGCGCAGCTCGACGTCGCCCGGCTCGACCAGGCGCCGCCCGTCCCGGCCGGAGTAGGACAGCAGGTCGGCGTGCAGCCCGAACACGACCGTGCGGTGCTGCCCCGGCGCGAGGTCCACCCGGGCCGCGGCGATCAGCTGCCGCTCGGGCCGGGCCACCTCGGCGACGGGGTCGTGCAGGTACACCTGGACGACGGTGCTCGTCGCGCGGTCGCCGTCGTTGCTCACCGGCACCGCCAGCTCCACGGTGCCGTCGGTGGCCCAGCCGCCGGCGGGGGAGAGGGTGACCTCGCCCCACGTCGTGCCGGTGTAGGACAGCCCGTGTCCGAACGCGAACAGCGGCGTCGGGTCCACGCTGCTGACGCCGCTGCGGCGGGCGAGCGGCGCGGCCAGGTAGGTCGACGGTTGCGAGGCACCGGCCCCCGGGAAGCTGACCGGCAGCCGGCCCGACGGGTCGATCCGTCCACTGAGGACACCCTCGATCGCGGTGGCACCCTCCTCGCCGGGGAAGAACCCGCACAGCACCGCGGCGAGCCGGTCGACCTGGCGGGACAGCTCATACGGGCGGCCGACGAGCAGGACCAGCACGACCGGCGTACCGGTGGCCAGCAGCGCCTCGAGGAGCTCCTCCTGCCGCCCGGGCAGCCGCAGGTCGGCCGCGTCGCAGCCCTCCCCGGACGTGCCGCCACCGAACAGCCCAGACAGGTCACCGAGGACCGCGACGCACACGTCGGCCCCGGCGGCGGCCTCGGCCGCGGCGGCGATCTGCTCGTCGTCGCCGCCGACGACCGGGCAGCCCAGCGCGTACGTGACGTCGTGCCCGGCCTTCAGCGCGTCCAGCACCGACGGCACGGACACGCCCGCGGGCACGTCCGGGTGGTGCACCAGGACGTGCCGGGGGAACGAGTAGCAGCCGAGCATCGCGCCGGACTCCGCTGCGCCGGGACCGACGACGGCGAGCCGGGCGCCGGGGCGCAACGGCAGCGCGGATTCGTTGCGCAGCAGGACGATCGAGCGTTCCGCGAGCTGCCGGGCCAGGTCACGGGCCTCGGGCGGGTCGATGTCCACAGTGGCGTCGGACAGCGCGGGAGGCGACGGCTGCCAGTCCTCGTCGAGCAGGCCGAGGGCGCACTTCTGCAGCAGGATCCGGGTGACGGCCCGGTCGATGAGGGCCTCGTCGACGTCGCCGGCCTCGACGGCGTCCAGCAGCGGCGCGCCGTAGCAGTTGGCGCCGGGCAGCTCGACGTCGATGCCGGCGCGCAGGGCGAGCGCGGCCGCGTCGGCGCGGGTGCCGGCGACGCCGTGCAGCGTCTGCAGGAACGCGACGGAGAAGTAGTCGGACACGACCGTGCCGTCGAAGCGCAGCCGGTCCCGGAGCAGGTCGGTGAGCAGCGCCGGGTCCGCGGCGGCGGGGACGCCGTCGAGGTCGGTGTAGCTGTTCATGACCGAGCGGGCACCGGCGCGCAGCGCCATCTCGAACGGCGGCAGCAGCACGTCGGCGAGCTCGCGCGGCCCGATCGACACCGGCGCGAGGTTGCGCCCGGCGCGGGAGGCGGAGTAGCCGGCGAAGTGTTTGAGGGTGGCGACGACGCCGGCGGACTCCAGCCCGCGCACGTAGGCGGCGCCGATCGTGCCGACCAGGTGCGGGTCCTCGCCGATGGTCTCCTCGACCCGCCCCCAGCGCAGGTCCCGGACCACGTCCAGGACCGGGGCGAGGCCCTGCTGGATGCCGAGGCGGCGCATGGTGCGGCCGATCTGCGCGCCCATCCGCTCGATCAGCTCCGGGTCGAAGCTCGCGCCCCACGACAGCGGCGCCGGGTAGATGGTCGCCTGCCAGGCGGCCAGGCCGGTCAGGCACTCCTCGTGCACGATCGCCGGGAGGCCGAAGCGGCCCGCGGCGATGATCTCGCGCTGGAGGCGGGCAACCCGCCGGGCGCCGTCGGCGGGCGCGATCGGCGTGGTGCCGTAGGCGCGGGTCACCTGGCCCAGGCCGTGCGGGATGAGGGCGGGCCAGTCGATCGGGTCGGGCGCCTGGTCGTGCTGATGCGGGGCGACCTCGCCGGCGGTGTCGTCGACGTCGAGCCAGGCGCCGTACATCTGCGCCACCTTCTCGCGCAGGGTCATCCGGGTCATCAGGTCGGCCACGCGTGCGGACGCGGGCGCCGTGGTGTCCCGCCAGGTTCCGGCGGAGACGCCGCTGTCGAGTGTCACGCTCGGGCTCCAATGTTCGTGCAGGGTGGCGTTGGCCGGGCAGGGTCGCACCGCGCGCCGCGTGCGCCGTTGCGCACGGCGCGGTCGCGGGGCGCCGTGAAACGTTCAGACCGCGCGGGTCGACTGGCGCACGACGAGCCGGGTCGGGAGCCGGACGTGGGTCGTGTCGACCGGCGCGCCGTGCATGAGCTTGATCAGCAGTTCGATCGCGTGCTGGCCCATCGCGTGGATCGGCTGCTCAACGGTGGTGAGGGCGGGGCTGGCCAGGGCCGCCTCGGGGACGTTGTCGAACCCGACGACGGACAGGTCGTCGGGCACCCGCAGCCCCATCGACGCCGCGACCTCGACGGCGGCGATCGCCGAGACGTCGTTGGCGCCGAAGATGGCGGTGGGCCGGTCCGGGTTGCTGAGCAGCAGGTGGGCCGCTGCGGCGGAGGAGTCCGGGTCGTAGTCGCCGACCTGGATCAGGTCGGGGTCGACGGGCACGCCGGCGTCGCACATGGCCTCGCGGAAGCCCCGCTCACGTAACCGGGAGGACTCCAGGTCCGGCCGGCCGGTGATCATCGCGATGCGGCGGTGCCCCAGGTCGAGCAGGTGCTGGGTGCCCAGCCTGGCGCCGTTGAAGTTGTCCGAGTCGACGGTCGGCAGGCCGGACGGCCCGGCGTGCGGGTCCACGGCGACCACGGCGGTGCCGTAGTCGACGTCGATCACCGTCGGCGTGACCAGGACCGCGCCGTCGATCAGCGTGCCGGACAGCCGCGACAGGTAGCGCTGCTCCCAGCCGGCCTGGTCGCTGGTGCGCCCGCCGGCGGAGTAGACGACCAGCTCGTAGCCGGTGCCCTTGATCGCCTTCGCGGCGCCCTTGAGCAGCTCGGTGCTGAACGGCTCCAGGTCGGCGACGAGGATGCCGATGACGTTGGTCTTGTGGTTGCGCAGGCTCTGCGCCACGAGACTCGCCTCGTAGCCCAGCTCGCGGATGACGGACTGGACGTGTGCGCTGGTCGCGGCGGACACCCCGTAACGGGCGTTGAGCACCTTGGACACCGTCGCCACCGAGACGCCCGCGGTCGCGGCGACGTCCCGGATCGTGATTCGAGAACTGGGCTTCACGAGGGCAGAGTAACTTCCGATAACGATATCAACAACGATTGACAAGCCTAGTTCCTGAGGCGGAGACTCTGCGGTCATCGAGGGCCGAGCCCTTCGGCTCGGCTCGCCCCCGTCAGGAGATGATCACTTTGAACGTCCGCCTGAGCACCCCACGGAGGCTGGCCGCGATCACCGTCGCATTGGCGATGGTCGTGCCCTCCCTGACCGCATGCGGCGACGACGAACCCAGCTCGAGCGGTGACCCGAATGCCGCCACGACCTTGACCTGGTGGCACAACGGCGCCCAGGATCCCGCCAAGGGCGTCTGGCAGTCGCTCGCCGACCAGTACCACGCCGACCATCCGAATGTGTCGTTCAAGGTCGAGCCGGCACAGAACGAAGCGCTCAAGACCAAGATCTCGGTGGCGCTGCAGTCGCCGACACCGCCGAGCATCTTCCAGCAGTGGGGTGGCGGTGCCCTGGCCACCCAGGTGGAGTCCGGCAAGCTCATGGACATCACCGATGCGACGTCGAGCTGGATCCAGGAGCTCGGCGCCGGCGCCAAGGGCTGGCAGGTCGAGGGCAAGCAGTACGGCGTGCCCTTCGGCCTGCACGTCGTCGGCTTCTGGTACCGCACGGATCTCTTCACCCAGGCCGGCATCACCGCGCCCCCGAAAACGATGGAAGAGCTCAACGCCGCCGTCACCAAGCTGAAGGCCAAGGGCATCGCCCCGATCGCCGTCGGCGGCAAGGACAAGTGGCCCGACGCCTTCTGGTGGTCCTACTTCGCGATCCGCGAATGCTCCCTGGACACCGTGAAGAACACCGTGAAGAACCTCAAGATGGACGACCCGTGCTGGGTCAAGGCCGGCGAGGACCTCAAGGCGTTCCTCGACACCAAACCGTTCCAGGACGCCTTCCTCGGCACCCCCGCCCAGCAGGGCGCGGGCAGCTCGGCGGGTCTGCTCGCCAATGGCAAGGCCGCGATGGAGCTGCAGGGTGACTGGGAGCTGCCCACGATGATCCCGCTGACCGAGGACAAGGAGTACGCCAAGAAGCTCAGCTGGTTCGAGTTCCCGGCTGTTGCCGGTGGCAAGGGCACCCCTGGGACCGCGCTCGGCGGCGGCGACGGCTACTCCTGTGCCGTCAAGGCCGGCGCGGCGTGCGCCGACTTCCTCAAGTACATCGCCAGTGCCCCGGTGCAGCAGAAACTGGTGCAGACCAACACGATCAGCCTGCCGGCGAACCCGGCGGCGATCTCCGCCATCCAGGACCCCACGCTCAAGACCGTGCAGGAATACCTGAACAAGGCGCCGTACATCCAGGTGTACTTCGACCAGGCTCTGCCCACGAGCGTCGGGCAGGCACTCAACGACGCCATCGCCGACTTCTTCGCCGGCAAGGGCAGCCCGCAGGGCATCGTCGACGCCTTCACCAAGGCGGTCGCGAACAAGTGATGGGCCACTGATGGGAACCGTTGCCGCCGCAACGGCGCCCGCGAAGCAGGCCGGCCGCGATGTATCGCGGCCGGCCCGCCGGCCCGGGCGCCGCGGCACCCGGCTGGAACTCGTGTTGCTGCTCAGCCCGGCGCTCGTGCTGTTCGTCGGGTTCGTGCTGCTGCCGATCGCGGTCGCCGTCTACTACAGCTTCTACAAATGGACCGGGTTCAGCCCCCGAACCCCGTACGGGCTGGGCAACTACCAGCGGGTCCTGGAGGACGAGGTCTTCCGGTCCGCGCTGCTGCACAACTTGATCATCGCCGTGCTGTCCGTCGTCATCCAGCTGCCCCTGTCGATCGCGCTGGCGCTGCTGCTCAACCGCAAGATCCGCGGGCGGGCGGTGCTGCGGCTGGTGGTGTTCGCGCCGTACGTGCTGTCGGAGGCCATCACCGCGGTCGTCTGGCTGCTGATGCTGCAGCCCGGCGGCCTGGTCGACCAGTTGTTCAACGCGGTCGGCCTCGGGGGCCTGATCCAGGACTGGCTCGCCGACGGCGACCTGGTGCTCTACACGCTCTTCGTGGTCATCACCTGGAAGTACATCGGCTTCGGCATCATCCTGCTGCTCGCCGGGTTGCAGAGCATCCCGTCCGAGCTGCGGGAGGCCGCCTCGACCGACGGTGCGTCCCCGTGGGACACGACCCGCCACATCGTGCTGCCGCTGCTCGGGCCCACCATCCGGATCTGGATCTTCCTGTCCGTCATCGGTTCGCTGCAACTGTTCGACCTGGTGTGGATCATGACGCTCGGCGGTCCGGCGAGCGCCTCGGCAACCATGGCGACATACCTGCTCGACCACGGTTTCAGCCGCTACGAGTTCGGGTTCGGCAGCGCCGTCGCCGTCGTGCTCTTCGTCGTGTGCTTCATCTTCGCCCTGCTGTACCAGCGCTTCGCGTTGCGCCGCGACCTGCGGGGCGCACTGACCGGAACCAAGGGGTGACCGGCATGAAGAGACGCCTGTCATTGGGGACGCCGTTCACGTATCTCGTCGTGCTGTTCGTCATCGGCGTGACCGTCGTGCCGCTGCTGTTCACCGTCCTCGGCGGGTTCCGCACCAACGCGCAGATCAACAACGAGCCGGTCGGCTGGCCGTCGCCGTGGAACCTGGGCAACTACACCGACGTGCTCAGCTCCGACGTCTTCTGGCAGGCGATGGGCAACAGCACGCTCATCTCCGTCATCACCACCGCCCTCGCCGTCGGCGTCGGGTCGATGGCGGCGTTCGCACTCTCCCGCTACACGTTCGCCGGGCGCGAGTCGCTGTACACCCTGTTCACGCTGGGCCTGCTGTTCCCGCTCACCGCGGCGGCCCTGCCGCTGTATCTGCTGTTGCGCGAGCTGGACCTGCTGGAGAACCCGCTCGGGGTGGCGCTGCCGCAGGCCGCGTTCGCCCTGCCGATCACGATCGTCATCCTGCGCCCGTTCATGGCCGCGATCCCCGGCGAGCTGGAGGACGCGGCGGCGATGGACGGCGCCGGCCGGCTCGGGTTCTTCTGGCGGATCCTGATCCCGCTGAGCCGGCCCGCGCTGACGACCGTGGCGATCCTGGCGTTCGTCACCAGCTGGAACGCCTACCTGCTGCCGCTGCTGGTGCTCAGCGACCCGGCGAACTTCACCCTGCCGCTCGGTGTCGCCGCGTTCCAGTCCCAGTTCTCCCAGGACACCGCCCGGATCCTGGCCTATACAGCGGCCTCGATGATCCCCGCGATCGGCTTCTTCGTGTTCGCCGAACGGCACATCGTCGGCGGCCTCACCGGGTCGGTCAAGGGCTGAGCCGCCGCACCTTCGCCGGGGAACGATCGGCGCGTCTCTCCGGCGGAGGTGCGGCTTCGATACAGCCCCTAGCTGCCTACAGTGCGGCGATCGAGGCCGGTGCCCGTTCGGCCCGGCTCAGCGCGCGCAGCACGTCGGTCTGGCCGTGGCGGCGCAGGGCGATGCGGGACAGGATGTCCACGACCGTCTCGACGGCGGCGGGCGGGAACTCGGGCGTCGTGACGCCGACGCTGTGCGCCAGGTCGTCGCTGTGCACGACGACCTCCAGCAGCCGGCTCGCCACGAAGTCGTCCAGGGCGATCGACCACGCACCCCAGGTGGGGCGGCGCACCGGCCGGTCCGGCGCGGCCGGCAGCTCCGTGCGCAGGGACGCGACGGTGGCCTCGACCCGCGCGGCGAGGTCGGCCGGCCCGTCCGCGGCGTCGTCCTCGCCGCTGGTGCGGATGAGGACGTTGAACGGTTCGTCCAGGTCGGATCCGATCCAGTGCACCCGGGCGTAGTACTCGTGCAGGCCGATGACCTCCTCGGTGGGCACCGGCTCGGCGAGGACCTTGGGGATGAAGAAGATCTGCCCCGCCAGGTGCCCGGCGAGCCCCTGCACGCTGAGTTTGGGCAGGGCGCTCGGCTCGTGCCACGCGGCGGCCACCTCCGGTGCGGCGAGCAACCGGGCCGCGGTCGCCGCGGCGGTGAGATAGAGCTCCCTGATCTGCGTCATGCCTGCGGCAACACCCGGCCGGCGGGGCGCATTCCGATCAATCCGGCCGGGAGGTCCAGCCGCGCGCCCGGAGCCGTTCGAGGCCGTCCAGGATCAGGTCCAGCGTGAACTCGAACTCGAACTGGTCGTCGCAGCCGCTGCCGACCACCGATGCGTCGTCGTGCGCGACCTGGGTCGTGATTTCGGTGATGTACGGGTACCGCTCGGCCATCTGCCGGACCAGCTGCGGATCGACGGGCGCGTCGCTCGGCGGGGGAGTGCCGAACAGCTCCTGCGAGAAGCCGAGGATGCGGCTGCCCATCGCGTGCATCACGTGGTGGGTGAGGTCGACGGAGAAGCCGCCGGCCCGGAACATGCCGATCATCGAGTCCATGTACTGCAGGACCACCGGCGTGGCGGCGGTGCGGGACTCGAGCACCCGGGACGCCCAGGGGTGGCGCAGCAGCGCCCGGCGGGCGGAGAGGATCCGCTCGCGGACAGCGGACTGCCAGTCGGTGCCGGCGACGGGTGGGTCGATCTCGCCGACGACGACGTCGAGCATGCCGTCGAGGAGCTCCTCCTTGTTGGCGACGTGCTTGTAGAGCGCCATCGGCACGACGCCCAGGGTCTGCGCGAGGTTGCGCATGCTGAGCGCGTCGATCCCCGTGCCGTCGGCGAGGTCCACGGCGGCGCGCAGCACGCGGTCCCTGGTCAGGGGCGCGCGCCGAAGGGTGTCCACCTGCCGCACCCTATCTCCCCTTGACTGGTGTACGCCGTACACCTTACCGTCAAAGGGTGCTGGTGTACGCCGTACACCTTCCGAAAAGGAGGAAACGCGATGAAGGCGATCGTCCAGGACCGCTACGGCCCGTCCGACGTGCTGCGGCTCGGTGAGGTCGACCCGCCGGTGACCGCCGCCGGCGAGGTGCTCGTCCGGGTCCACGCGGCCTCCGTCAACGCCCGGGACTGGCACGTCATGCGCGGCGATCCGTACGTCGCCCGGATGGCCTTCGGGCTCGGCGCGCCGAAGGTGCGGGTCCGCGGCACGGACTTCGCCGGCCGGGTCGAGGCCGTCGGCGCGGGGGTCACGGGCTTCCGCCCCGGCGACGAGGTGTTCGGCGAGATCGACGCCGCGTTCGCCGAGTACGTCCGGATCCCGGCCACCGGTCCGCTGGCGATCAAGCCGGCCAACCTCACGTTCGAGCAGGCCGCCGCGTTGCCCCTGGCCGCGAACACGGCCCTCATGGGCCTGCGCGACGCGGCGCGGGTCACCGCCGGGCAGCACGTCCTGATCAACGGCGCGTCCGGCGGCGTCGGCACGTTCGCCGTGCAGATCGCCAAGGCCTTCGGGGCGCGGGTCACCGCCGTGTGCAGCACCAGGAACGCCGACCTGGTCCGCTCCCTCGGCGCGGACCAGGTGATCGACTACTCCCGGGAGGACTTCACCCTCGGCGCCGACCGGTACGACGTCGTGTTCGACCTCGTCGGCAACCACTCACTGGCCGAATTCCGGCGGGTCCTGACGCCCGCGGGGACCCTGGTGCTGTCCGGCGGCGGCGTGTCCGGGGGCGGCAGCCTCTTCGGGCCGGTCGGCCTCATCACCCGGGGACGGCTGGTGTCGAGGTTCGTCCGCCACCGGGTGGTCGTCCTCGTCGCGGTGCCGAGCGGCAGGAACCTCGAGACGCTGGGGGAACTCGTCGAGTCCGGCGCGATCACCCCGGTCATCGATCGCACGTTCCCGCTCAGCGACGGCGCGGAGGCGGTCCGCTACCTCGAGATGGACCATGCGCGGGCGAAGGTCGTCATCACCGTCTGAACGGGCTATGCCGGCACCCTCGGCTCCTCCGCGTCGAGCTCGGCCAGCAGGATCCGGGCGTGTGCCGCGTAGCGCTCGCTGACCTCGACGGTGTGCAGGACGGCGGCGTGCCGTTCGCCCGGAGTGACCCTGCGGGTGGCGGCGAGCTGATCCCGCGCCGCGCGCAGGTGCGCCAGGTGCGCGTCAAGGAGCACAAGAATGTCGTGGTGC
Organism: Dactylosporangium cerinum; assembly: GCF_042653625.1. Classification (NCBI taxonomy): domain Bacteria; kingdom Bacillati; phylum Actinomycetota; class Actinomycetes; order Micromonosporales; family Micromonosporaceae; genus Dactylosporangium; species Dactylosporangium cerinum. The sequence goes on along the minus strand of NZ_JBHSIU010000014.1, from coordinate 80,709 downwards.
ATGGGTCCTGACCCTCGACGTCGGGTGGCGTTGCCGCCGTTGCCAGAGCGGAACGGCGGCACGGCCGGCTACTTCTTCTTCTTGTTCTTCTTGTTCTTCTTCTTGTCCTTCTTCGACTTCTTCGCCATCTGAACCCACCCCCGATTCCTGCTGGTTTGTACCCGCGGATTCGATGTTTAGCCTAGTGGCCGGCGGGGCTACGCATTGGAAGATCGTTCACCTTGTGTACACCTTCCGTTCACCAACGCTCAGGGGGTGGTCGGCAGGGTGAACGTGAACGTGGTGCCGGTCGGCTCGGCCGGGGTGGCGGTGATCGTGCCGTGGTGCGCGTCGACGATGGCCTTGGTGACGGCCAGGCCGAGGCCGGTGCCCTTGATGCCGTGCGCGAGCGCCGTCGAGGCGCGGAAGAACCGGGTGAACAGCTGCTGGTACTGCTCGGCCGGAACCCCGATGCCGGTGTCGCTGACGCTGATGGCGGCGGCGGCGTCGCCGGCGCTCACGGCGGCGACCGTGACCGTCCCGCCGGCCGGGGTGTACTTGACGGCGTTGGAGAGCAGGTTGTCCAGCACCTGCCGCAGCCGCGCCGGGTCGGCCCGCACCGTCAGGTTCGCGCCGGGTTCGAGCCGGACCGTGAGACCCTTGGCGTCAGCGGCCGGCCGGTGGTCCTCGACCGCCTCCCGCAACGCCCTGGTCAGTGACAGCGGCCGCGGGTTGACCGCGAGGCTCGCGCTGCCGAGCCGGGCCAGGTCCAGCAGGTCGTCGACGAGCTGCTGCATGTGGCTGCTGTGCCGGAAGATGACCTCGCCGTAGCGGCGCACCTCGTCGCTGACGCCGGGCTCGTCGCCGATGATCTCCGCGTAGCCGAGGATCGTGCCGATCGGGTTGCGCAGCTCGTGCGAGACGAGGGCGACGAGGTCGTCCTTCATCCGGTCCAGCTCCCGCAGCCGCTCCACCTGCTGCCGCTGCTCGGCGAGGAGTTCCTCCCGGTGCTCGGCGAGGACGCGGCGCTCGGTGACGTTGCTGCTCATCCCGTCCAGGAACAGCCGGCCGTCCTCCCGCCGGGCCAGCGCGCGGGTCCACACCCAGCGCGTGACACCGTCGAAACCGAGGACCCGGACCTCCATCTCGGCCGGCTGGTCCGCGGCGACGGACGCGCTGAACCCGCTGAACTCCTTGACGTCGTCCGGGTGGACCCGCTCGGCGAGGACCATGGCCAGGTCGGTGCCGCTGGGCATCGGCGAGCCGAACACCCCGGCGCCGTCGGGGCTGGCGTACACCGACCGGACGGACTGGTCCGGCAGCACCTCGACGGTCCAGACGAAGTCGTTGACCCTGGCGATGACACGGTCGAAGTCCAGGCGCGCGGCGGCGAGGGCGGTGCTGAGGTCGTCGGCGCGCAGCCGCTCGATGTGCCGGGCGATGTGCGCGCAGACACCGTCGAGCATGGCCACGACGTCCGGGTCGGGCGGGACGAGCCGTTCGGTGGCGAACACGAGGACGCCGAGCACGGTCCCGCCGCTGAGGACCGGCAACCCGATCACGGCGTGCAACCCCGCGGCGACGGCGGCGGCCGTGCGTTTCGAGGCGTACGGCAGCTGGTTGACGTCGGCGATCCACTGCGGCCGCCCGGTGCGCCAGACCTGGCCGATCATCCCGCCGTCGCGGGTGACCGGCGGCGGATCGTGGAGGAAGCCGGGCCGGGCCCGCCCGGGGTTGGCCCAGACACCGAGCCGGATCGCCGTGTCGGTGTCCGGGTCGACGTGCCAGTACTCGCCGAACGCCCAGTCGAGCGCGACCGTGACCGCCTCGATGACCGCCTCCGCCGCCTGCGCCGCGCCGCCCGCGGTCGTCAACGCCTCGGCGACGGCGAGCTGCGCGTCCCGGAGCCGCTCGGCCTGGTGCGCCTCGGTGATGTCGTGCATCGCCACGACCGCGCCGAGCCGCTGGCCGTCCGGGGCGTCGATCGGCTGGCCGTTGCACAGGAACCGCCGCTGCACGCCGCCCGGGCCGCCGACCACCAGTTCCTCGCCGTGGACGTGCTCCCCGGCGAACGCGCGGGCGAGCGGCACCTGGTCGGGTCGCAGCAGCCGCCGGCCGTCCGCGGCGAACAGCTGAAACCGCTCCGCCCAGGTCTGCCCCGTGGTCGGTTCCACCGGCACGCCCTGGTGCGTGTCGTGGAACGCGCGGTTGACCGTGGCGAGCCGGCCCTCGCTGTCGCAGGCGACGACGGCCGTGTCGAGGCTGTCCAGCAGCGCCCGCTGGAACGTGCGCTCGGCCTCCAGCTGCCGCCGCGCCGCCTGCCGGTTGCTCAGGTCGTGCACGAACGCGTGCACGACCGCCCGGTGGCGTTCGGCGTACACCTGGGCGACGACCTCGATCGGGAACCTCCGGCCGGTCCGGTCCACCGCCGTCACCTCGAGGGTCGCGGCGGACCCGCGGCCGGCCGCCCCGGCCAGCCAGGCGGCGAAGTCGTCGCGGCACTCGTCGGCGACGACCAGGCCGGCCGGCCGGCCGAGGGTCTCCGCCGCGGACCGGCCGAACATCCGCTCCGCGGCGACGTTCCAGGCCAGCACGGCGCCGGCCGCGTCGAGCGACATGAACGCGTCGGCGGCGCTGTCCAGCACCGCCTGGGTGCGCGTCGAGGCGAGCATCAGCTCGCTGTTGGCCAGCCGCAGCGCCAGCTCGACCTCGGCGGCGCCGGCCAGGTCCGCGACCGCGTCGAGCTCCTCGGCGGTCCACTGCCGTGGCGTGTGGTCGACGACACAGAACGCGCCCAGCACCTGCCCGTCCGGGGTGCGCAGCGGGTGTCCGGCGCAGGCGGGTCCCAGCCGGCCGCCTCCGGTCACGGCCACCGGCGCGTCGCTGTCCACCACGCTCCGGCAGAGGTCAGCCACCGGTGAGTCCGGCCCGACCACGGGCCCGGCCACACTGACGAAGACCTGCCCGTCGGCGTCGACCAGGGACACCAGGGCGGACGGCACGCCGACCGCCCGCCGGGCGAGGCGGGTCAGGCGGTCCAGCGAGGGCACCCCGGCGGCCTGCAGCAGCCCGGTGGCGTGCAGCGACTCCAGGCGCGCCGGATCACCGTCGCGCCCCGCGGGCGTCGCACCCGCCGATCGTGACCCACGACCCCGCACACCCTGTTATCGGCGCCACGGTGGCCGACCTGAGCCGGGGGCGCTGGATAGGGTGGGACGCATGGCTCAACGACCCCTGACGCTGATGGCAGTGCACGCGCACCCCGACGACGAGGCGACCGGCACCGGTGGTGTGCTGGCCAGGTATGCCGCGGAAGGGGTCACGACAGTGCTGGTGACGTGCACCGACGGGCGCTGCGGGGACGGGCCCGGCGGGGTCAAGCCGGGGGAGCCGGGCCACGACCCGGCGGCGGTGGCCGCGATGCGCCTGGTGGAGCTCGAGGCCAGCTGCGCCGCGTTGAAGGTCACGCACCTGGAGGTGCTCGGCTACCCGGACTCCGGGATGATGGGCTGGCCGACGAACGACGCGGCCGGCTCGTTCTGGACCACGCCCGTGCCGGAGGCCGCGCAGCGCCTCGCCGCGCTCATCGACCGTTACCAGCCGGACGTGGTCGTCACCTACGACGAGAACGGGTTCTACGGGCACCCGGACCACATCCAGGCGCACCGGATCACGATGGCCGCGGTCGAGCTGACCGGCAGCCCGGCCAAGGTGTACTGGACGACGGTCCCGCGCTCCGGCATGGAGGAGTTCGGCAAGACGCTGCGCGAGCTTGGCGTCGAGTTTCCCGAGCCGGACCCCGACGCGCCGCCGGCCGGTCCGCCGATGGGTCTGCCCGACGAGGAGATCTCGACGTGGGTGGACACCCGGGCCTATGGGCCGCAGAAGTTCGACGCGCTCGCCGCGCACGCCAGCCAGGGCGAGAACATCTTCTTCCTGCGCATGGGCAAGGAGAAGTTCACCGAGCTGATGGGGGTGGAGACCTTCGTGCGGGTGCGCGACACCACCGGCGCGCCGCTGCCGGAGGATGACCTGTTCGCCGGGCTGCGCTGAGGCGTCTGAGGAGCGCCTTAAGCGTTCCTTTGGTGCGGCCGGGGCGGTCGGGGGTGCGGCTACGATGCCGTTCGTGCTGGACACCCCCGAACCCTCGCCGTGGTGGACGCGCCGCCGGACCTGGGTGGTCGCGGCCGCCGGTGCCGTCGTGGCGGGCACCGCGACCGTCGCGCTCGTCGCGCAGTCGTCCGGGGCCGCCTGCGCCGCGGCCGCCGCCTCGTCCGGCCAGGCGACGTACTACGCGGCCGACGGCGGCGGCAACTGCTCGTTCGACCAGGTGTCGAACCCCCTCGTCGTGGCCCTCGGCAACGCCGAGTACGCCGCCGGTGCCGCGTGCGGCGGCTACCTGGACGTCAAGGGCCCGAAGGGCACGGTGCGGGTGAAGGTCACCGACCGCTGCCCGGAGTGCGCCGCCGGCCACCTGGATCTGAGCAGGCAGGCGTTCGCGAAGATCGGCGACCCGGTCGCCGGGATCATCAAGGTGACCTACAGCAAGGTGACCAGCCCGCCGGTGCCCGGCCCGATGACGGTGCGGGTGAAGGAGGGCTCGTCGCGGTACTGGCTGGCGTTGCGCCTGGACAACACCGGCAACCCGCTGTCCGCCGTGGAGGTGCAGGCCGGCGGCGGCTGGAAGGCGCTGAGCCACACCGACTACAACTACTGGATCGCCCAGAACGGGGCCGGCACCGGCCCGTTCACGGTCCGGGTCACCGACACCGCCGGGCGGCGCACGACCCTGACCGGGGTGACGTTGACCGTCGGCACCGTGCAGCGCCCGGGCGCCACCGCCACCTCGGCGCCGAAGACCCCGGCGGCCAGCAGGCCGGGCACCACCGCGGCCGGGTCGGCACCGAAGTCGCCCACCGGCGAGCCGGCCAGTGAACCCGCCGAAGCCGGCACTGAAACCAGCACCGGCGCGGTGGCTCAGCCGCCCGCGAGGTGCGGCTGAGCGGCTCGGGTCAGCGCCGGCTGGTCAGGTAACCGCCCATCGTCGTGAAGTAGTCGGTGGCGGCCAGTTCCGTGCCGTCCTCGGTGCGGATCCGTTCGACGGCCAGGCCATGGCTGCGGCCGCGGCGGGCCTCGGCGCCGGCCACGATGACCACGGCGTCGCCCTCGCGGATGAAGATCCGGCCGGGGGTGCCGCCGTACAGTCCCTTGGACACCGACGCGGCGACGATGCGGATGCGGTGGCCGCGGTGATACGTGAACGCGTTCGGATACGGGTCGGACTGTGCCCGCACGAGCCGGTCGAGGTCCTCCGCCGGCCAGGTCCAGTCGATGCGGCTGTCCTCCTCGGCCCGCTTGTGGAAGAAGCTCGCCTTGGAGCGGTCCTGCGGGGTCCAGTCGGTGCGCCCGGACGCGATCAGGTCCAGGCCGTCCACGGTGATCGGGCCGAACAGCTCCAGGGTCTTGTGGAACAGGTCGGTGGTGGTGTCCCGGTCGCCGACAGGGACCGCCCGCTGCAGCACGATGTCACCGGCGTCGAGCCCGGCGTCCATCATGTGCGCGGTGACCCCGACCTCCTTCTCCCCGTTGATGAGGGCCCAGATCAGCGGGGCGAAGCCGCCGTAGGACGGCAGCAGTGAGTCGTGCACGTTGAGCGTGCCGAGCCGGGGGAGCTCGAAGATCTCCGGCGGGATCCAGGTGCGCCAGTTCGTGGCGACGATCACGTCCGGGTCGGCCTGCTTGAGCCGGTCGAGCAGTTCGGGGTCGTCGGGCCGGTCGCGGATGAGGACCTCGACCCCGTGCTCGGTGGCGAGATCGGCGACCGAGTCGCTCCAGATCCGCTCATAAGGGTGGTCGCTCGCCGGGTGGGTCACCACCAGCGCGACCTCGTGCTCGGAGGCCAGCAGCGCCTGGAGCGTGCGGTGCCCCCAGGTCTGATATCCGAACATGACGACGCGCATGGGGCCTCCCAGGTGAGTGACAACATTCGATGCCATAGCCTTCGATCGGAGGTTAGGTTAGTCTACCCTTCATTCACGTGGAAGCCGCGGGGCGATCGTGACAAGGACGCTAGCTAAGGTTAGGCTTGCCTAACTCCACATCAGCGGGTGGCGGAGCCGGAACGGTCGAGCCGGGTCTCGACGTGAACGATGGGACTGCGATGCCAGAGTTGCGCCAGGAGGACGCTGTGCCGGTCTACGACCTCGTCGGGGTCGGCTTCGGCCCTTCGAACCTGGCGCTCGCGATCGCGGTGCACGAGCGCAACGCCACCGCCGGTTCGGCGCCCGTGAGCGCGGTGTTCCTGGAGCGGCAGGCCGCCTTCGGCTGGCACCGGGGGATGCTGATCGAGGACGCGACGATGCAGGTGTCCTTCCTCAAGGACCTCGTCACGATGCGCAACCCGACCAGCTCCTTCAGCTTCCTGTGCTACCTGCACGAGCGCGGCCGGCTCATCGACTTCGTCAACCACAAGAGCCTGTTCCCGCTGCGGATCGAGTTCCACGACTACCTCGAGTGGGCCGCCGTCCGCGTCGACGACCTGGTCCGCTACGGCGCCGACGTCACCGCCGTGCGTCCCGTCGTCACCGACGACGTCGTGACGGCCTACGACGTGGAGGCACGGGACGCCACCGGTGCGCCGTACACCGTCCGCACCCGCAACGTCGTGCTCGCCAGCGGCCTGCGCCCCGCCCTGCCGCCGGGCATCGAGGCGTCGCAGCGGGTCTGGCACAGCCGGGACCTGCTGACCAATGTGGACGGTCTGGCCGGCACCGACCCGTCCCGGTTCGTCGTCGTCGGCGCCGGGCAGAGTGCCGCCGAGGTGACCGCGTTCCTGCACGAACGCTTCCCGTCGGCCGAGGTGTGCGGCGTGCTGTCCCGCTACGGCTACAGCCCCGCCGACGACAGCCCCTTCGCCAACCGCATCTTCGACCCCCTCGCCGTCGACGACTACTTCGACGCCTCCGCGCAGGTGAAGTCGATGCTGCTGGGCTACCACGCCAACACCAACTACTCCGTGGTCGACACCGACCTCATCGAGACGCTCTACCGCCGCGTGTACCGGGAGAAGGTGCTCGGCTCACAACGGCTCCGCCTGCTCAACGTGTCCCGGCTCACCGCCGCCGAGGAGACCGGCGGCCGGGTCGCGGTGACCGTCGAGTCGATGCTCACCGGCGCGCGCACCGTCCTGGACGCCGACGTGCTCGTCTGCGCCACCGGCTACGCGCCCGCCGACCCGTTCCCGCTGCTCGGTGAGCTCGCCGGCCGCTGCCACTACGACGAGCAGGGCCGCGCCGTCGTCGACCGCGACTACCGCATCCGCACCGACCCCGCCGTGCACGCCGGGATCTACCTGCAGGGCGGCACCGAACACACCCACGGCATCAGCTCCTCGCTGCTGTCCAACACCGCGATCCGCTCCGCCGAGATCCTCGAGTCGGTCTGCGGCCGGCGGCACGTCGAGCCCGCCCTGCCCGCACTGTCCGGCTCGGGCCGAGCCAGCTCCTACGCGTGAGCGGGCCCACCCCACCGCAGCCACCGCCGCAGGCCACCGCGGCGCTGCTCACCACGGCGCGCCGCTCGCCGGCCCTGGTGTCTGGCGCTGCGGTGCCCGGCGCCGTCGTGGCCCAGCCGGCTCCGGCGAAGCGGCCAGCGGGCCTGGCCGCCACGAACGCCCGGCGCGGGCTGTGGCTCGCCGTGTCCGTCGGGGTCCTCGCGGTGTGCTGCCTGCTGAGCATCGTCGTGGGCACCAAGAACCTGTCCCCGGCCACGATCTGGGACGCGTTCGCGCACTACACCGGCACCACCGACCAGTCGATCGTGCGGGACCTGCGGGTGCCGCGGACCGTCCTGGCGGTCCTCGTCGGCGCCGCGCTCGGCATCTCCGGCGCCGTCATCCAGGCGGTCACCCGCAACCCCCTCGCCGACACGCAGGTCCTCGGGATCAACGCGGGCGCGGGGCTGTTCGTCGTGATCGCGATCGGGCTGCTCGGCCTGTCCAGCATCACCGCCTACGTCTGGTTCGCCTTCGCCGGCGTCGTCGTGGCGATGGTGCTCGTCTACGCCCTCGCCGCCGTCGGCCGCGGACCCGCCACGCCGGTGCGGCTGCTGCTCGCCGGCGTCGCGCTCGGCGCCGTCCTCGAGGGGATCTCCTCCGGCATCCGCCTGATCCGCCCGAGGGCCTTCTACTACCTGCGCTTCTGGGACGTCGGCGCGCTCACCGGCCGCGGCTGGGACGTCATCGGCGCGGTCGCCCCGTTCGTCGTCGCCGGACTCGTCCTCGCCCTGCTGGTCGCGCGGTCCCTGAACACGGTCGCGCTCGGCGACGACCTGGCCCGGTCCCTGGGCGCGAACCTCGGCCGCACCCGGGCCGGCGCGGTGCTGTCGGTGACGCTGCTCGCCGGCGCGGCGACCGCGGCGGTCGGGCCGATCGGCTTCGTCGGGCTGATGGTGCCGCACGTCGCCCGGTGGATCACCGGACCCGACCAGCGGTGGATCTTCGCGTACACCCTCGTCGGCGGCCCGACGCTGCTGCTCGCCGCCGACGTCCTCGGCCGGGTCGTGCTGCGCCCCGGCGAGCTGCAGGCCGGGGTCGTGACCGCGTTCGTGGGGGCGCCCGTGCTCATCTGGCTGGTCCGCCGCCGCTCGGCGAGCGCGCTGTGAACCCCGTGAAGTCAAGGTCCGTCGACTTCGGACGGTCGGCGCTCGTGCTGCGGCTCGGCCCGATCGCCTCCGTCCGCCTCGGGGTCCGCACCACCGTCACCTGCCTCATGCTGCTGCTGCTCGCCGCCGCCGTGGCGGTCCTCGCGCTCGGCACCGGCGAGTTCACCGCGACCCCGGCCGAGGTGCTGCAGGCCCTCACCGGCGAGGGCTCCCGCGCCGTCCGGCTCGTCGTGGTCGAGTGGCGCCTGCCCCGCGTCCTGCTAGCCCTGCTGGTCGGCGCCGCGATGGGCCTGTCCGGTGCCATCTTCCAGGCGCTGACCCGCAACCCGCTCGGCAGCCCCGACGTGCTCGGGTTCAGCACCGGCGCGTACACCGGCGTCCTGGTCTGTGTGGTGTTCGTCGGCCGCAGCTACCCGCAGACCGCCACCGCCGCCCTCATCGGCGGCATCGCCACCGCCGCCGCGGTCTACCTGCTGTCGCTGCGGCGCGGCGTGCAGGGCTTCCGGCTCATCATCGTCGGCATCGCGATCAGCGCCGTGCTCAGCTCGATCAACGAGTGGTTCATCATCAAGGTCGACCTGCAGACCGCCATCTCCGCCACGATCTGGGGCAAGGGCACGCTGAACGGCCTCGGCTGGGCCCAGGTCACGCCGGCCGCCGTCACCATCGGCGGGCTGAGCGTCCTGGTCCTCGCCCTCGGCCGGCGGCTGCAGGTGCTGGAGCTCGGCGACGACGCCGCGGCCGCCGTCGGTGTCGGCGTCGAACGGACCCGCCTGGCCTACCTCGCCCTGGGCGTGGCGCTGATCGCCGCCGCCACCGCCGTCGCCGGACCGATCTCGTTCGTGGCCCTGGCCGCGCCGCAGCTCGCGCACCGGCTGGCCCGCACCGCCGGGATCGCCCTGGCCCCGTCCGCCGCCATGGGCGCGCTGCTGCTCATGGCCAGCGACTTCGCCGCGCAGCGGGCGTTCGCGCCGACCCAGCTGCCGGTCGGCGTCGTCACCGTGTCGATCGGCGGCCTGTACTTCGTGTGGCTACTGGCCAGACAGGCGAGGAGATCAGCATGACCCGATTGCGCGCGGACGGCATCACCGTCGGCTACGACCGCAGGACGATCAGCGCCGACCTGGACCTGGCGGTCCCCGACGGCCGGTTCACCGTGATCGTCGGTCCCAACGCCTGCGGCAAGTCGACGCTGCTGCGGGCGCTGTCCCGGCTGCTCGCCCCGGCCAAGGGCCAGGTGTTGCTGGACGGCAAATCGATCCACGCCTACCCGGCGAAGGAGGTGGCCCGGCGGCTCGGGCTGCTGCCGCAGTCCTCCGTCGCGCCGGACGGCATCTCCGTGGCCGAGCTCGTCGCCCGTGGCCGGTTCCCGCACCAGCGGCTGCTGCGCCAGTGGTCCGCCGACGACGAGGCCGCGGTCGCCGCCGCGATGGCCGCGACCGGCGTCACCGAACTGTCCGCGGACCCCGTCGACACGCTGTCCGGCGGTCAGCGGCAGCGGGTGTGGGTCGCGATGGTCCTCGCCCAGCAGACCCCGATCGTCCTGCTCGACGAGCCGACCACGTTCCTGGACATCGCCCACCAGGTCGAGCTGCTGGAACTGTGCCTGCGGCTCAACCGCGAGCAGGGCACCACGATGGTCGCCGTCCTGCACGACCTCAACCACGCCTGCCGCTACGCCGATCACATCGTGGTGATGAAGGCGGGCGTCATCGTCGCCGAGGGCGACCCGCGGCACGTCGTCACCGGCGAGCTCGTCGAGGACGTCTTCGGCCTGCCGTGCCGCATCATCCCCGACCCGGAGACCGGCACCCCGCTGGTCATCCCGCGCGCCGGCGCCCTGCACGCCGCCCTGCCGCTCTGATCCGCAGCCCTTCGACAGATAGGAACGACCATGTCCAGCAACCCGTTCGACGACGAGAACGGCACGTTCTTCGTGCTCGTCAACGACGAGGACCAGCACTCGCTGTGGCCGACGTTCGCCGCGGTGCCGGCGGGCTGGCGGATCGTCTTCGGCGAGAGCGGCCAGACCTCCCGCCAGGAGTGCGTGGACTACGTCGACCGCCACTGGACCGACCTGCGGCCCAGGAGCCTGCGGGAGAGCATGTCGCAGGACACCGCCCCGGCCGCCTGAGATGCCGCCGACCACCGGATCCCTCATCCTGCGGCGCTCCATCACCCGCAACCGGGGCCGCCTCGCCCGCGGCACCGGCCTGATCAGCCTGCACCAGCTCGCCGAGGCGACGGTGCCGGTCCTCATCGGCGTCGGCATCGACCGTGCCGTCGCGCCCGGCGACGGCACGGCCCTGCTGCTCTGGGTGGCGGCGCTCGGCGCGCTGTTCGTCGGGCTGCACCTGTGCTACCGCTTCGGCGCCCGCCAGCTGATGCTCGCCATCGCGAACGAGGCGTACCTGCTGCGCGGCGAGCTGGCCGCGAAGATCGTGCACCCGCGGCGGCTGCGCACGGACCTGCGGGCCGGCGAGTTGCTGACGGTGTCCAGCACCGACGCTGACAACGTCTCCTACCTGCTGGACTACGTGCCGCGCATCGCGGGCGCGATCACCGCGACCGCGGTCAGCGCCGCCGTGCTGCTCGTCGTCGACTGGCGGCTCGGCCTGGTTGTGCTCGTCGGCACCCCGCTCGTGCTGGTCGGCATGCAGTTCGCCGGTCCGCTCATCACCCGGCGGGTCACCGAGCAGCAGGAGCTGGCCGGGAAGGCCACCGCCCTGGCCACCGACCTCGTCAGCGGCGTCCGGCCGTTGCGCGGGCTCGGCGCCGAGCGGGCCGCCGCCCGCCGGTACCGTGACGTCAGCCAGGCCTCGCTGCGCGCCTCGCTGCGGGCGGCCGGCACCCAGAGCCGCTACCTCGCGTTCTCCACCGCCGGCAGCGCGCTGCTCGCGTGCGGGGTGGCCGTGCTCGCGGGCTGGTTCGCCCTCGACGGCCGCATCAGCGTCGGCGAGTTCATCATGGTCATCGGCCTGGCCCAGTTCCTGCTCGAGCCGATCGGGCTCCTCGCGATCGTGCCGAGCTGGGTCGCCGAGGCGCGCGCCTCCGCGGACCGGGCCGCGCTCGTCCTGGGCGCCGAGCTGCTGCTGCCCCCCGGCGAAGCGCAGAAAACCGCTACAGAGCCGCATCTTGTACTGGCGGCGCTGCGCCACGGGACCCTCGAGGGCCTCGACCTGACGGTGCGCGCCGGCGAGTTCGTCGGCGTGGTCACCCCCCGCTCCGCCGACGGCGAGGCGATCGTGCGGCTCCTCGCCGGCGGCGTCCCGCCCGAGGAGTTCGAGGGCTCCATCCTGCTCGGCGGGGTCGCCCTGCACGACCTGGAGCCGGCCCAGGCCCGGGCCGTCATGCTCGTCGAACCCCACCAGACGGACCTGTTCACCGGCACCGTCGCCGCCAACGTCGCGGGCCCGGCCCCGGCCGACCGGACGCGGCTGCTGGAGGCGCTCGCCGCCTCGGCGGCCGACGAGGTCGTCGACGGCCACCCCGACGGCATCGACCGGCACGTCGCCGAGCGCGGCGCCACCCTGTCCGGCGGGCAACGGCAGCGGCTCGCGCTCGCCCGCGCGCTGCTGGCCCACCCGCCGATCCTGGTGCTGCACGACCCGACCACCGCCGTCGACGCCGTCACCGAGCAGTCGATCGCGCGGGCCGTCCGCGCGCTGCGTCAGGAGCGCACGACCGTCGTCGTCACCAGCAGTCCCGCCATCCTCGCCGTCGCCGACCGGGTCGTCGTCGTCGACGACGGGCGGGTCACGGTCGAGGGCGGGCACGCCGAGCTGGGCGCGACCCACGACAACTACCGGAAGGTGGTGCTGCGATGAGCGGCCAGCGGAGCGTCTCGGGCCGCGAATTGGTGGCGTTGGTTTGGCTCGCGGCGACGCCGGAGGTGGCGTCGTGAGCGGCCAGCGGAGCGTCTCGGGCCGCGAATTGGTGGCGTTGGTTTGGCTCGCGGCGACGCCGGAGGTGGCGTCGTGAGCACCGAGCACCTCCCGATCGCGGACCGGCGCGAGACGCTGCGCTGGCTGCGCGGCGAACTGCGGGCCAGGTGGGGGCAGGCGGCCGGCGCGTTCGCGGTCGGCCTGCTGGCCGCCGCGGCCGGGGTCACCCCCGTCTACGCCCTCGGCGTTCTCGTCGACCGGGTCCGGGCCGGCGCGCCCACCTCCGACATCGTCGGGATCAGCGTCGTCATCATCGCCGCCGCGCTCGTCGCCGGTGTCACCACCGCGGTGTCGACGTACCTGATCGCCCGGCTCGGCGGCGAGGTTCTGGCCGCCCTGCGCGAGGACGTCGTCGCCCGGGCCGTCACGCTGCCGTCAACCCGCCTCGAACGAGCCGGCAAGGGCGAGCTCATGTCGCGGGTCGGCCCGGACGTCGCCGCCGTCAACAAGGCCGTCACCGACGTGCTGCCGACGATGACCTCCTCGGCGCTGCTCGCGGCGCTCAGCATCGCCGCGATGATCGGCATCGACTGGCGGCTCGGCCTCGCCGGGCTCGTCACCGTCCCCATGTACGTCGTCGCGCTGCGCTGGTACCTGCCGCGCTCCGCGCCCGGCTACGCCGTCGAACGCGCCGCCGTCGGCGAACGGTCCCAGCTGCTGCTGGAGAGCGTGCAGGGGCTGCGGACCGTGCACGCGTACCGGCTGGAGACCCCGCACCTGCAGGGCATCAACGCCGCGTCCGCCCGGGCCCGTGACGTGTCGGTGAACGTGTTCGGGTTCTTCATCAGGTTCGTCGGCAGGGTCAACCGGGCCGAGTTCGTCGGGCTCGCCGCCATCGTCGTCACCGGCTTCCTGCTCGTGCGGGACGGCACGGTCACCGTCGGCGGGACCGCGGCCGCGGCGGTGCTGTTCCACCGGCTGTTCAACCCGGTGTCGATGCTGCTGTACACGTTCGACGAGCTGCAGGCGGGCGGCGCCGGACTGGCCCGGCTGGTCGGCGTCGTCAGCATCCCCGACGAACCGCGGGAGGCGGCCGCCGACGGCCAGTCCCCGGTGGACAGCACCCTCGAGGTGGCCGGGGTCCGGTTCGGCTACCCGGGCGGCACCGAGGTGCTGCACGGCGTCAGCCTGCGGATCGAGGCCGGCCAGCGGGTCGCGCTCGTCGGCTCCACCGGTGCCGGCAAGTCGACCCTCGCCGCCGTCGCCGCCGGGATCCTCCAGCCGGCCGCCGGGTCCGCCAGCATCGGCGGGATGCCGGTCGGGCTGATGGACCCGGCCCTGCTGCGCTCGCAGGTCGCCATCATCAGCCAGGAGACGCACGTCTTCGCCGGCCCGCTCATCGAGGACCTGCGCCTGGCCCGGCCCGGCGCCTCCGACGCCGACATCGACGCGGCCCTGGCGACGGTCGGCGCCACCGGCTGGGTCCAGGCGCTGCCCGACGGGGTGCAGACCGTGGTCGGCGAGGGCGGCCACGACCTGACCGCCGCCCGCGCGCAGCAGGTCGCGCTGGCCCGGCTGGTCCTCGCCGACCCGGCGGTCGCCATCCTCGACGAGGCCACCGCGGAGGCCGGCAGCTTCGGCGCCCGCGACCTGGAGGACTCCGCGCTCGCCGCGACCGCCGGCCGCACCACGCTCGTCGTGGCGCACCGGCTCACCCAGGCCAGGTCCGCGGACCGGGTCGTCGTCCTGGAGGACGGCCGGGTCGCCGAGGAGGGCAGCCACGACGAGCTGGTCCTTGCCGGCGGCCGGTACGCACAGCTCTGGGCGGCGTGGGAGTCCCGCACGCCGACCTTCCCGTAACCAGACCCCGAACGTAGACAAAGGCAGGAACAACCGTGTCCACAGTGGACGTGCTGCGGCAGCTGGACGACTGGAACAACCCGACGGAGCCCGGCCACCGCAGCACCGTCGCCGCGTTGTTCACCGCCCAGGTCCGGCGTTCGCCGGAGGCGCCGGCCCTGGTCGCGGGGGACACCCGGCTCAGCTACGCCGAGCTGGGTGCCCGCGTCTTCCGGCTGGCCCGCTCGCTGCGCGCCCGCGGGCTCGCCGACGAGGAGATCGTCGGCATCGCCGTGCCGCGGTCCGCGGAGATGGTCGTCGGCGTGCTCGCCGCGATGGTGGCCGGCGGCGCGTTCGTGCCGGTCGACCCGGCGTGGCCGGCGGAACGCCGCCGGCAGGTGCTCGACGACGCCGCCGTCCGCATCGTCCTGGACGAGGCCGAGTTCCGCGACGGCGCGCACGCGGACGAGTCGCCGGAGCCGCTGGACCTGGACCTGGCGCCGGGCCGGCTCGCATACGTCATCTTCACGTCCGGCTCGACCGGGCGGCCGAAGGGCGCGATGATCCGGCACGAGGCGATCTGCGAACGCCTGCGCTGGCAGGTCGAGGAGATCCTCGGGTTCGGCGCCGGCGACGCCAGCCTGTTCAAGGCGCCCCTGGCGTTCGACATCTCGGTCAACGAGATCCTGCTGCCGCTGGTGTCCGGCGGCACCGTCGTCGTGGCCGAACCGGGCGGCGAACGCGACCCGCAGTATCTGCTCGACCTCATCGCCGGGGAGCGGGTCACGTTCGTGTACCTGGTCTCCTCGATGCTGGACGTGCTGCTGGAGATGGATCGCGGGCACGGCCGGCTCGGCGGGCTCAAGCACGTCTGGTGCGGCGGCGAGGTGCTCACCCCTGAGCTGTTCGACCGGTTCCGCACTCAGCTCGGCACCACCCTCTATCACGGCTACGGCCCGGCCGAGGCGACCATCGGCGTCTCCCACGTCATCTACCGCGACGCCGCCGAACGCATCGCCACCTCGATCGGCCGGCCCAACCCGCACACCCAGCTGTACGTGCTGGACGACGCGCTCACCCCGCTGCCGCCGGGCGCGACCGGGGAGCTGTACGCCGCCGGCTTCCTGCTCGGCCGCGGCTACGTCAACGCACCCGGGCTGACCGCCGCGCGGTTCGTCGCCAACCCCTTCAACGCCCTCGGCGGCCGCCTCTACCGCACCGGCGACCTGGCCCGCTGGACCCCGGACGGCGCCCTGGAGTTCGTCGGCCGGGCCGACAACCAGGTGAAGATCCGCGGGATGCGCCTCGAACTGGAAGAGGTCGAGGCGGTCCTCGCCGCGCACCCGGCGGTGCGGCACGCGGCCGTCGCCGTGCGGCGCAACCCGGCCGGCGCGAGCCACCTCGTCGGCTACGTCATCGCCCCGGTCGAAAGCTCCGGGGACGCCGACTTCACCGGCTGGTGCGCCGGTCGGCTGCCGGAGTACGCCGTGCCCAGCGTCGTCGTGCGCCTGGACGCGCTGCCCGTCAACGCCAACGGCAAGGTCGACCGGGCCGCGCTGCCCGCGCCCGTCCTGCCCGGCAGCACCGGCACCGGCCGGGCCCCGCGGACCGCCATGGAGCAGGCGCTGTGCGACGTGTTCGCCGCCGTGCTCGGCGTGCCCGTCGCGGCCGACGACGACTTCTTCGCCCTCGGCGGGGACAGCATCGTCGCCATCGGCGTGGTCCGCGAGGCCCGCCGCGCCGGGATCGCGATGCGCCCCAGGGACCTGCTGACCCACCGGACCCCGGCCGGCGTCGCGGCCGTCGCGGCCGCCGCCGCCGCGCCCACGTCCGAGGTGGACCGCACCGGCGACGTCCCGGACACGCCGATCGTGGCGTGGCTGCGCGAGCACGGGCCCGCCCTCGACGGGTTCTACCAGGCGGTCACCCTGCACACCCCGGCCGGACTCACCCTGGACACCCTGCAGCGGATGGTCGTGGCGCTGCTGTCCACCCACGACGCGCTGCGCGCCCGGGTCGCCGGCGGCAGCCTCACCATCCCGCCGTTTGACCCCGCCCTGGTGCCGGCCGTGGTGCGGGTCCCGTCCACGGCGGACGGTGCGGCCCTGGACGGCGCCGTTGCCCGCCTCGACCCGGCGGCCGGCGTGATGGCCGCGTTCACCTGGCTCGACGCCGGGCCGGACGCGCCCGGCCGGCTCATCGTCGCCGTGCACCACATCGTCGTCGACGGGGTGTCGCTGCGCATCGTCGCCGAGGACCTGCGCGCCCTGTGGGACGCCGTCACCGCCGGCCGCCCCGCCACGCTGGAGCCGGCCGCCACGTCGCCGCGGCAGTGGGCGGACGCCCTCACCACCGCCGCCCGCGACAGGCGGTTCGCCGCCGACGCCGCGTACTGGCAGGCCGTCGCCGCCGTCGCCGACCCGCCGCTCGGCCACCGCCCGCTGGACCCGGCCCGCGACGTCGTCGGCACCGAACGGCGGCTCACCGTCAGCCTGTCCACCGCCACCACGGCGCGGCTGCTCGGCGCCGTCCCGGCCGCGATCCACGGCGGCGTCGACGACGCGCTCGTCACCGCCGCCGCCCTCGCCGTGCACCGCTGGCGCGGTGGCGCCCCCGGCCCGGTCCTGCTGGAGCTGGAAGGGCACGGCCGGGAGGAGGAACTCGCCGGTGACCTCGACCTGTCCCGCACCGTCGGCTGGTTCACCACCCTGTTCCCGGTCGCGGTCGACGCCGGCGACGGCACCGACCTCGGGGCGTCGGTCAAGGCCGTCAAGGACCAGCTGCGCGCGGTGCCGTCGCACGGCCTGAGCCACGGCGTGCTGCACCACCTCGCCGGACGGGCCGGCCTCGCGGCCACCCCGCAGGTCCTCGTGCACTACCTCGGCCGGTTCGGCGCCGGCGACGGCCGCCCGTGGACGGAGGCGTCCACCGTCGCCGAGGACCGCGACCCGCGGATGCCACT
Organism: Dactylosporangium cerinum; assembly: GCF_042653625.1. Taxonomy (NCBI): domain Bacteria; kingdom Bacillati; phylum Actinomycetota; class Actinomycetes; order Micromonosporales; family Micromonosporaceae; genus Dactylosporangium; species Dactylosporangium cerinum. Next base: position 63,384 of record NZ_JBHSIU010000014.1, on the reverse strand, counting down.
GCCCCGCGTCCTGGAGCTCAACGCGGTCACCTTCGACACCGCCGACGGCCCGGTCCTGTCCGCGACGTTCAGCTGGCCCGCCGGGGTCCTCGACGAGGACGCCGTGCGCACCTTCGCCGGGCACTGGACCGGCCTGCTGGACGCGATCGCCGCCGACCCGCGGGTCGCCGGGCACACCCCGTCCGACTTCCCCCTCGCCGCGATCGACCAGGCCGACGTCGACCGCTTCGCCGGTGACGTGCCGGTGGGCGGGCTGCTCGACGTCCTGCCGCTCACGCCGCTGCAGGCCGGGCTGTACTTCCACGCGACGTACACGACCGGCGCCGACCCGTACGTGGTGCAGCAGCGGGTCGAGCTGACCGGGCCGCTGGACCCGGACCGGCTGCACGCCGCCGCGGACCGCCTCCTGGACCGGCACCCGAACCTCGCCGCCGCGTTCCGCCCGACCGGCGCCGGCGACATCGTGGCCGTGCACGCCGCCGGCATCGTCGCACCGTGGCGGACCGTGACCGTCACCGACCCGCGGGACCTCGACGGCGTCGCGGCCGTGGACCGTTCGCACCCGTTCGACCTCGCCGAGCCGCCGGCGATGCGGTTCACGCTGGTGCGCCTCGCCGCCGACCGGCACGTCCTCATCCACACGATCCACCACATCGCCGCCGACGGCTGGTCGGTGCCGATCATGTTCAACGACCTCCTGGCGCTGTACGCGGGCGACCCGCTGCCACCGGCCGTGCCGTTCCGCGACTTCCTCGCCGCGGCCGGTGCCCAGCGGCCCGACCACGCCGTGTGGGACCGGCTCCTGGACGGCGTGCACGAACCGACCCGGCTGCTCGGCGCGCTGCCCCCCGCCCCGGCCGGCGCCGACGGGCACGGGCGGGTCACCCGCGAACTGCCCGCCACGCTCAGCGCCGCCGTGCGGGCCTTCGCCACCGCGCACGGCCTCACCGTCGGCAACGTCGTCGGCGGTGTCTGGGGCGTGCTGCTCGGCCGGCTCACCGGCCGTGCCGACGTCACGTTCGGCTCGACCGTCGCCGGCCGGGGGCTCGCCGTGCCCGGCATCGAGCGCATCGCCGGCCTGCTCATCAACACCGTCCCGGCGCGGGTGCGCTGGGCACCGGGGCAGCGGCTCGCCGCCGCCGTCGGCGCGTTCGCCGCCGACCAGCGCGAGATCATGGACCACGAGCATGTGCCGCTCACCGAGCTGCAGCGGCGGCTCGGCATCCAGGAGCTGTTCGACACCCTCGTCGTCGTGGAGAACTACCCCGACGTCTCCGTCGCCGGCGGCGACCTGCGGGTCACCGGCATCGACGTCGTCGAGGCACCGCACTATCCCGTCACGCTCATGGTCCGGCCCGGCGACCCGTTCACGATCGCCGTCACCCACGACCGCCGGCTCGTCGACCCGGCCACCGCGTCGCGCCTGCTGGAGCAGTACGTGGCGCTCCTGTCGGCCCTGGACGCCACCTGTGCCGTGCCCCTCGCCGAGGTGGTCGCCGCGCCCGCCCTCCCGGCCGCGCACGACGGGACCGTCCTGGACCTGCTGACCTTCCCCGATCGGACCGCCGTCGTCTGCGGCGACCGGGAGCTGAGCTACGCCGAGCTGGACCGGCGCTCCGGCCGGCTCGCGCACGCCCTCGCCGCCGCCGGGGTCAGCCGCGGTGACGTCGTCGCCGTCGCCGCCGGCCGGTCCGCCGACCTGCCCGTCGCGGTCCTCGGCGTGCTGCGCGCCGGCGCCGCGGTCCTGCCCGTCGACCCCGCCTACCCCGCCGCCCGCATCGAGCTCATGCTCCGCGACGCGGCCCCGGTCTGCGTCCTCACCGACGACACCGCCGGTGGGTTGCCCGCGCACGGACTGCCGGTGCTGCGGATCGGTGCGGCGATCGCCGCCGCCACCGGACACCTGCAGGTGTCCGGGCTCACCGGCGCCGACGCCGCCACAGTGCTGTTCACGTCGGGCTCGACCGGGGTCCCGAAGGCCGTCGTCGGCACCCATGCGGCGCTCGCCAACCGGCTGGCCTGGGCCCGCGACGCCTGGCCGGCCGGGGTCCGGGTGGCGAAGAGCTCGCTGAGCTTCGTGGACGGCACCACCGAACTGCTCGGCGGGCTCGTCGCCGGCGCCACGACCGTCCTCGCCGACGACGCCACCGCCGCGGACGGCGCCGCCCTCGGCCGGCTCGTCGAGGACAGCGGCGCCGAGCAGCTCCTGGCCGTGCCGAGCCTGGCCGCGGCCCTGGCCGAGTCCGCCCCGTCCCGGGTGCGCGGCCTGCGCCGCTGGATCACCAGCGGCGAGGCGCTGACCCCCGCCGTCGTGCGGGCCCTCGCCGCCGCGTCACCGGCCGCCGAGCTCGTCAACTCGTACGGCTCCTCCGAGGTCGCCGGCGACGTCCTCACCACCGTCGTGGATCCCGGCCAGGTGACACTCGGCACGCCCGTCCCCGGCGTCCAGGTGCACCTGCTCGACGCGGCCCTGACCCTGGTCCCGGACGGCGCCGTCGGTGAGATCTACGTCGGTGGCGGGCAGAACGCCCGCGGGTATCTGGGCCGGGCCGGGATCACCGCCGGCAGGTTCGTCGCCGACCCGTTCGGTGCGCCGGGGGACCGGCTCTACCGCACCGGCGACCTCGGGCGCCGCGACAGCGCCGGGCGGATCGAGTTCCTCGGCCGGGCCGACGACCAGGTCAAGATCAACGGCTTCCGGGTGGAGCTCGGCGAGGTCGAGGCGGCCCTGACCCGCCGGCCCGGGGTGACCGACGCCGCCGCCGTCCAGCGCGGCAACGCCCTCGCCGCCTACGTCGTGGGCACCGCAGTCGACCCGGTGGCGGTCCGCGACGCGCTGCGGGCCGAACTGCCCGCGCACCTCGTCCCCGCGACCATCACGGTCCTGGACGCGATCCCGTTGCTGCCCAACGGCAAACGCGACCGGGCCGCGCTGCCGGCGCCCGTCACGGCGCGGGCACGGGGCGGCGCGCCGCGCACCGCCCGCCAGGCCCGGATCAGCGCCTGCTACACCGCCGTGCTCGGCACCGAGGCCGGGCCCGACGACGACTTCTTCGCCCTCGGCGGCGACAGCATCGCCGCCATCCGCGTCATCAACCGGCTGGCCCAGGACGGCATCGTGCTCACCACCCGCGACATCTTCGACCACCGGACCCCCGGCGCCCTCGACGCGCACCTCGGCACCGCGGCGCCGGCCGGAGTGCCGGCCGCCGCCGGCGACCCCGAGGCGTCCGGCCCGCTGCCGCTGCTGCCCGCCGTGGAACGCCTGACCGACGTCCCCGACGGCGGACCCGCCCGGCTCGCCCTCTTCCAGGCCCCGGCCGGACTCACCGAACCGGTCCTGCGGCGGGCGCTGCAGGCCGTCCTCGACCACCACGACGGGCTGCGGCTGCGGATCACCCGCGAGTCCGGGCTGTTCCTCACCCTGGAGATCACCGCACCCGGCACCGTCGACGCCGCGGACCTGCTGCGCCGGGCGCCGCTGTCCGGCGGCGCCCTCGACCGGGCGGTCGCCGCCCTGGACCCGTCCGCGCCGCTGACCGTCGTGTGGCTCGACGCCGGCGCGGACACCGCCGGGCAGGTGCTGCTCGCCGCCCACCCCCTCGCCGCCGACGACGTCACCCTCACCCTCGTCGCCGACGACCTCGCCGCCGCCTGCACCGCCGTCGCCGACGGCCGGACGCCGCACCTGGCGCCGGTCGGCACGGCGCTGCGCGCCCACGCCCGCGCCGCGCAGGAGGACGCCGGCCGGCCCGGCCGGGTCGCGGAGTTCGCGCACTGGCAGGACGTGCTGCGGCCGGGCGCGGACCCGGCGCCCGGCTTCCGCGGCGGCGCCGTCACCGGCCGGCAGGCCCGCGTCTTCGCCGGTCCCGTCGCCGCGAAGCTCGCCGCCGCGCCCGAGCTGGCCGCCCTCGCCGCGCTCCGCGTGGCCGTGCCGGACCCCGCCGACCTGGTCGTCGAGGTCGAACGCGCCGCCCGCCACCTCGTGCGGGTGGCACCGGACGAGGACCTCACCCGCACCGCCGGGCTGTGCGCGACCGTCGTGCCGGTGCGGATCGCCGCCGCCTCCGACGGCGCGGCCGCGCTCGTGCACGCCGCCGTCGCGCTCGGCGCCGCACCCGACAACGGCGCCGGGCACGGCCTGCTGCGGCACGGCAACCCGCGGGTCGGCCGGGCCCTGGAGGCCTTGGAGATCTCGGGGCGCGCCGCCGGCCCCCGGATCCTCAGCCGCACCACCGGATTCGGCACCCCGGCGGGCTGGCCCCGGCTGGCGATCGAAACACCCGCCGACCCGCTGCTCGGCTCCCGATACGCGGTGCAGTGCGAGCTCGCCCTCACCGGCGACGGCCGGGTCGAGGCGACCCTGCAGCACGTGTCCGACGTGGACGGTGCCACGCTCGCCGAGCGGTGGTGGCACGCGCTGGAGACCCTGTCGCGGCAGCCGACCCCGCCCGCCGCCGAGGTGTGGGAGCTGTCCCCGCTGCAGCGCGGCGTGTACTACCAGGCCACGTTCGACCAGGTCGCCAACACGTACATCGCGCAGAACGTCTTCGACCTCGACCGGCGCGTCGACGTCGACGCGATGACCCGCGCGTTCGGCGAGCTGCTGCGCCGGCACCCGACGCTGCGGGCCGCGTTCGTCGGCGACGGTGTCCCGGCCCCCGTCCAGGTGATCGCGCCCGAGGTCGCCGCGGCCGTCGCCGTGGTCGAGGTCCACGACGAGGACGGCTTCGCCGCGCTGGCCGCCCGGGACCGGACCGAGCCGTTCGACCTGGCCACGCCGCCGCTGGTCCGGCTCACCGTCGCCCGGCGCCCCGGCGGCCGCGACACGCTGCTGCTGACCAGCCACTTCCTGCTCTGGGACGGCTGGTCCCGGGAGCTCGTGCTGCGTGACCTGTTCGCCCTGTACGCGGGGCACACCCCCGCCGCGCCGGCGGCGTCGTTCACCGACTACCTCGGCTGGCTCGCCGCCCGCGACACCGCCGCGTCGGCCGCCGCCTGGCGCCGCGCGCTCGGCGACGTCTCCGAGGCGACCCTGGTGGCGCCGGAGGCGGCGGGCCGCGCGCCGATGCTGTCGGAGCGGGTCCTCGCCGTCCTGCCCGCCGGGGTCACCGCCCGGCTCACCGAGCAGGTCCGGCACGCCGGCCTCACCCTCAACTCGCTGCTCACCGCCGCGCTCGGCCTCGTCATCGGCTACGAGACCGGCCGCACCGACGTCGTCTTCGGCACCACCGTCGCCGGCCGCCCCACCGACCTGCCCGGCATCGACCAGGTCGTCGGCCTGTTCCTCAACACCGTGCCGGCCCGGGTCACCGCGACCGCCGGCACCACCGTGCTCGACCTCGCCCGCCGGGCCCAGGCGGACCGCCTCGACCTCGGCCCGCACGAGTACCTCGGGCTCGGCGAGATCCAGCGGGCCGCCGGGCACGAGCAGCTCTTCGACGCCCTGTACGTGCTGCAGAACTTCCTCGCCGACGACACGTTCGCCGACCTGGAACGCGAGCAGGGCATCGTCGGCGTCGACTACAGCGACACCACCCACTACCCGCTGACCTGGGTGCTCACCCCGGGCGCGAACCTGCGGCTGAAGCTCGAATACCGCCCCGACGTGTTCACCGAGGCGCGGGCGACGGCGATGACCGACCGCCTCGTCAGGCTCCTCACGATCCTGGCCGGCGGCCTCGACGTCCCCGTCGGCGCCGTGGACCTGCTGTCGGCGGCCGAGACGGACGCGCTGCGGGCGGCGTGGCGGGCCACGGAGCACCCGATCGGCGCGGCGACCATCGCCGACCTGCTCGCCGAGCGGGCCGCGACCTGCCCCGCCGACACCGCGCTCGTCTCCGGTGCCGAGGTGCTGACCTACGCGGAGCTGGACGCCCGGGTGAACCGCACCGCCCAGCTGCTCCTCGCCAATGGCGCCGGGCCGGAGCAGATCGTGGCCCTCGCTTTGCCGCGCGGCGTCGACATGGTCGTGGCGCTGTTCGCGGTGCTGCGGGCCGGCGCGGCATACCTGCCCCTCGAACTGGACCACCCCGTCGACCGGCTCGCCGACATGCTCGCCGACGCGCGCCCGGTGCTGCTGGTCGCGCTGCCCGGCACCGCGGTCGCGGCCCGGCACGACGGCGCCGTCGTCAGCCCCGCCGACGCCGCCCACTTCCCGTCGGACCCGCCGCCCCGCGACGACGACCCGCACCGCCTGGACCGGCCCGCCTACGTCATCTACACGTCGGGGTCCACCGGCAAACCGAAGGGCGTCGTCACCCCGTACCGCGGCCTCACCAACATGCAACTGAACCACCGGGCCGAGATCTTCGCCCCGGCGGTCGCCCGCGCCCGGGCCGCCGGCCGGGACCGGTTGCGGATCGCGCACACCGTCTCGTTCTCCTTCGACATGTCGTGGGAGGAGCTGCTGTGGCTGGTGGAGGGCCACGAGGTGCACGTGTGCGACGAGGAGCTGCGCCGCGACGCGGTCGCGCTCGTCGCCTACTGCCGGGCGCAACGGGTCGACGTGATCAACGTGACCCCGACCTACGCGCATCACCTCTTCGACGAGGGGCTGCTGGACCCGGCCGGGCACCCGCCGTGCCTGGTGCTGCTGGGCGGTGAGGCCGTCTCCGACGCGGTCTGGTCGCGGCTGCGCACCTCGGATCGGTCGACCGGTTACAACCTGTACGGGCCCACCGAGTACACCATCAACACCCTCGGCGCGGGCACCGACGACAGCGCGACGCCCACCGTCGGCCGGCCGATCTGGAACACCCGCGGCTACGTGCTGGATCAGTTCCTGCGGCCCGTGCTGCCGGGCACGGTCGGCGAGCTCTACATCGCCGGGGCCGGTCTGGCCCGCGGCTACCTGCACGCCTCCGGGCTCAGCGCGGCGCGGTTCGTGGCGGACCCGTTCACGGCCGGCGGTCGCATGTACCGCACCGGCGACCTGGTCCGGGAGCGCGCCGACGGGAACCTGGACTTCCTCGGCCGCAGCGACGACCAGGTGAAGATCCGCGGCTACCGGGTCGAGCTCGGCGAGGTCGAGGCCGCCGTCGCCGCGCTGCCGCAGGTCCGGCAGGCCGCCGTGGTCGCCCGCGCCGACGCGGTCGTGCCGGGGCTGAAGAAACTGGTGGCCTACCTGGTGCCGGCCGGCGACGGGACCGACCTGGCCGGCACGGTCCGCGCGGCACTCGCCGAGCGGCTGCCGTCCTACATGGTGCCGTCCCTGTACGGCGTCGTGGCGTCGCTGCCGCTGACCGTCAACGGCAAGCTCGACGTCGCCGCCCTGCCGGAGCCGTCCGCCCCGGGCGGGGCCGGCGGCGCGCTGCAGGGCCCGCGCAACGAGCGTGAACGCGTGCTGTGTGCGATCTACGCCGACGTCCTCGGGCTGAGCGCGATCGGCATCGACGAGGACTTCTTCGTCGCCGGCGGCGACAGCATCGCCTCGATCGCGGTCGCCGGCCGGGCCCGCCGCGAGGGGCTGCCCGTCACGCCCCGCGACATCTTCCGCCGGCGCAGCGTCCAGGCGGTCGTCGCCGCCCTGCCGGCTGCCCCGGCGGCCATGGGCGGCACCGGCGGCCCCGTCGACGACGGCACCGGGCCGGTCACGCTGACCCCGATGCTCGCCGAGACCCGAGCGGCGGCGACCCCGCTGTCGCGGTTCTACCAGGCGATGACGTTGCGCACCCCGGCCGGGCTGACCCGGCCGGCGCTCGACGCGGTCCTGCGGGCCCTGGTCGACACCCATCACCTGCTGCGGGCCGTCGTCGACCGGGACTGGACGATCACCGTCCCGCCGCCGGGGACGCCGGTGCCCGTCACCGAGGGCCCGCTCGACGTCGCCGCCGCGGCGGCCCGGCTCGACCCGCACCGCGGCGTCATGCTGCAGGCCGTCTGGTCGGCCGGCACCCGGGAGCTGCTGCTCGTCGTGCACCACCTGGTCATCGACGGCGTCTCCTGGCGGATCATCGGCGCCGACCTGGCCCGCGCCTGGCGGGATCCCGCCACCTTGGAGCCGGTGCCGACCTCCTTCCGCGGCTGGTCTCGGCTCACCACCGCGCACTCGGAGCGGTTCACCGCGGAGCTCGGCCACTGGCGGGACGTCCTGGCCACCCCGGACCCGCTGCTCGGCTCGCGCGCGGCGGACCCGGCCGTCGACACCGCCGCCACCGTGCGGACCGTCACCGTCACGCTGCCGGCCGCCGACAGCGGCGCCGTGCTGACCCAGGCGCCGGCCGCCCTGCACGGCACCGTCAACGACGTCCTGCTGACCGCGTTCGCCCTGGCCGTGCGCGCCTGGCGGCCCGCGGCCGACCCGGCGGTCGTGGTCAGCCTCGAGGGCCACGGCCGCGAGGGCGACGTCTACGGCACCGACCTGGACCTGTCCCGCACCGTCGGCTGGTTCACCGCCATCTACCCGGTCCGCCTCGACCCCGGCCCGGTCGCCTGGGACGACGTCCTCGCCGCCGGGCCAGCCCTGGCCGGCGCGGCCCGCGCGGTCAAGGAACAGCTGCGGGCGGTGCCCGCCAAGGGCCTCGGCTACGGCGTCCTGCGTCACCTCCGGCAGGAGCTGACCGGTCCGGTGCCGCAGATCCTGTTCAACTACCTCGGCCGGTTCCCGACCGGCTCGGCCGCCGACTGGGCCCCGACCGGACCCCTGGAGGAGGGCGTCGACCCGGCGAACCCGGCGATGACGCTCGAGGTCAACGCGTACGCCGCCGACGGGCCGGACGGCGTCACGTTCACCGCGGCGCTGTCGTTCCCCACCGGGCTGTTCGCCGAGGCCGACGTGACCGGGCTGGCGCGGCGCTGGCTCGCCGCGCTCGCCGCCCTCGGCCGCTGCGCGGACCTCGCCGGGCACACCCCGTCGGACTTCCCGCTGGTCCGCCTCGCCCAGGACGACGTCGACGACCTCGCCGGCGCCGAGGACATCCTGCCGCTGCTGCCGTTGCAGGAGGGCATGTACGTCCACCAGGCCATGTCGGACCCGGGCGCCGACACGTACCGGGTGCAGCAGGTCGCGCGGCTGTCCGGCCCGGTCGACCCGGTGCGGCTGCGGGCCGCGGTCGAGGCGGCCGTGCGGCGGCACGCCGCCCTGCGTGCCGGCTTCCGGGAGCTGCGCGACGGCCGGATCGTGCAGGCGATCGCGCCGTCGGTCCCGGTGCCGTGGCGGCACGTCGCCGACGCCCCGGATCTGGACGCCGTGTGCGCCGAGGAAATCGCCGAGCCGTTCGACCTGGCCCGGCCGCCCGCGCTGCGCTACGCCCTCGTCTCGCTCGGCGCCACCGACCACCGGCTGGTCGAGACGATGCACCACGTCCTCGCCGACGGCTGGTCCTACCCGCTCGTGTTCAGCGACATCATCGCCGCGTACGAGCTCGGCACGGACCTGCCCGCGCCCGCGACCACGTTCCGCGACCACGTCGAGGCCGTCACGGCCCGCGACCGGGACGCGGCCCGCGCCGTCTGGTCCCGCGCCCTGGACGGGGTGGTGCCGGCGCTGCTGTACCCGTCCGGCAGCCCCGTCGCCGCGCACGACAGCGTCCACCGGGCACTGTCCACGCAGGACACGGCGGCGCTGACCGCGGCGGTCCGCGCGCACGGGGTCACCCTCAGCACCGCCGTGCACGCCGCCTGGGGCCTGCTGCTCGGCCGGCTCCTCGGCCGTGACCGGGTGGTGTTCGGCTCGACCGTCTCCGGCCGCGGCGGCGACCTGCCCGGCGTCGAGACGGTCGTCGGCCTGCTCATCAACACGCTGCCGCTGCCGATGGCGTGGCGGCCCGACGAGCCGCTCGGCGCGGTCCTCACCCGCCTGCAGGAGCAGCAGAGCGAGGTCCTCGACGCGCAGCACATCGGCCTGGCCGAACTGGCCCGCCTCGCCGGGGTCCGCGAGTTGTTCGACTCGATGGTGGTCGTGGAGAACTTCCCCGCCGTGCGGTCCACTCCTGCCTCGCCGCTGACCGTGGACGGCTTCACGGGCACCGACTCGCCGCACTACCCGGTCGCGCTGGTCGCGTTCCCCGGCGACGAGCTGACCCTGGAGGTCAAGTACGACGTGGCCCTGGTCGGCGCGGCCCGGGCGGCCGAGCTGCTCGATGCCGTGGAGACGATCCTGCGCGGCTTCGCGACCGGCCTCGACGCGCCGGTCGGTGCGCCCGTCCCCGCCGACGTGCCCACAGTGGACGGCACGCTCGCGGAGCGCCGCGGCGAGGTGGACCCGTCGGCGGTGGCGGTCAGCCACGGGGAGGACCGGCTCACCTACGCCGAGCTCGACGCCCGCGCCAACCGCCTCGCCCGCGAGCTGATCGCCCGCGGCGTGCGGCCCGAGTCGCGGGTCGCGGTCGCGCTGCCCCGCGGCGTCGACCTGGTCGTGGCGCTGCTCGCCGTCATCCGGTCCGGCGGCTGCTACGTGCCCGTCGACACCGGCGCGCCGGTCAGCCGCAGCGCCTACATCCTTGCCGACGCGGCACCCGTGTGCCTGCTCACCGACGCCGCGACCGCGGCCGCGCTCGACGCCGGCATCCCGGCGATCCTGCTCGACGGCCCACTGCCCGAGCACGACCACGGACCGCTGTCCGGCACCGGGCTGCGCCCGGACAACACCGCGTACATCATCTACACGTCCGGCTCGACCGGGCAGCCGAAGGGCGTCGCGGTCACCCACCGCAACGTGCTGACCCTGTTCGCCGCCGCCGACCGGCTGTTCACGTTCGGCCCGGACGACGTGTGGACGATGTTCCACTCCTACGCGTTCGACTTCTCCGTCTGGGAGCTGTGGGGCGCGCTGCTCTACGGCGGCCGCCTGGTCGTCGTGGGCAACGACGTCGCCCGCGACCCGGGCCGCTTCGTCGAGCTGCTGCGCGCCGAACGCGTCACCGTCCTCAACCAGACCCCGTCCGCGTTCTACCCGCTCACCGCCGAGGACACGGCCGGGCTCGCCCTGCGCTACGTCGTCTTCGGCGGCGAGGCCCTCGACCCGGGCCGGCTGCGGCCCTGGTACGCCACGCACGCCGACGACGCACCGTTGCTGGTCAACATGTACGGCATCACCGAGACGACCGTGCACGTGACGTTCCGGGCGCTCAGCCGGCACGACGCGACCGCCAACAGCGTCATCGGCACCGCGCTGCCGAGCCTGCGCGCCTACGTGCTCGACCAGCGGCTGCAGCCGGTCCCGGCCGGCGTCACCGGCGAGCTGTACGTCGCCGGCGACCAGCTCGCCCGCGGCTACCTCGACCGGCCCGGCCTGACCGCGGCCCGGTTCGTGGCCAACCCGTTCGTGCCCGGACGGCTGTATCGCAGCGGCGACCTCGCCACCTGGACCGCCGGCGGCGACCTAATCTATGCCGGCCGCTCCGACCAGCAGGTGAAGGTCCGCGGCCATCGCGTCGAGCTCGGCGAGATCGAGGCCGCGCTGCTCGATGTCGAGGGCGTCACCAACGCCGCCGTCAACCTGCACGACGGCCGGCTCGTCGCCTACCTGGTCGGCCGGTCCACAGTGGATGTCGAGGCGGTCCGGGCGCACCTGGAGCGGCGGCTGCCGTCCTACATGGTCCCGGCCGCGTACCTGCCGCTGCCCGCGCTCCCGCTGACCGTCAACGGCAAGCTGGACCGGGCCGCGCTGCCGGCGCCCACCGGCGAACGGGCCGCGCCGGTGCAGGCCGCGGCCGGTGAGTCCGAGTCGCAGCGGCTGCTGCGCACGCTGATCGCCGAGGTCGTCGGGGTCTCCGAGGTCGGCGCCGACGAGGACTTCTTCGCCGTCGGCGGGGACAGCATCATCGCGATCCAGCTGGCCAACCGGGCCCGCCGGGCCGGGCTGTCGCTGACCCCGCGCGACGTGTTCGTGCACCGCACCGCGGCCGCCCTCGCCGCCCTGGCCGCGCCGCAACCACAACCGCAGCAGGAGCAGCCGTCCGACGGGGTCGGCGAGGTGCCGCTGCTGCCGGTCGTGCAGCGCCTGGCCGAGCTGGGCGGGCGGATCCACCGCCACAACCAGGCGGAGCTGCTGCTCACCCCGGCCGGCAGCACCCACGAGCGGATCACCGGCCTGGTCGAGGGGCTGGTGCGCCGCCACGACGCCCTGCGCCTCCGGCTGCACCGCCCGTCGCCGATGCTGTGGTCCCTCGAGGCCCGGCCTTCCTCGGACGCGTCCACCGTGGACGTGCGGCGGGTCGCCGCGGCCGGGCTCGGCGACGCCGCCTTGCGTGAGCTGATCGGCGTCGAGTCCGACGCCGCGGCGGACCGGCTCGACCCCGACGCCGGCGCCGTCCTGCAGGCCGTCTGGTTCGACCGGGGCCCGGCGGAGCGGGGCCGGCTGTTGCTGGTCGCGCACCATCTCGTCGTCGACGGCGTGTCCTGGCGGATCCTCACCGACGACCTCCGCGACGGCTCCACCGAGGCGCACGGCGGCACGTCGCTGCGCGCCTACGCCCGGCTCCTGCACGAGCAGGCCGGCCAGGCGGCGTGGCTCGGCGAGTTCGAGCACTGGGCCGCCACCCTCGCCCCCGGCGGTGAGCTCGACCCGACGAGGCACACCATCGGGCTGACCGTCGGCCAGACCCGCGAGCACGAGCTGCGCCTGCCGCCGGAGGTGACCGGGCCGCTGCTCAGCTCCGTCCCGGCCGCCGCGGGGGCCGACGTCACCTCGACGCTCGTCGCCGCGCTGCGGATCGCGGTGGGCCGCTGGCGGGCCGGCCGCGACGCCGACCCGGGCGCACCGCTGACCCTGGACCTGGAACGGCACGGCCGGGAGGAGTTCGACGGCACGGACCTGTCCCGGACCGTCGGCTGGTTCACCGCGATCGCCCCCGTGCGGCTGCCGGCGGTGCCGGACGGGCCGCGGGCCCTCGCCGACGTGCACAAGCTCGTCACCGCCGCACCGGACAACGGGCTCGGCTTCGGGCTGCTGCGCTACGCCAACGCCCGCACCGCACCCGCGCTCGCCCGGCTCGGCACGCCGCAGGTGCTGTTCAACTACCTGGGCCGGTTCGCGGCGGCGTCGCAGGACTGGGACACCGCGCCGGAGGCGGACGCGCTGCGCACCGCACCCGACCCGGACCTCGGCACGCCGTACCTCCTGGAGATCAACGCCGCCTGCCACACCACCCCGGACGGACCCGAACTGCGGGCCGTGCTCACCTACGCCGACGAGGGCCTCGACATCCCCGGTCTCGCCGCGCACTGGGCGGACGCGTTGCGCGAGCTGTGCGCGCCCACCGACGAGGTGTGGCCGCTGTCGCCGCTGCAGGAGGGCCTGTACGTCCAGGCCGGCCTCGCCGGTGCCGCGGACGTGTACGTCGCCCAGAACGCGTTCGACTTCGCCGGGCGCCTCGACCCCGAGCGGCTCGCCGCCGCCTGGTCGAAGGTCCTGGAGCGGCACCCGGCGATCCGCCTCGGGTTCACCGCCGGCGACGGGCCGCGGCCCGTCGCGGTGCTCGCCGCCGCCGTGGAGGGGCGGGTCGCGGTGGTCGAGGGCGACCTGGACACGATCATGGCCGAGGACCGCACCCGGCCCTTCGACCTGGCCACGCCGCCGCTGGCCCGGCTCACCGTGGTGCGCCGGCCGGACGGCACCGACCGGCTGCTGTTCACCTACCACCTGCTGCTGTGGGACGGCTGGTCCCGCGAACTCGTCCTGCGGGACCTGTTCGCCCACTACGCCGGGCAGACCCCGGCGCCGCCGGCGGCCCGGTTCACCGACTACCTCGGCTGGGTCGCCGCCCAGGACGCCGGCGCGTCGGCGCGGGCCTGGGCGGAGTCGCTGCGGGGCCTGGACGAACCCACGATCCTCTACCCGGCGGCTGCGGGCACCCGGCCGGTGCTCGCGACCAGCATCGCCCGGCAGCTCACCGAGGCGCAGACGGCCCGGCTCACCGCCCTGGCCCGGGCCCGGGGCGTCACCCTCAACGCGGTGCTCAGCACCGCGCTCGGGGTGGTCCTCGCGCACGCCGCCGGGCGCAAGGAGGCGGTGTTCGGCATCACCGTCGCCGGCCGCCCCACCGAGCTGCCCGGCATCGACGAGGTCGTCGGGGTCTTCCTCAACACCGTCCCGGCCCGGGTCACCCTCACACCCGGCGAGCCGGTCGCCGACGTGCTGCGCCGCGTCCAGGCCGACCGGATCGACCTGATGCCGCACGAGTACCTCGGCCTCGGCGAGATCCAGCGCGCCGCCGGCCGCACCACACTGTTCGACAACCTCTATGTGCTGCAGAACTTCCTCGACGACGACACGTTCACCGACCTGGAGACCGAGCACGGGATCGTCGGCGTGACCGCGGTCGACGCCACCCACTACCCGCTGACCTGGGTCGCCACGCCCGGCCGGCGGCTGCGGATCCGCCTGGAGTACCGCGCCGACGTCGTCCCGGCGGAGGACGCCGAGGCGCTGCTGGGCCGTCTGGAGCGGGTGCTGCTGGCCCTGGCCGAGGACGCCGCGACGCCGGTCGCCGCGCTGCCGGTCGCCTCTCCCGCGGTGCTGGAGGGCGTGCGGGGGGAGATCCTCCCGGACACCATCGCCGAGCTGATGGCGGCGCAGGCGGCGCGGACCCCGGACGCGCCGGCGCTCACCTTCGGCGCGACCACCGTCACCTACGCCGACCTCGACGCGCGGGTCAACCGCCTGGCCCGGCACCTGCTGAGCCTCGGGGCCGGCCCGGAGCGCATCGTGGCACTCGCGCTGCCCCGCTCGATCGACATGGTCGTGGCGCTGTTCGCCGTGCTGCGCACCGGATCGGCGTACCTGCCGCTCGAACTCGACCACCCCGACGACCGGCTCCTGGTGATGATCGAGGACGCCCGCCCGTTGCTGGTGCTCACCGCCGGCCGGCTCGACGGCGTCCGCCTGGACACCCTGGACCTGTCCGCGGTGTCCGGCGCCCCGCTCACCGGCACGGAGCTCGGCGCGTTCGCGCCCGGCACCCCGGGCCGCATGGACCATCCCGCCTACGTCATCTACACGTCAGGGTCCACCGGCAGGCCGAAGGGCGTCGTCACCCCGTACCGCGGCCTCACGAACATGCAGCAGAACCACCGCGAGGCCATCTTCGCGCCGACGATCGCCGCGCAGGGCGGCCGGACCCTCACCATCGCCCACACCGTGTCGTTCTCCTTCGACATGTCGTGGGAGGAACTGCTGTGGCTGGTCGAGGGTCACCACGTGCACGTGTGCGACGAGCACTTGCGGCGCGACGCGGTCGCGCTGGCCGCCTACTGCGCCCGGCACGGCGTCGACGTCGTCAACGTCACCCCCACCTACGCCCAGCACCTGCTCGACGCCGGCCTGCTCACCGGCGCCCACCGGCCGGCCCTGGTCCTGCTCGGCGGCGAGCACGTGCCCGAGGGCCTGTGGGCCACGCTCCGGGACGCCGACGGGGTGCTCGGCTACAACCTGTACGGCCCCACCGAATACACCATCAACACCCTCGGCGGCGGCACCACCGACAGCGCGACGTCCACTGTGGGCACGCCGATCTGGAACACCAGCGGCTACGTCCTGGACGACTGGCTGCGGCCCGTCCCGCCCGGGGTCCCCGGTGAGCTGTACATCACCGGCGCCGGGCTGGCCCGCGGCTACCTCAACCGGCCCGCGCTCACCGCCGACCGGTTCGTCGCGGACCCCGCGGTCCCCGGCGGCCGTATGTACCGCACCGGCGACCTGGTCCGGGTCCGCGCCGACGGCCTGCTGGACTTCCTGGGCCGCACCGACGACCAGGTGAAGATCCGCGGCTACCGCATCGAGCTCGGCGAGGTCCAGGCCGCGATCGCGGCGCAGCCAGGCGTCCGGCAGTGCGCGGTCCTCGCCGTGGCCGACGGCACCGGCGGCAAGCGGCTCGTCACGTACCTCGTCGCGGACGCCGCCCTGGACGTCGCGGCGCTGCGGAACGCGCTGAAGGCGACGATGCCGGCGTACATGGTGCCCACGGCATACGCCGTCGTGCCCGCCCTGCCGCTGACCGTCAACGGCAAGCTCGACGTGGCGGCGCTGCCGGAGCCGCAGTCCGTCGCCGCCGGCGGGCGGGCCGCCGCCACCGACACCGAACGGCGGCTGTGCACCGTCTTCGGCGAGGTCCTCGGCGTGCCCGGCTACGGCGTCGAGGACGACTTCTTCGACCGCGGCGGGCACTCGCTCATCGCGATGCGGCTCCTCGGCCGGCTGCGCACCGAACTGGGCGCCGACCTGCCGCTACGGGCCCTGTTCGACGCACCGACCCCGGAGCGGCTCGCGTTGCGCCTGTCCGGCGGCGCTTCTGTCGGCCGGCCCGCGTTGACGGCCCGCCCGCGCCCCGAACGCATCCCGCTGTCGCCGGCGCAGGAGCGGCTCCTGCTGCTGCAGCACCTCGACCCCGCCTCCACGGCGTACAACTACCCGCTCGTGATGCGGCTGCGCGGCAGTGTCGACGGCGCCGCACTGCGCGCCGCCCTGGCCGACGTGACCGCCCGCCACGAGGTGCTCCGCACCCTGGTCACCCTGGATGGTCAGCGGGTGCTGCCGTCCGTGCAGGTCCCGGTGTACGACCAGCTGGACGCCGCCCTGTCGCGGCCGTTCGACCTCGCGGCCGAGGCGCCGATCCGGGCCGCGGTCGTCGCCGAGCCGGACGGCGGCACCCTGCTCGCCCTGGTCCTGCACCACATCGCCATGGACGAGTGGTCCGACCTGCCGTTGCTGCGGGACCTCACGGACGCGTACACGGCCCGCCTCGCCGGCCGGGCACCGTCGTGGGCGCCGCTGCCGGTGCAGTACGCCGACTATGCCGCCTGGCAGGCCGACCTGCTCGGCGACCCGGCGGACCCGGCGAGCGGGCACGCCACGTCCCGGCGGTTCTGGCAGGAGCAGCTGCGCGGGCTGCCGGAGGAGATCCAGCTGCCCGGCGCGCTGCCGCGGACCGCACCAGGACCGGCCGGACAGGTCGGCGCGACGCTGCCCGCCGAGCTCGTCACCTGGCTCCGGACCCTCGCCGGGGAGCAGTCCGCGAGCCTGTTCATGGCCCTGCACGCCGGTCTCGCTGTCCTGCTGTCCCGGCACGGCGCGGGGGAGGACGTCCCGATCGGCACGCCCACCTCCGGGCGCGGCGACCCGGCGCTCGCCGACCTCGTCGGCTTCTTCGTCAACACCGTCGTGCTGCGCACCGACCTGTCCGGCGCGCCGACCTTCACGGACCTGCTGCGCCGGGTCCGCGCCGCCGATCTCGCCGCGTTCGAGCATGCCGAGCTGCCGTTCCAGCAGGTCGTCGAGGCGGTCAACCCTGCTCGCGCGCCGGGCCGCAACCCGCTGTTCCAGGTGATGATCGGCTACCACCACCGGCCCGCCGGGGACGGCACGGTCCTCGGCCTGCCGCTCGGACCCGAACCCGGCTTCGCCGCCGACCCGAAGGTCGACCTCAACGTGACCTTCGTCGACGCCGGGGCCACCGTCGACGTGACGCTCGAGTACGACACCGCCCGCTTCACCGCCGGGACCGTTCACCGCCTGGTCGAGCGGCTCGTCCGGCTCCTCACGGACCTGGCCGGGCACCCCGGCGCGGCGGTCCGGGACGCGGCGCTGCTGGCCGCGGACGACGAGGCGGACCTGGCGCGGTGGTCGACCGGTGGCCCGCTGCCGCCGACCGGTTCGTGGGTCACGGCGTTTCGCGGCCACGCCGCCCGGGCGCCGCACGCCGACGCGCTCGTCCACGATGGACGGACCTGGAGCTACGCGGAGCTCGACGCCGCCTCCGACCGGCTCGCCGCCGCGCTGATCGCGAAGGGAGCGGGCCCGGAGCAGCTGGTCGGCATCGCGCTGCCGCGCACCGCCGAGCTGGTCGTCGCGGTCCTCGCGGTGCACAAGACGGGCGCGGCGTACCTGCCGCTGGACCCGGCGTTCCCGGCGGACCGGCTCGCGTACATGGTCCAGGACGCCCGCCCCGTCGTGGTCCTGGACTCCTCGACGGACCTGTCCGGCACCGGCTTCTCCGGCGGCGCTGTGCCGGATCCGCAGAGCGCGGCCTACGTCATCTACACGTCCGGCTCGACCGGGCGGCCGAAGGGCGTCGTGGTCACGCACCGGGACCTGGAGGCGTTCCTCGCCGCCGTCGGCGAGGTCGTGCCGGTGACCGCCGCGGACCGGCTCCTCGCCGTCACCACCCTGTCGTTCGACATCTCGGTGCTGGAGCTGCTGCAGCCGCTACGCACCGGCGGCTGCGTCGTGCTCGCCTCCGGCGCGCAGGTCCGCGACCCGGCGCTGCTGGCTGATCTGGTCGGCACCGCGACGGTCATGCAGGCCACCCCGTCGCTGTGGGCGGCGCTGCTGGAGGCGTCCGATGTGGACCTCAGCGGCGTGCGGGCCCTCGTCGGCGGGGAGGCGCTGCCGCCGTCGCTCGCCGCCGCGTTGTCCGGGCGGGCCCGGTCCGTGACGAACCTCTACGGCCCCACCGAGGTCACCGTCTGGGCGACCGCGGCGCCGGTCGGCGCGTCCCGGCCCACCATCGGCGGCCCGCTGCCCGGCACGTCGGCGGTCGTCCTGGACGCCGCACTGCGGCCGGTGCCGCCGGGGGTGGCCGGTGAGCTGTACCTCGGCGGTGCCCAGGTCGCCCGCGGCTATCTCGGCCGCGCCGCGCTCACCGCGGGCCGGTTCGTCGCCGGGCCGGACGGTGACCGGCTCTACCGCACCGGCGATCTGGTGCGGTGGGTGGACGGGTCGCTGGAGTTTCTCGGCCGCACCGACTTCCAGGTGAAGGTCCGCGGGCACCGCATCGAGCTCGGCGAGATCGAGGCCGTCCTCGCCGGGCACCCGGAGGTGTCCCGGGCCGTGGTCATCGCCCGCGACGACCGGCTCATCGGCTACGTGACCACGTCCGGTTCGCCGGACCTCGGGCGCTACCTCGCCGACCGGCTGCCCGCGTACCTGGTGCCGGCGGCGTTCGTGGTGCTCGATGCGGTGCCGCAGACCCCGAACGGCAAGGTCGACCGGGCCGCGCTGCCCGACCCCGCGTTCGCCGCGGGGACGGCCGTGGACCGGCCGCGTAGCCGGACCGAGGAGCGGCTCTGCGAGCTCGCCGCGGAGGTCCTGGGGGTGGCCGGGGCCGGGGTCGGCGACGACTTCTTCGCCCTGGGCGCGCACTCGCTGCTGCTGGTCCGGCTCGCCGCCGCGATCCGCCGCGAGTTCGGAGTCGAGCTGGCGGTCGCGGACCTGTTCACGGCGCCGACCGTGGAAGGGGTGGCCCGCCGGCTCGCCGGTGACGGGCCGGCCGGCGACGCCCTGGCACCGGTCGTCACCCTGCATCCCGGGGCCGACCTGCCGCCGCTGTTCTGCCTGCCGCCGGCCAGCGGCCTGGTGTGGCAGTTCGCCGGGCTCAAGCGGCGGCTGCCGGCGGGGGTGCCGCTGATCGGGCTCCAGTCGCCGCGGCTGAGCCGCACCACGGACCTGCCGGTGACCCTGGACGACCTCGCGGACGAGTACGCCGGGCTGGTGACGGAGGTCGCCCCGGACGGGCCGGTGCGGTTGCTCGGGTGGTCCTTCGGGGGTGCGGTGGCGCATTCGGTGGCGGCGCGGCTGGTGGCGGCCGGCCGGGACGTGACGTTCGTCGGCATGCTCGACTCGCACCGGTCCCTTCCGGCGGCGGTGTCGGGTGACTGGGATGGGCCGGCGGCGATCGCGGCGCTGCTGCAGGAGTTCGGCTTCGACGTGTCGGCGGGCGCGGTGCCGACCGTGGCGGACGCGGTGACGTTCGTGCGGGCCGCCGGCGGCGGCGTGGCCGCGCTCTCCGACGCGCAGATCGCCCGGGTCGTGGAGAACTACCTCGACAGCGACCGGATGATGGCCGGCGCGCGGCCCGGCGTCCTCGCCGCGGACGTGCTGTTCGTCGACGCCACCGTCCCGGAGGCCGGGTTCACCGGCACCGCGTCGGACGGCTGGCGCTCCCTTGTGGACGGCCGGTTCCAGGCGGTCGGGATCGCCTGCGGGCACTCGGAGCTGCTCGACCCGCACGTGCTGGGGCAGCTCGGCCCGATCGTCGCGCGGGAGCTCCTCGGGGTCTGAGCGCGCGGAAGGGGGCGGCGCCGGT
Organism: Dactylosporangium cerinum; assembly: GCF_042653625.1. Taxonomy (NCBI): domain Bacteria; kingdom Bacillati; phylum Actinomycetota; class Actinomycetes; order Micromonosporales; family Micromonosporaceae; genus Dactylosporangium; species Dactylosporangium cerinum. The sequence goes on along the minus strand of NZ_JBHSIU010000014.1, from coordinate 43,360 downwards.
CGGCGCCGCCCCCCTTCGTCGTCGGTGTTCGTCGTTACGCGGCGGCCAGGTCCGGGACCTTGGTGGCCGGGTCGTTGTCGGCGGCGGCTGCGAGGGCCGGCACCAGGATGTCCAGCGCGAAGAGCAGCGCGTTGGGGCCGCTGTAGGACAGCGCGCCCGACAGCGGCGTCTCGAACGTGGTGTAGAGAGTGCGGTCGGTGGTGACGACCTTCAGCTTGGCGAAGACCGGCGAGGCGGTCATCGTCGCCTTGGTCGCGCCGTTGACGAAGAGGATGTCCTTGTCGACCAGGTCGAGCCGCTCCTCGCTGATCTCGTCCTTGTCCGTCTGGGCGGCGAAGCCGAGGGCGTCGAACAGGGCGCGGCGCGGGTCCTTGGCGGCGATCAGCCAGTGCGTGCCGTTCTCCGGGCCGAAGTCCTCGACGAGCACCTTGCCGGCGAACTCCGGGTGCGCCTTCTTGACCTCGGCGAGCTTCGCGTTGACCTTGTCGACGAGCGCCTTCGCCTCGGCCGACCTGCCCAGGGCCTTGCCGGTGGTGAGGGTCTGCACGTCCCACGGGGTCTGCTCGTCGGCGTAGTCCTTTGACTGCACGACGGTCGGCGCGATCTGGCTGAGCCGGTCGTACGTCTCCTGGTTGATCGTCTCGTAGATGGCCAGGATCAGGTCCGGCTTCTCCTTGAGGATCGCCTCGAAGTTGATCTCGGCGGAGAACGTCGGCAGCGCCTTGCCGCCCAGCGCCGACTTGACCCACGGGTAGTTCGGGTACTCGGTGAACCACTCACGGGTGCTGACCGGCGTGACGCCGAGCGCGATCGCGAAGTCCTGGTCGTTCCAGCCGACGGTGAGGACGCGCTTCGGCTCGGACTCGATCTTCGTCGATCCGAACTTGTGCTCGATCGTCACGGGGAAGGCGGCGGGTGCGGCGGACGCGCTCGCCGGGGCGGCGGTCTCCTTCTCGTCGCCGCCACACGCGGTGAGGGAGGCCGCGGCGAGGAGGGCCGCGGCGGCGAGCGCCGTATGGCGCAGCCAGTTCCTGGATCGGGGGGCGCGGATCATCAAGGCTCCTTGGAGGGGTTCGGGTTCGCAGCCGACGCGTCGGAGGGCGGCGCGACGAAGCAGGAATGTAGGTTAGCATTGCCTAACTTCGGTTGGGCTTCTCGTGTCCACCCCTTTGGAGAGGACGACTCAATGCAGCGCACCCTGCTCGGCGGCAAGATCCATCGCGCGACGGTGACCCAGGCGGATCTGCACTACGTCGGATCGATCACCATCGACATCGTGCTGCTGGAGGCGGCCGGCCTGGTCGAGGGGGAACAGGTGCAGGTCGTCGACATCGACACCGGCGCGCGCCTGACCACGTACGTGATCGAGGGCGCCCGCGACAGCGGCGTCATCGGCATCAACGGCGCCGCCGCCCGGCTCGTCTCACCCGGCGACCTCGTGATCATCATGTCGTTCGAACTCGTCGACGACACCGAGATCGCGCGGCACCGCTCCCGCGTCGTGCACGTCGACAAGGCCAACCGCATCGTCGAACTCGGCACCGACCCGGCCGCTCCCGTCCCCGGCGCCCCCGATCAGCGCCCCGGGCGCGACGCGGCCGTCCTGACGCCGAGCCGCTGACCTCATGGCCCCGCCGTCGAGGGACGACATCTGCACGCTCACGGTGTGCCGTGACTGCTGCTGCGGCAGCCTCGACAAGCACCCCGACGTCGACCACGACGGGCAGCTCGCCGCGCTGCGGGCCGGTGCCGGCAGGCACCGGGTGCGGGTCAGCGAGTGCCTCTCGGTCTGCGAACGCTCCAACGTCGTGGTGGTGCAGCCGTGCCCGTCCGCCCGCCGCCGCGGGGCCAGACCCGTCTACCTGGGCGACGTCCTCGACGACGACGCGCTGGATGCAGTGACGTCCTGGCTCACCGCCGGTGGGCCCGGCGTCGCCGCGGTGCCCGGCCGGCTCGCCGGCCATGTGTTCGACCGTTCCGCGGCCGAGGTCGGCTGACGCTCGTGCCTCCGGCTGCCCGGTTCGGGGCGGCCGGGGGCAACTGCCGTCGTGCTTCCCTGGTGCCTGCCGTCGTGCCGTGGGCACTTCCGGAGATCGTGTCTCATGGCGGATGCTGGCCCGATGGTCACCGGACTCGCGCGGCACGACGACGTCACCATCGCCTACGAGCGGCTCGGCCCCGCCGACGGCGAACCGCTGCTGCTCATCATGGGCCTCGGCATGCAATTGGTGTCGTGGCCCGACGAGCTCTGCGCGATGCTCGTCGACCGTGGCTTCAGCGTCGTGCGGTTCGACAACCGCGACGCCGGGCAGTCCACCCACTTCTCGCACGCCGGCAACCCCAGCATCCTGCAGCTCTTCGCCCGGCCGCGGGCCGTCGCGCCGTACCGTCTCGCCGACATGGCCGGCGACGCCGCCGCGGTCCTCGACGCCGTCGGCTGGCCCAGCGCGCACGTGGTCGGCGCCTCGCTCGGCGGCATGATCGCCCAGGCCCTCGCGATCGGCCACCCCGACCGGGTGCGGACCCTCACCTCGGTCATGTCGACCCCGTCGCCGCGGATCGGCCGGCCCCGCCCGGGTGCCCTCGCCGCCCTCGGCGAACGGCCCGCCACCAACCGGGACGAGGCCGGTGAACGCATGGTCCGGGTGTTCCGGGTGATCGGCTCTCCCGGCTACCCGCACAACGAGGAGTGGCTGCGCGACGTGGGCCGCCGCGCGTACGACCGGGGGCACGACCCCGCCGGCGGCCGTCGCCAGCTCGCCGCGATCCGCGCCTCCGGTGACCGCCGGGCGGCCCTCGCCGGGGTCCGCGTGCCGACCCTGGTCCTGCACGGCGACGCGGATCCCCTCGTCCGCCCGTCCGGCGGCCGGGCCACCGCCGCCGCCGTGCCCGGCGCCCGCCTCGTCGTGTACCCGGGCATGGGCCACGACCTGCCACACCCGCTGTGGTCGGACATGATCGACCAGATCAGCAACCTCACGGGCGTCGCCCGCCGGCCCGCCTGACCGCTGACCGCTGGCCCGCCTGACTGCCGGCCCGCCTGGCCGGGTCGGCCGTTCACCCGCCTGCTTGGCCGGGTCGCGGGTCGGCCGTTCACCCGTTGGCTGGGTGACCGTCCGCTGCTTGGCCGGGTCGGTCGTTCACCCGCTTGCTTGGCCGGGTCGCGGGTCGGCGTCCGCCCGCTTGGCCGGGTCGGCCGTCCAGCCGCCTGGCCGGGTCGGCCGCCCTCAGGCTGCCCGAATGCGTTTGCGTGGCTGCCTAGGATCGGGGGCGTGACCCAGCCGACGGAACCCACGACCGCCGCCATCGGGCGGGGCGACGCGGACTGGCTCGCCGCCAACGTCGACGGCACCGCCTGCCCGCCCGGCCTGCTGGCCCGACTTGCCCGGCACGCCGATCCGCGGCTGCGGCTCCTCGCGGTGCGCTGGCTCGGCGAGCGCCTGGCGGGCGAACCCGACCCCGGCGACGAGGTCACGCGGCTCCTGGCCGCGCAACCGGCCCGGCTCCTCCCGGACGATCCGGGCCGCGTCGACGGGACACCGGAGGTCGCCCTCGCCACCGCTGACCTGTTCCAGCGCCACGGCCGGCACCTGCCGGCCGCTGCCTGGCCGCGCTGGCGGGACGCCACCGTCCCGGCGGTGGTGCGGGTCGCCTGGCTGCGGGCCGAGCTGCTGCACCTGCCCGGCCGGCTCGCCGCGGAGCCGCGCGGCGAGGCGCTGTATCAGGCCGTGGCCGGGCTGCGGTGTGCCGGCGTGCCCGACCCGGCCCGGCTCGTCCAGGAACTCGCCGGCCGCGACGACCCCGTCCTGCGGGCCGCCGCGTTGCGACTGGGCCGGGAGGCGCTGCACGCCGCGGTCCTCGCCCCGGCGCCCGCCCGCCACCTGCTGGTCCGGCTCCTGGACAGCACCGACCCGGCGGTCCTCGCCGGCGCCCTGACCGAGCTGGCGCAGCCGTGGGCCGCCGTCGACCCGGCCACCCCGCACCGCCTGCGCGGCCTCCTTGCCGGTGCCGACCGGGGCGCGGCCGTCATCGACGCCGCGGTGAACGCCGCCGCCCGGCACGGCCTGCGGGACGCGCTGCTCGACACCGCCGCCGACACCGGCCGGCCACCCCGCGCCCGGCGGCGCGCCCTCGCGGCGCTCGGCGACCTCCTCGACCGCGACGACATCCCCGCCGTTGTCGAGCTCGCCGCCGCCGACCCGCTGCTGCTCGGCCAGCCCGCCGTCGTCTGTCTCGCCGCCATGCACCACCGCGGGCTGTTCCCCAGCGGTGACGCGGCCACCGGCATCGTCGGCCTCGCCCTCGCCGACCACACGATTTCCGCCGCGACGGTGACGATGCTGCTGTACCCGGCCCGCCACCCCGTCCAGGCCACCCTGCTGGACGCACGGCCGGCCGACCCGACCTGGCCGCGGCGGCTGGCACTGCTGGTCGAGCTCGCCCGCCAGGGCCCGCCGGACCTCGACGTCGGCGCGGCTGTCGCAGGGCTGCTGCCGGCCGCCGCCGCCCTGGAGCCGTTCCTCGCCGCGCTCCGGGACCTGCGCCACGCCCCCGCCGAGGACGCCGTCCTCGCCACCCTGCCCAGGGCGCCCGCCGCCGCGTTGCACGCGCTGGAGGCGATCGGCGGGGCCAGGACGGTCGCCGTGCTCGCCGGTGCGCTGGAGGGCGACGGGGTGGCGTACCTGCGACCATGGCGACACCAGGCACTCGAACTGTGCTGGCGGCTCGCCGCCGACCCGGCCCGCCGGCACGCGCTGCTGCGCCGGCTCGACCCGGCGACGCTGCCCGACGCCGTCGCCGCGGACCTCGGGCGGCCCGACGAGCGCGAGCTGGCGGTGCTGCGCGCCCGCACCGCCCCGGACCGGCCGGTCGACGCCCTCGTCGAGCTCGCCCGCACCGCCGACACCGGCACCGTGCCCGCGCTCACCGAGGTCCTCGGCCGCATCGTCGCCGAGCTCGCGATCGCCTGGGACACCCGCGGCAACCCGCCGGGGCAGCGGCACACCCTCCCCGCCGACCTGGCCGACGCGGTCGCGGACCCGGACCGGCCCGCGGACGCCACCCAACCCATGCCCGTCGTGCCGCAACGGGTCGTCGACGCGATCTGCGCCCTCGGCGGACGCCTGCACCGCCTCGGCCGGATCCGGCCGGTCTGCCTGCTCGACGCCGGGTCCGCGGCGGAGGCCGGCGACGCGCTCGTCGCGAGCATCGCGCTGGACCTGCTGGACCGGCCGAACGCCACCCCGACCGAACTGGCCGTGCTGCTGGAGGTGCTGCGGCGGGCACCGTACGACGGGACCCCCGCCCGCGTCCACCGCCTGCTGCGCCACCGCGACCCGCACGTGCGCAAGCACACCATCGGGCTGCTCGCCCACGACGGTGGCGGCGCCGAGGCGCTGGCCGCGACCCTGACGGTGCTGACGGCCGCCGCCGACGTGCAGACGGCCCGCCAGGCGCTTGCCGCGCTCGGCCAGGTCGGCGCCCGGTGGGCCGCCCACGCCGTCGCCGCCTGCCTCGACCACCCGAACATGAACGTGAAGAAGGCGGCCGCCGAGGCGCTGCGCACCGCCGGCACTCCCGCCACCGTCCCGCACCTGCTCGGCTGGCTCGGCCGGCACGACAACCCCGGGCTGCGCACCGCGCTGATGTCCGCGCTGCGGGACCTGCTCGCCGACGCCACCACCGCGACGGTCCTCGCCGCGGCCGAGCAGGCCGACCCGGGCCGGACCCGCGACCTGCTCCTGGAAGCCCTCGACCGCGCCCTGCCGGCCCGAGCGGTCGCGGCGCTCACCGATCAGGGCTCACCGGCAGGCCCCGGGTTGCTGCGCCTCATCGCCTCCGGTCGGGTACGCCTCAGCGCCGGCACCATGGCCGACCTCGCCACCCGCATGGCGGCGCACGGCGTGACCCCACCGCCCGCCTCCCCGGCCACCGCCCCGCACCCCGACCTCGTCACGCTCACCCGCGACGGCTGGCACGACCGCGTCGCCCGCCGGGTGGCTTCGGGACACGACCCCGCAGACCTGCCCGAGGCGCTGCTGCCCGCGCTGCGGCGGCTGCTGCCCGACTGGCTCCGGCTCGCCGCGACCGACCCGGCGATCCGCCCGCCCGTGCTGCGCCTCGTCCTGGGCTGCTGCCCGGCACCGTGGACCGACGCGGAGCGGGCCGCGTTCACCCGGTCGCGGCAGGTCCTCGTCGCCGGCCTCGGCGAACTGCCGCCCGCCGACCGCGACGGGCTGCTGGCCGTCCTCGAGGACCTGGCCCCACACCTCACCCCGACGGCCGCCTTCGACGTGGCAACCGAACTGCGGCGGGCACCGGCGACCCCGGCCGGGCACCGCAGCACGCTGCCCCTGCTCCGGCTGTGCGGCGCGGTGCTCACCCGCGCCGACGTCGAGCGGGCCCTCGCCGACGCCGCGCTCGGCGCCGACCCCTGGCTGGGCGAGGTCCGGGTCCTGCGCGAGGCGTTCGCCGTGCCCGAGCCCCCGGCCCCGGCCGCGGCGGGTCCGCGGCTGCCCGCCGCAGCGGGTCCGCAGTCGTCCGCTCCGGCTGGTTCATGGCTGCCCGCCGTAGCGGGTCCGCAGTCGTCCGCTTCGGTTGGTTCGTGGTTGTCCGCCCGGGCCGGTTCGCCGTTGTCTGCTTCGGTTGGTTCGCGGGTGTCCGCTTCCGCTGGTTCGCGAGCGCCCGCTCCGGTCGGTGGGCCGCTTGCCGCCCGTAACTCGCGGGAGCGGCTGGCGGCGCTGGTGGAGGCGTGGCCGGCGACCAACTCCGCTGACCGGCCGCGGCTGCTGGACCGCATGGCCGACCTCCAGCCGATCGACGCCCCACCGTGGACCATCGACGAGGAGGCGCATCGTCCCGTCCCGCCCCCGCGGACACCACACGACGGCGACCTCGACCAGCCGCGCTCGGCCGTCCATCGCGCCCGGCTCCTCGACCAGCTCGAACACCCCGCCCCGGGCACGACCCAGCGCCGCCTGGCGGTCGAGGCGCTGCGGTCCTGGCCCGAGCCGGACATCCAGCGCCGGCTGCTGACGGCGCACCTCCGCGGTGACGCCGACGTGCCACCCACCGCCGCCCTGGCTCGCACCCTCACCGCCGCCGACCTCACCGGCCAGACTTCCGCCAGCCTCGCCGCGACCAGCTCGACCGCCGCTGACCGCATCGGCGCCGACCACGCCGCCGCTGACCTCACCGGCCAGACTTCCGCCAGCCTCGCCGCCGCTGACGCCGCTGACCTCGCCGCCGCCGATCTCGCCGGCCCTGCCGCGGACCTCGCCGCGACCAGCTCGACCGCCGCTGACCGCATCGGCGCCGGCCACGCCGCCGCCGACCTCGCCGACCACGCCGCCGCTGACCCCGCTGACCTCACCGACCTCGCCGCCGCAGACTCCGCCGACCTCGCCGCCGATCTCACCGGCCAGGCCTCCGCCAGCCTCGCCGCTGCCGGCTCGACCGCCGCTGACCGCATCGGCGCCGACCTCGCCGCCGCTGACCTCACCGACCTCGCCGCCGCCGATCTCACCGGCGCTGCCGCGGACCTCGCCGCTGCCGGCCACGCCGCCGCTGACCTCACCGACCTCGCCGCCGCAGACTCCGCCGACCTCGCCGCCGCTGACCTCACCGACCCCGCCGCCGCAGTCCCCGCCGACCTCGCCGCCGCCGACCTCACCGGCGCTGCCGCGGACCTCGCCGCTGTCGGCTCGCCCGCCGCTGACCTTGCCGCCACCGGCGGGGCCGCCGCTGATCTCGGTGGGAACGGCCTGCCCGATGCCGGCGTGGCGAGGTCCGATCTGGCCGCCGCGTACCTCGGTGCGGCCGGGCTGCGTGCCGTCGACCGTGCCCCGTCAGGCTCGGCCGGCATCGATCTGGGTGGGGGTGGCACGGGCGAGGCGGTGCTGGTGCGGGCGGTGCGGCTCGCCGCTCATCTCGACCCGGCGGGGCTGGCGCCGCTCATCCCGGCCCTGCAACGGCTCCGGGAGCACGGCACGCCGGACGTCCGGACCGCCGCCGACGCGGTGCTGCGCCAGCTCCCGGACCGCATCCGCGCCGGCGTGCTCGGTGAGCCGCTCGACCCCTTGCTCGTGCCCGCGCCGGTCGAGCCAGGGCTGCCGGCCGCGCTGCTGGAGCACCCGGTGCGACCCGCCGGTGCCGGCCCGCCGACCCGCAAGGACCTGCTCGACCGGGCCCGCGCCGGTGACGCCGGGCAGATCCGGGTCGCCCTGGCGGCGCTCGCCGAGACCAGCGGCGACGGTGACACCGACGTCGCCGAGCTGCTCGAACACCTGTTGCGGCACCCCGAGTCGAAGGTACGCCTGCACGCACACCGGGTGTCGCGGCAGGTGCTGGACCGCCCGGTGTACCTGCGGCACAGCGAAATCCTCCTCACCGACCCACAGCCGGACATCGTCCGCGCCGCGATCCGGGCCGTCAGCGGCGCCACCTGGACCCCGGCGATCGGCGCGGTCGTCGGGCTCCTGCTGCACGCCGACCCGACCGTACGGCGGACCGCCGAGGCCGGCCTGACCCGCTTCGGCCAGGCCGCCGTGCCCGCGGTCACGAAGGCCGCCGGCCGCGCCCGCCCGGATCGCCGCGCCGTCTACACCACCGTCCTGGCCACCCTCGCCGCCACCGCCGACCCGCCCTCCTGACCCCACCCTCCCGGTGTGCCCGGCTTGAACCGGCCCGGACGGCCGGTGCGCGACTTCGATCATCGGGACGCGATCCACTCCGGGGGCGCAACGAAGCACCGGCGAGCTGTCAGGCCGGCTGGTGAGGTCTGGTGGCGGCGACCGAGGCCCACAGCGCCGACAGGATGGGGCGGCGCAGGTCGGTGCGGCGGGCGCAGAGGCCGATGGTGAAGGTGCCGATCGGTGGGTCGGTGGGCACGACGGCGAGCCGGTTCTTGACGGCGCTGGTGTCCAGCACCAGGTGGGGGACGACGCCGGCGCCGACGCCCAGCGCGACGAGCGTGAGCAAAGCCTCGTGGCCGTCCACCTCGGCGGCGATCGTCGGGTCGAGCCGCCGGCGGCGGAACCAGCGGCGGGCGGCGTCGCGGGCGAGGCCGCCGCGGGGCAGGACGAAGGGCACCGCGGCCCAGTCGCCGGTGCGGGCGGCGGTCCGCAGCGGGCGGGCGGTGCGGGCCACGACGCACACCAGCGGCGTGTCGGCCACCGGGGCGCTGGCCAGGTGCTCGGGCACGCGGTCCGGCAGCGCGGCGACGGTGACGTCGACCGCGCCCTCGTCGAGGCGGCCGATCGCGCCGGCCGCGTCGCCGGTCTGCAGCTCCAGCCGGACCTGCGGATGGGCCCGGCGGAACGGTGCGAGGAGGTCGGGCAGGATCGCCTGGCCCGCCGTCACGGAGGAGAAGATCCTCAGGGTGCCGCTGAGGCCCGCCGCGTCCGGGCCGTGTTCGCGGTAGTCGGTCCACAGGGCGAGGGCCTGCCTGGCGTACTCGGCGAAGCGCCGGCCCTCCTCGGTGAGCGCGACGCCGCGCGGGCCGCGGTCGAGCAGGCGCGCGCCGACCTGGGTCTCCAGCCGTTGGACGGTCCGGGTCAGGGTGGCCGGGCTGAGGTGCCGCTCCACGCTGGTGCGGCCGAAGTTGAGCGTGTCGGCCAGGTGCAGGTACACCCGCAGCGGTTCCAGTGTGTCCATGTTTCATCTCCTGCAACGTGTCGTTGCGATGGTTGCGCTTGCCGCAAGGCGATTGTCGCCGATAGAACGGGTTCATGGCCGCTCTCACGTCCCAGTTGTTCCCTGTCCAGACCGTCGACCTGCCAGGTGGCGCCGAGCCGATCGTGCCCGGCGGGCGGCACCTGTTCCCGTTGCTCCCGGCCGCCCTCGCCGGGGTGCGGAAGATCGGCGTGCTCGGCTGGGGGCCGCAGGGCCGGGCGCAGGCGCTGAACCTCCGCGATTCGCTGCAGGGCAGCGGCATTCAGGTCGCGGTGGGGCTGCGGGCCGGCTCAGCGTCGGCGGACGCGGCACGCAACGAGGGGTTCCGGACCGAGGACGGCACGCTGGGCGACTGGCTGGCCGTGGCGGCCAGCAGCGACCTGGTCATCGCGCTCGTCTCCGACGCGGCGCTCGCCGCCCATCACCAGGAGCTGTTCGCGGCGCTGCGACCCGGCACGACGCTCGGGCTGTCGCACGGGTTCCTCGTCGGTCACCTGAGCCAGACCGGCGGTGACTTCCCGGCCGGCATCAGCGTCGTCGCGGTCTGCCCGAAGGGGATGGGCGACTCGGTGCGGCGGCTGTACCTGCAGGGCGCGCACGTCAACGGCGCCGGCATCAACAGCAGCGTGGCGGTGCACCGCGACCACGACGGGCGGGCCGTCGAGCGGGCGCTGGCCTGGTCGGTCGGGCTGGGCTCGCCGTACACGTTCGGCACCACGCTGGACAGCGAGTACCGGTCCGACATCGTCGGCGAGCGGGCCGTCCTCCTCGGCGCCGTGCACGGCCTGGTCGAGAGCCTCTACCAGCGCTTCCGGCTCGCCGGCGACGACCCGCTGACCGCCTACGAGCGGTCCTGCGAGAACGTGACCGGGCCCATCGCGCGGACGATCTCCGCCGACGGGCCGGCCGCGGTGCGCGACCGCCTCGACCCGGCGGGGCAGGACGTGTTCGACCGGGCGTACGCGGCCACGTACCAGCCGGCCTTCGACGTGATCGCGGAGATCTACGACGAGGTCGACTCGGGCAACGAGTTGCGCAGCGTGGTGCTGGCCGCCCAGCGGCTGGCCAGCCGGCCGATGGCGCCGATCAGCGGGTCGCCGATGTGGGCGGCCGGCCCGGCGGTCCGGGCCCGGCGCGCCGAGCGTGACCTGCCGGTCGAGCCGTTCACCGCGGGTGCCTTCCTCGCCGTCCTGACCGCTCAGGTGGACCTGCTCGCCGGGCGTGGCCACCCGTGGTCGGAGGTCATCAACGAGTCGGTCATCGAGGCGGTGGACTCGTTGCTGCCGTACATGCACGCCCGCGACGTCGCGTACATGGTGGACAACTGCTCGGTCACGGCCCGGCTCGGCTCCCGCAAGTGGGGTCCGCGGTTCCAGGCGGCGTGCGAGCAGATCGCGTTCCCCGCCTTCGACGGCCCCGGTGACCCGGACCACCGGCTGGTGGACGCGTTCCGCAAGAACCCGATGCACGAGGCGCTCGCGACCCTCGCCCCGCTGCGCCCGCCCGTCGACATCTCGGTCTGACCCGAACCCGACCGGGTGACGACCGGTCGATCTCCTGGAACGCCGCTCCGGCCGTCCCTATGGTGGGCCGATGAGCGCAGCCGGTGCGGCCATGTGGGGTCTGTTCGCGGCGCTCGCGCTCGAATGCCTCGACCTGCTCGGTGCGCTGCGCCGGGCAGGTCGGCCGCCGTGGCGGGGGGCGGGAGAGCCGGGCGTGGTGCCGTACGCGATCTCCGCCGCCGTCCGTTGCCTCACCGGCGCCGGTCTCGCCGCCGCCGTGGCCGCCGCCGGGCAGGTGACCACGCCGGGTGGGGCGGCCGCCGTCGGGCTCGCGGCGCCACTGCTCCTGACGCACCTGGTCCGGCTCGCCCGGCCGGTTGTCGGTGTGGGTGTTTCCGCCGGTACCCCGGCCGCGGCGCCCGCCGGCAGCCCCGGGTCGACGCTGCTCGCCTCGGCCCGCCCGTCCCGGCTTCGGGTCAAGCTTCCCGCCGCCCGGAAGAAGACCGGCGACGACCACCGTGCGGATTGACCGCCTCGCCGCGCGGGTCCTGGCCGCCCTGACCCGCGACGATCACGACGGCCCGGCCCGGGTCCCGCTGCTTGCCGCGCTGAGCCGGGACACCCCCGCGTTCGGCGGTGCGACCGCCGTGTCCACGCCAGGAACCGGGCCGCGATGGACGTTTCCGGCCGCCCTCCTGCGCCGCGCCGCCCCACCGGCCGAGCACCAGCCGGCGCCACCGGAGCAGCGGGAGCGACCGGCGGCCCGGCCCGGCCACGTCGACGGCCCACCGCGGAAGACAACCGGTGGAACCGCGCGCAACGGAGACGACGACCCCCTGTGGCGCGGCAACCCTGACGGCGCCCTACGCCGCGGCGACGACGACACCCGACGGCACGGCAACGACAACGACGATGCCCGACGGCACGGCAGCGGTAACGACAACGACAACGACGCCCGGCGGCACGACAACGACGCCCGGCGGCACGACAACGACGCCCGGCGGCACGACAACGACGCCCGGCGGCACGACAACGACGCCCGGCGGCACGACAACGACGCCCGGCGGCACGGCGACGATGCACAACGGCACGGCGACGGCGTCCAGCGACCGGCCGCCGACAACGGCCCGCCGCGGCAGGCAAGACGGGAGCCCGGCCCGCCGCCGCTGTTCTCGATGCCGGACCCCACCCCGGCCCGCCGCATGCCATCGACCACGACCCGGCGGTTGTGCGCGGCCGTGCACCTCGACGCCGACCTCGCCCGGCGCGTCGTCGCGGAGCTCACCGGTGACCCGCGCCGGGCCGTCCCACCGTCGGTCGGGTTCGACCTGGAGCCGGTGCTGTGCCACGCGCTACGGGCGAGGCTCCTGGCCACCGCCCGCGACGGCTTCCTCACCGCGACCGTGCTCGCCGCGCTGGTCCTCGCGCCCCGCACGACCGCCGCGGTGCTGCTCCCCGGCGCCGCCGCCGGGCTGGGCCGGGCCGCGCCGGTGCGGGCGGTGCCGCCGGCCGGCCGGGCGCTGTTCGCCGCCGCGCTCGTCTTCGGCCTCGTGACCGCCGTCGGTGCGGCCCTGACGGTGCTCGGCGCCGCCGCCCCCGCGCCGGCCGGCACCGGTGAACTCGACCGGCTCGCCGCCGCCGTCGGTGCCGCACCCGGCCCGAGGGTGTGGGTGGCGGTCGCCGTGCTGCTCGCCGGCGCGGCCGCCGGGCACCTCGCCCACCTGGCGTGGACCGCGGCCACTCTGACCGCCGCCACGAATCCGGCCCCGCTGCGGGCGGCGACGGCGCAGCGGGTGCGAACCGTTGCCGCCGCCCAGCGGGGCAACGTCGCCTTCAGCCGCGCCGATCCGTTCGTCGGCGCCGGGCCGCGGGTGCGGGGCTGGTCGGTCGCGGTGGCGTTGCGGGCCACCGACTCCGGCGTCTACCGGCCGCGCAGCCCCGCGACCCTCGACCCGGTCCTGCTGCGCCGGCACGTCGGGCAGGCGTTGCAGGGCCTCGGCGACGGCGGCGCCGGCCACGCCGGGGTCCCCGGGCTGGCCGTGACGCCGTACCTCGCCGCCGACGGGGTCCGCTGCGCGGGTGACCCGCTGCTCGAGGACGACACGCCGTTGCCGCTCGCGTCCCGGGAGGCCCTGGACGCCGTGGTCCGCGGGCCGCAGGAGGGGCTGCGCCACTACGACCGGGTCGTGATCGTGCCGCGGGCCCGTGGCGTCACCACGGCGGAGGGCCGGCCCGTCGTGCCGCCCGACGACGGTGACGGGCTCGTGTCGGTGTTCGTGCACACGTCGATCGAGGCGTCCGTGGTGTACGTCGAGCTGTCGGCGCACGTCCTGCCACCGGTGCACACCGCGTATTACGGGTCGCAGGCGCCGGCCGTACACCTGGAAACGCTGACGCAACTGACCGGTGCGCCATGGCGGCTCGCCCGGACGGCGGCCGGCTCGCTGCGGGCGGTGTCGCGACGCGTGCACCGGGAGGGCTGGCACGACCACAGCGCGCGCCTCGGCGTGCGCGAGATCGCCAACGGCCCCGCCGCTGGATTGGCCGCGCTGGAGGCGATGAAGTACGTGCTGATCGTGGAGCGCGTCGTGGTCGAGGCGGTCGCGGACTTCCTGGAACGCTACGACCTGGACGCCACCACGTTCCGCGCCGAGGTGCCGACCACCCGCTGACGCGGTCGGGGTCAGCCGGCCGAGGCCGGCCGGGCCACCGCGTCAGCGTCGTAGTAGCGCACGCCGGAGTGGGGATTCTGCGTGAGCCACGCGAGTGCCTCGTTGACCTCGTGCGCGTACCACTCCGTGTAGCCGCACGCCGCGCAGATCCACACCTCGAAACGCCCCGCCTCGACGCGCTTGCCGGACCCCCCGCTGTTTGCCGCGCCGGAGGACGACCGGGTGACTCCGGGCAGGAGAGTGAGGCCGTTGATGGATTCGGTGTCGGGGAGCATGACGGGGTCGACGTGCCAAAGCCGCGGGCATTGACACTTCGCACAACGGCGACTCGTACGCATGGGCGCAGCGTAGAAGATCTCCCGGAGGCCACACCGGAGACAGTCTCCTTGCGGACACGCCCCTTTCAACAGGCGGGACGCCGTCAGGAATGGGGCAGGACGGCTCGCAGGGCGATGTCGACGGACGCCTGGAGGTCCTCGCGGCGCGCGCCGGCCGCGGCATGGACGGCGTGTCCCTCGCTGAGCGCCATCACGAACCGTGCCAACGCCCGGGCATCCATGCCGGGCGGCAGGTCTCCCTCGTCCGCCGCGCGGGACAGCCGTGCTTCGAGGACGGACTCGGTGGCGGCCCGGCCGGCGGCCAGGATCTCGGCGATGCCGGCGTTCTCCGGCGAGCAGGCCAGGCCGCCCTGGACGGAGAGGCAGCCCGGGGGGTGATCGCCGGCGGTGAGGCCGTCGGCGCTGGAGCGCAGGAACGCTTCGATGGCGGCGTGCGCGGTGGGCTGTTCGAGCGCGGCGCGGGCCCTGGCCACCTGGGTCTCGTGGTAGCGGGCGAAAGCGCGCTGGAACAGCTGCTGCTTGCTGCCGAACGTCGCGTACAGGCTCGGCCGGTTGATGCCCATCGCACTGGTGAGGGCGGTCAGTGACGCACCCTCGTAGCCGTGTCGCCAGAAGACCTCGGCGGCCCGGTCGAGGACGGTCTCCTCGTCGAAGGCCCGCGGTCGTCCGATGGTGGGCGTCTCAGCGCTCATGAGCCCATCGTACCGCTCGGTACAAATCGTGATCCAGGCCACCGACCGATCGGTACAAAACTTGCTATGGTGGCCGGTAACCGATCGGTACAAAAAGAGGGGCCTCCGCATGACCGTCACACTGATCACCGGCGCGAACAAGGGCATCGGTTTCGAGACAGCGAAGCAGCTCACCGATGCGGGCCACATCGTCTACCTCGGCGCCCGGGACGTCGAGCGGGGCAGGAAGGCCGCGGCGGCCCTGGACGTGCGATTCGTGCAGCTCGACGTCACCGACGACGCGTCGGTGCACGACGCGCTGGCAACCGTCGAGGCGGCCGAGGGCCGGCTCGACGTCCTGGTGCACAACGCGGGCATCCTCGCCGACGGCGTCGTCGACGGACCGGCGGCCCTGCGGGCGTTCGACACCAACGCGGTGGGGATCGTCCGGGTCACGGAGGCGGCCCTGCCCCTGCTCCGCAAGTCGTCGAACCCCACGGTGGTCACCGTTTCGAGCAGCATGGGATCGTTCTGGGCGGTGACCAATCCCGAGCGGCCCGAGTCCACCATGCCGCTCGCGCTCTACGCGGCGTCCAAAGCGGCGGCGACCATGCTCACCGTCCAGTACGCCAAGTCCCAGCCCGGGATCAAGTTCAACGCACTGGAGCCCGGCACCACCGCCACCGACATGACCGCCGCCTTCGGGATCGGAAGGTCAGTGGTGGAGAGCGCCAGGAGCGTCGTGCGCCTGGCCACGCTCGGCCCGGACGGCCCGACCGGCACCTTCCAGGACGATCACGGGGAACTGCCCTGGTAGCTGCGTTCAGGGCGGCGCGGAGCCGGGGGTGACGAGGCCGGTCTCGTAGGCCGCGACGATCGCCTGGGCGCGGTCGCGCAGCTGCAGCTTCGACAGGATCCGGGCGATGTGGGTCTTCACGGTGGCGTCGCTGAGCTGCAGGCGGGCGGCGAGCTCGGCGTTGCTCAGGCCGCGCGCGAGCAGTCGCAGCACCTCCACCTCGCGGGGAGTGAGCCCGGACAGGTCGCGGTGCAGGGTGGCCGTGCGCCCGTCGCGGGCGGCGTACCGCTCGATGAGCCGCCGCGTGATCGACGGGGCGAGCAGCGCGTCCCCGGCCCGCACCAGCCGCACCGCCGCGACGAGCTGCTCGGGGCTGACGTCCTTGAGCAGGAAGCCGCTGGCGCCCGCGGACAGGGCCGCGTAGACGTACTGGTCGAGGTCGAACGTGGTGAGGATGATGACGCGCGGCGCGGCCGCGTTGACCGGGCCGCCCAGGATGCGGCGGGTCGCCTCGAGGCCGTCCATCCGGGGCATCCGGACGTCCATCAGCACCACGTCGGGCCGGGTGCGGCGGACCGCGTCGACCGCCTCGGCGCCGTCGGAGGCGTCCGCGACGACCTCGATCCCGCCGGCGGTCAGGATCATCCTGAACCCGGTGCGCACGAGCGCCTGGTCGTCGGCGACGACCACGCGAAGGGCGGCCTCGGTCACAGCTCTCCGATCGGTATGACGGCGCGGACCTGGAAGCCGCCGGCGCCGGTCGGGCCGGCGGACAGGCTACCGCCGTGCACGTCGAGGCGGTCGCGCAGCCCGGCGAGGCCCCGGCCGCTACCGGGGTCCGCGGCCAGGTCGGCGGTGCCACCGGTGTCGGTGACGTCGATGCGCAGCGCGTCCGGGGTGTGCTCGACGGTCACGGTCACCGAGGCGCCCGCGGCGTACTTGACGGTGTTGGTGAGCGCCTCCTGCACGACGCGGTAGGCGGCCAGCTCGATGCCCGCCGGCAGGGGCACCCGGGTGCCGGTCTGGACCACGTCGACGGGCACACCGGTGCGCCGGACGCCGTCGGCAAGGACCCCGAGCTGGTCGAGGCCCGGGGTCGGAGCGAGGTCGAATCCGTCGCCGTCCATCGTCAGCAGGCCCATGACGTGGCGCAGCTCGACCATCGCGGCCCGGCCGCTGGACTCGACCGCGAGCAGGGCCTCCTTCGCCAGCTTCGGCTCGGTGTCCAGGACCGTGCGGGCGGCGCCGGCCTGCACCACCATCATGCTCACGTTGTGGCTGACGACGTCGTGCAGCTCACCGGCGAGCCGGGCCCGCTCCTGCTGCACGGCGAGGCTGGTCGCCGTGGCCTGCTCCCGTTGCAGGGCCAGGGCCCGCTGCTTCCAGGTGTGGATCGCGTTGGCGATGAGGCTGACCGCGCACAGCAGCAGGAACGTCGCGTACCCCGGCGCCGGCGAGTTCTCCTGGTCGATGGACACCAGCCCCGCGGCGGCCACGACGATGCTGCCGATGGCCAGGATCCGGCGGCGGCTGTAGAGGGCGGCGCTGTAGGCGGCGAACCCGAAGCAGACCAGCGTCGGGGTCGGGTCGTACCCGGGCCAGGTGGGCAGCGTCACGGCGACGAACACGATGATCCACAGCGACGCGAGCGGATACCTGCGGCGGGTGACCAGCGGCAGCGCGGTGAACGCCACCAGCACCAGCTGCCAGCCGGCGGCCCCGGCGGGAAAGGCGTCCGGACCGAACGGCGGCTCATGCCGGAACTCGGGCAGCTGCGGCACCTCCGGCGCCACGGGGAACTTGTCGGGCGGCACGTAGATGGGTGTGTGCTCGTCGCCGCGGTTGCGGGCCGAGTCGACGGTGGCGATGGTGAGCACGAGCGCCAGCACCGCGTCGGCGGCCCACGCCCACCGGCTGAGCTTCAGTGGCGGGCCGGTCACGCGCCGCAGCTCGGCGTCGATCGCCCGGAGCTGTCGCCTGACGAACCCGGTGTCCATGCGACCAGTCTGCCAAGGACCCCCGCCCGGCGGCATCGGCCTCGGTGACCACGCGGTGCCACGCGGCGTA
The DNA here is from genome assembly GCF_042653625.1 of Dactylosporangium cerinum. Taxonomy (NCBI): domain Bacteria; kingdom Bacillati; phylum Actinomycetota; class Actinomycetes; order Micromonosporales; family Micromonosporaceae; genus Dactylosporangium; species Dactylosporangium cerinum. The sequence goes on along the minus strand of NZ_JBHSIU010000014.1, from coordinate 25,642 downwards.
GTCCAAAGTGATGACCCGGTGCCCGGATTGCGTCACCACGGGCGACGTGCCGGTGCACGCCCGGTTCATACGGTCGGAGCGTCCATTCGTTTCCGCAGCCGTGGAGGTACCGATGACCGCGCCACTCATCCAGATCAGCGACGTGAGCAAACGCTACGACGACGGGCCCCCGGCGCTCGACAGCCTGACGTTGCGCATCGACGCCGGTGAGGCCGTCGCGGTGCTCGGCGCCTCCGGCAGCGGCAAGTCGACGCTGCTCAACCTGATCGCCGGGCTGGACCGGCCGACCGCCGGCAGCGTCACCGTCGACGGGGTCCGGGTCGACGGGCTCGGCGAGGCCGCGTCGGCGAAGTACCGCCGGGCCCGCATCGGCATGGTCTTCCAGTTCTTCAACCTCGTCGACGACCTGACCGTCCACGACAACGTGCTGCTGCCCGCCCAGCTTGCCGGGGTACCCCGGAGCGAGGCCACGGCACGGGCGGACGAGCTGCTGGAGCGCCTCGGTGTGCGGCGGCACGCCAAGGCGTTCCCCGGCCGGCTGTCCGGCGGGGAACGGCAGCGGGTCGCGGTGGCGCGGGCGCTGATGAACCGGCCGTCGCTGCTGCTGGCCGACGAGCCGACCGGCGCCCTGGACACCGCCTCCGGCCGGGAGGTCCGCGACCTGCTGACCGCCCTGCACCGCGAGGGACAGACGCTGGTCCTGGTCACCCACGACGTCACCCTGGCGCAGGAGTGCGCCACCCGGACCATCGAGCTGGTCGACGGCCGGCTCAGCCGGGACGTCCGGCACGGCCTGGCCGACAGCGGCGCCGTCCCGGCCGGCGGTGCCCGGTGAGCGGCGTCGGCCGGATCGTGCGGGCCGGCGGCCGCCGCCGGGTCCAGTCGGTGGTGATGGCGCTGACGACGTGCCTCGCGGTGTCCGCGTCGGTGCTCGCGGCGGGGCTGCTGGTCGCGTCGCAGGCGCCGTTCGACAAGGGGTTCGCCAAGCAGCAGGGCGCGCACCTGGCCGCCGCGTTCGACGCCGGCCTGACGACGTCGGCCGCCGTGGCCGCCACCGCCGGCGCGGCCGGGGCGACCGCCAGCGCCGGGCCGTTCCGGACCGTGTCGCTGCGCCCGACGACCGCCGAGGGCCCGAACGTCGGGGGCGGCAACCGCCCACCGGCGGGCATCACGCTGCCACCGGCGGCGCTCGTCGGCCGCGCCGACGCCGGCGGTTCCGTCGACCGGCTCGACCTGACCGACGGCCGCTGGGTCGCCGCCACCGGGGAGATCGTGTGGGCGGCGGGCAAGGGACCGTTCGTGGTCGGTGACAAGCTCACGTTCAAGGACGCGCCCGGCAGCCCGACGCTGACCGTCGTGGGGCTGGCCCGGTCGGTGAGCGGCACCGCCGAGGCGTGGACGACGCCGGAGCAGCTGACCGCGATGGCCGGCCAGGCCGGCGGCTACCAGATGCTGTACCGCTTCGCCGACGTCACCACCGAGGCGCAGATGACCACGCACCGCACCGCGGTCGCCGGTGCCGTGCCGGCCGACGCGATGACCGGCGCCATCTCGTACCTCACCGTGAAGCACACGGCGGAGCGCACGGCGGCGACGTTCGTGCCGTTCGTGGTGGCGTTCGGGGTGCTGGGCCTGTGCATGTCGGTGCTCATCATCGGCGTCGTGGTCAGCGGGTCGGTCGGCGCGGCGACCCGGCGCATCGGCATCCTGAAGGCCGTCGGCTTCACCCCGGCCCAGGTCACCCGGGCCTACGTCGGGCAGGCGCTGATCCCGGCCGTCGTCGGCACCGTCCTCGGCGTGGTGCTGGGCAACGTGGCCGCGGTGCCGGTCCTGCAGGACGAGAGCGAGGCCTTCGACACGGCCCGGATGACGATCGAACCGTGGGTGAGCGTGGTCGTGCCGATCGTCGCGCTCATCGCGGTCGCCGTCACCGCGTTCTTCCCGGCGCTGCGGGCCGGCCGGCTGCGGACCGTGGCCGCCCTGGCCGTCGGCCGGACCCCGGTCGCCGGGCGCGGGCGGACCGCCCGGCGGGTCCTCGGCCGGCTGCCGCTGCCCCGCGCGGTGAGCCTCGGGCTGGCCAACCCGTTCACCAGCCCGTCCCGGTCGGCGACGATCGTCGCCGCGGTCGCCCTCGGCGCGCTCGGCGTCACGTTCGGCATCGGCCTGGCCACGTCGCTCGCCGACATCCAGGAGGGCCTGAACCGGCGCAGCGCGGGCGACGTCGTGGCGCACACGCGCATGGGTCCGCCGCCCGGGCAGGAGCCGCCGTCGGCGCCACCGGACCCGGCCGTGGCCCTCGCGAAGCTGACCGCGGCGGTCCAGGCGCAGCCCGGGACCAAGCGCAGCTTCACCACCGGCGAGGTCGAGCTCAGCGTGTCCGGCCTGGCCGGCGCCGCGAGCGTCATGGTGTTCGACGGCGACGCGTCCTGGGGCAGCTACGAGATCATCTCCGGGAAGTGGTTCGACGGGCCCGGTCAGATCGTCGTGCCGACCGCGTTCCTGCGCTCGACCGGCCTGCACGTCGGCGACACCGCGACGCTTTCGGACGGTGGGCACTCCGTCAAGGTCCGCATCGTGGGGGAGTCGCTCGACCTCAGCGAGGACGGGCGGGTCGTCGTCACCGACAAGGCGACCCTCGCGGACTTCGGCCCGGGCCTCGGACTCGAGGGCGCCGAGGTGCACATCGAGCTCAACGACGGCGTGTCCGCGAAGTCCTATGTGGACGAGCTGAACAAGGTGCTGGAGCCGATCGGCGGTAGCGCGGACGTCAACGTCGGGGAGATCAGCAGCACCGTGGTCGCGATGGACACCCTCGCCGCGACGCTGACCGTCATGCTCGTCGTCGTCGCCGGGATGGGCGTGCTCAACACGCTCGTGCTCGACACCCGCGAGCGCGTCCACGACCTCGGCGTGTTCAAGGCGCTCGGCATGTCGCCGCGGCAGACCGTCACGATGGTCCTCACCTCCGTCGCCGGCACCGGCCTGCTGGCCGGCGCGATCGGGGTGCCGGTCGGCATCCTGCTGCACCACGCGGTGCTGCCGGCGATGGGCCGGGCCGCCGGCACCGGGATCCCGCCCGGCTACATCGAGGTCTACGGCCCGCTGATGGTGGTGCCGCTGGTCCTCGGCGGGCTCGCCATCGCCGGTGTGGGCGCGCTGCTGCCCGCCGGGTGGGCCGCCCGCATCCGCACCGCCACCGCGTTGCGGACGGAGTAGTTCCGTGGAGGGGCCGGTCTCCCGGCCCCTCCACATCCAGTCAGCGCTCGCGGGGCACCAGCCACCGGGGCGCGCCACCGGTCAGGGAAGCGGCAGCGGCCGGTGCGCTCTGCGTGCATGAGGCACCCTCGGCGGGCAGGGCGGCGGTGTCGAGGTAGGTGAGCATCGCCGCGCCGATGCACGGGTTGAAGTCGGTCGCCGCGACGTGCCCGTCTGCCTTGTAGGTGAGCAGCCGCGCGTTGCCGAGCTGCTCGACCATCCGCCGCCCCCACTGATACGGGGTGGCCGGGTCGTGCGTGCCGGCGATGACGAGGACGGGTGCCGCGCCGGCCGGGTTGCGGAACGGGCCGCGGAACACGTCCTTCTGCGGCTGGTCGTAGACGGCGTAGACCAGGTCCTGGCCGAACGCGTACATCCACTGGTGCGGGAACATCGCGTAGCTGTGCCGGGCGTCGCCGACGTAGTCCTGCACGTCGCGGGGCAGCCGGTGGTCCTGCGCGGTGACCGCGTAATAGGACGCGGTCGCCTGGTAGGTGCCGTCGGGCGCCCGGCCCGTGTAGTAGTCGAGCAGGTCCCGCATGAAGCTGGCGTCACCGGCCGCGGCCTCCCGCAGCGCCTTCGACAGCAGCGTCCAGTCATATCTGGCGTACATCGCGTGCGTCGCCACCCGCAGGACGTCGTCGCCGCGCACGGAGTCCGGGTGCTGGGCGTGCGGCGCGGGCAGCGGGGCCCGGTTCATGGCCGCGACCAGGTCGTCGAAGCCGTCCTCGGGGAACCCGCCGGAGGCGAAGAACCGGTCCAGGGAGTTCTCGAACGACGCGTTCTGCTCCCGCCGCATCTCGAACGGCCGGTTCGTCCACACGTCCGGGTCGACCGGCGAGTCCAGCAGCAGCGCCCGGGCCCGGCCCGGGAACAGGCTCGCGTAGGTGGCGCCGATGTGCGCGCCGTAGGACATGCCGAGGTAGGTGAGCTTCTCGTCGCCGACCGCCCGCCGCAGCAGGTCGAGGTCCCGGGCCGAGTTCGCGGTCCCGAGGTAGGGCAGGATCCCCGGGTTGCGCTCGGCGCAGGTGCGGACCGAGTCGCGGGCGCTGCGGACCGCCGCCTTCAGGTCGAGCTCGAACAGCGGCGTGAACGTGGTGCTCGGCGACGCGTTGTCCTCCTCCGGCGTGCTGCAGTCCACGGCCGGGACGCTGCCGGCGATCCCGCGCGGATCCCAGCTGACCACGTCGAACCGGGCGAACGTGTCGAGGGCCCCAGGCGGCGCCCCGCGCAGGAACCCGACCCCGGACCCGCCCGGGCCGCCGGGGTTGACGAACATGGACCCGATCCGGCGCGACTGGTCCTTCGCCGGCCACTTGATGACGGGCAGCCGGAACGTCGGCCCCCGCCGGTCCCCGTAGTCGCGGGGCACGGTCGCGGTCGCGCACTGGAACCCACCGCCGCAGTCCGTCCATTCGAGTTTTGGCGTGGGTACGGCGGCAGCGAGGTCGGACGGGTCGGCGGCGGCCCGTCCGGCGGCCCCGGCGAGCAGCCCCGCACCGACGGCGAGTGCCGCCGCGGCCCGGAGCCAGGAAATGGTTGAACGCCCGGTTGGAGGCATGGTGGCGCTCCTTGAGAGAGGTTTGGGTTGCCTCATGTCACCGCCTGCCGCCACGGGGCAACGTGTACAAGGACGCTCAACCCGTGTCGTCACGCCGACGTATCAGCCGAGCGCTCCGATCGCTCCGGGCCACTATGCTGTGTGGTGATGAAACAAGCCCGTGAAACAGAGCAGCGCACCGCGACCCAGCAGCGCGTCACGATCCGCGACGTCGCGCAGCAGACCGGCCTGTCGATCGCGACGGTGTCCCGGGTGCTCAACGGGCGCTCCAACGTCGCCCCGGACACCCGCGACCGGGTCCTCGAGGCGATGGGCGGGCTCGGCCGGCAGGCGCCGCGCCGGCGGGGTTCGAGTGCGGGCGACGGGAAGGCCGACAACGGCGTCTACGTGCGCTGCCCGTATGTGCTCACGGACTACTTCGGGCTGATCGTGTCCGCGATCGCGGAGGCCCTGCACGTGCACGGCATGCACGCGATCGTGGACGCCGGCGAGTCGTCGTGGAAGCGCACCGAGGTGCTCAAGACGCTGACCGGCTGGCCGCAGGTGGTGGGCGCGCTGCTCATCCTGCCGTCGGAGCCCGAGGGCGACCTGGAGCGGCTGCGCGACCAGGGCTTCCCGTTCGTGGTGGTCGACCCGCGCACTTCGCCGCCGCGTGACATCGCGGCCGTGTCCGCGGCCAACTTCGCCGGCGCCCGGCGCCTGGTCACGCACCTGACGGAGCTCGGCCACCGGCGCATCGGCGTGCTCGGCGGCCCGCCGGAGTGGATGGCGAGCACCGACCGGCTGGCCGGCTACCTCGCGCCCCTCGTCGGCGTCGGGGTGCTGCCCACGCCCGACCTGGTGCGGTCCGTGACCGACCCGACGGTGGAGGAGGGCTACCGGGTCGCCGCCGAGCTGCTGGACCGGCGGGACCGGCCGACGGCCCTGGTGGCGTTCAACGACAAGATGGCCGTCGGGGCGCTGCACGCCGCCGCCGACCGCGGCCTGCGGGTGCCGCACGACCTGTCGGTGGCCGGCTTCGACGACATCGACGTGGCCCGGGCCGCCCACCCGGCGCTCACCACGGTCCGGCAGCCCCTCGGCGAGATGGGCCGGATGGCGGTCAGTCTTCTCGGCCGGATGCTGGCCGGGCACGAACTGGACGCGCTGCACGTGGAGCTGGCGACCGACCTGGTGGTGCGGGGCTCGACCGGACCCGTTTGACGCGTGTTTCACCGGGACTTCCATCGAGACCTGAAAAAAGTTGCCGTGTTCTGTTGACACGCCACCGCATTGACGTGTTTCCTTCCTGTTACAGGCGCCGATGGATCCCGGCGTGGCACCGCACCCCCAACCCCTCACCCAGCGACCCGCCAGTCGACATCGGGTCGGACGGTCATGCCCGCCCAGAACAGGACCCCCATGCTCCCAACGCTTCGCAGCAGGTGGCGCACCGCGCTGCTGGCGGTCGGCGTCACCGCCGCCGTCGTCGGCACGATCGGTGTCGTCGCCATGTCCACCGCGTCCGCCGCCAGCAGCGGCCGGATCACCAGTGCCGCCAACGGCAAGTGCCTCGACGTGACCAACGGCTCCACTGCGGACGGCAACCAGCCGCAGATGTGGACCTGCTACACCGGCAGCGCGAACCAGAACTGGACCTTCGCCGACAACGGTTCCGTGCAGGGCCTCGGCAAGTGCCTCGATGTCGCCAACGGTTCGACCGCCGACGGTGCCGTGGTGCACCTGTGGACCTGCTACGACACCGTCGCCAGCCAGAAGTGGCAGCTGACCGCGGCCGGTGACCTGGTCAACACCAACGCCGGCAAATGCCTGGACATCAAGGACAACAACCTCGCCGACGGCGCCAAGCTGCAGCTGTGGTCGTGCGCCGGCACCGCCAACCAGAAGTGGACGTTCAGCGGCGGCAGCACCAACCCGACGCCCACCACCGTCCCGCCCAACGGCAGCAACCCTGATCTGGGTCCGAACGTGTCGGTGTTCGACCCGTCGATGTCGGCCTCGACGATCCAGAGCCGGCTGAACACGGTGTTCAACCAGCAGGTGAGCAACCAGTTCGGCGACGCCCGGTTCGCGTTGTTGTTCAAGCCCGGCACGTACAACGTCAATGCCAACGTCGGGTTCTTCACCCAGGTCGCGGGTCTCGGCCTCAGCCCGGACTCGGTGGTCATCAACGGTGCCGTGCACGCCGAGGCGGACTGGTGGCCGGACGGTTCGCAGAACGCGACGCAGAACTTCTGGCGGTCCGCGGAGAACCTGTCCGTGACCCCGACCGGTGGCCTGGACCGGTGGGCGGTGTCGCAGGCGGCGCCGTACCGGCGGATGCACGTGCGCGGCAACCTCGCCCTGTCCGACGGGGGCTGGTCGTCCGGCGGCTGGATCTCCGACAGCAAGATCGACGGCCAGATCCAGTCCGGCACGCAGCAGCAGTGGATCACCCGGAACTCGCAGATCGGCAGCTGGACCGGGCAGAACTGGAACCAGGTGTTCGTCGGCACCAGCGGCGCGCCCGCGAACAGTTTCCCGTCGCCGCCGTACACCACCGTCGGCAGCACGCCGGTCGTTCGGGAGAAGCCGTTCCTCTATGTCGACTCGGCCGGTGCCTACCAGGTGTTCGTGCCGTCGCTGCGCACGAACTCGTCCGGGAACAGCTGGTCGTCCGGCACCACGGCGGGGTCGTCGCTGCCGATCAGCCAGTTCTACATCGTCAAGGCCGGCGCGACCGCCGCGTCGATCAACGCCGCGCTCGCCGCGGGCCAGAACCTGCTGTTCACGCCCGGCGTGTACCACGTCAACGACACCATCCGGATCACCCGGGCGAACACCGTCGTGCTCGGCCTGGGCCTGGCCACGATCGTGCCCGACAACGGCGTCACCGCGATGACGGTCGCCGACGTGGACGGCGTGAAGGTGGCCGGCATCCTGTTCGACGCGGGCACGACCAACTCGCAGGTGCTCATGGAGGTCGGCCCGTCCGGGTCCGCCGCGGACCACGCGGGGAACCCGACGTCGCTGCATGACGTGTTCTTCCGCATCGGCGGTTCCATCGCCGGCAAGGCGACCGTGTCGCTGCGGGTGAACAGCAACAACGTCATCGGCGACCACATGTGGATCTGGCGCGCCGACCACGGCAACGGCGGCACCGTCGGCTGGAACACCAACACCGCCGCCAACGGCCTGGTCGTCAACGGCAACAACGTCACCATGTACGGGCTGTTCGTCGAGCACTACCAGCAGTACCAGACCATCTGGAACGGCAACGGCGGCCGCACGTACTTCTACCAGAACGAGATCCCCTACGACGTGCCCAACCAGGCCGGCTGGTCCTCCGGCGGCGGCGCCCAGGGCTGGGCCGCCTACAAGGTCGGCGCTTCAGTGACCAGCCACGAAGCCTGGGGCCTCGGCAGCTACTGCTACTTCTCCACCAACCCCAGCGTCGTGCTGGGCCACTCGTTCGAGGTTCCTGTGACTCCGAACGTGAAGTTCCACAACATGGTCACCGTCTCCCTCGGCGGCACCGGCACCATCTCGCGGGTCATCAACAACACCGGCGGGACCGTCAACAGCGGCAACCAGGTCACCTACCTGGTCAGCGGCCCGTAACCGTTCCACCCGTTTCCGGTGCGGCGTCGCTTGCGGCGGCGCCGCACCACCAAATCCCGCACGATCCAACCTCAGGAGGCCCTGTGAGGCGATCCATCTCCGTGGCGACCGTTGCGCTGGTCACCGCCGGCACCCTGGCGGTGCCGGGCGCGGCGCACGCCGGGCACGGCGCGCTCGTCACTGGCACGTACTCGACCGGCGCCGCCCACTGGCAGCCGCTGCCGGACGCCCGGATCGGTGCCGGCGCCGACACCAGGGCAGACGCGACCGTGGTCGTCGATCCGAGCCGTCCGCGGCAGTCGTACACCGGCATCGGTTTCTCGATCGACGAGACGACCGTGTCCAACCTGTGGAAGCTCACCCCGCAGCAGCGGGAGGACGCCGTCCGGCTCCTCGTCGACCCGCGCACCGGCGCCGGCCTCGACCGCTTCCGGCTGACCATCGGCAGCCCCGACCTCATCGAGCACCTGCCGTTCTGGTCCTACGACGACCTGCCGGCCGGCGTCACCGAAGACCTGGACCTGCGGCACTTCAGCATCCAGCGCGACATCGACCTGCACATCGTCGACACCGTCAAGCTGATCCAGAAGTACAACCCCCGCGCGACGTTCCTCGCCTCGGCCTGGAGCGCCCCGGCGTGGATGAAGACCAACAACCGCTTCCTCGGCGAGGTCGCGCTCAAGCCCGGCAGCACGACCGAGTACTACCAGGTCGGCAAGCTGCGCGACGACCGCATCGACGTCTTCGCCCGCTACTACGTGAAGTACGTGCAGGCGTACGCCCGTCTCGGCATCCGCGTCGACGCGCTGACGCTGCTCAACGAGCCCGGCATGGACGTCGTCTACCCGGCCATGGACATCAGCGTCGAGCAGCAGCAGAAGCTGTCCGTCGCGATCGACCGGGAGCTGCGCCGGGCCCGCCTCGACGTCGACCTCTACATCCACGACTTCAACTTCTACGACTGGCGCGACCCGAACAGCACCGCCACCAAGAACTACTACCGCGTGCTGAACGACCCCGCCGCCGCCCGCGCCGCCGACGCGATCGCCTTCCACCCGTACTGGGGCGACCCCACCGTCATGCGCGACGCCTACGAGCAGACCGGCAAGCCCGTGCACCTGACCGAGACCAGCGACCTGTCGCCGGCCACGGTCCTCGCCGACTTCCGCCTCGACGCGTCCTCCTACATCCTGTGGGCCCAGGCGACCGACCAGGACGGCGGCACCCTGCACTGGACCCCCGCCCGCGACAACAACGTCGACTGGGACGAGGTCGCCCGCACCACCAAGTGGCCGGACCGGCTGGTCAAGGTCGACACCACCGCCCGCACCTTCACCGTCCGCGACGAGCTCTACCAGCTCGGGCAGTTCTCGCGGTACCTCACCCCGGCGCACGTGCGGGTCGCCTCCAGCGGCACCGCGGACGGCATCAGCAACGTCGTCTACCGCGACCAGCACGACGGCTACGTCGCGGTGATCGGCAACGCGCTCGACGTCGACCGCACCGTGCGGGTCGTGCTCGCCGGCCGGTCCTTCGTCGCGACCGTCCCCGCGCACGCCTACGCCACCTACCGCTGGACCGCCGACCTGCCGCGCGGCCGTAACGACACCCCGGCCCTGGCGCAACCGGCTCCGGTCGTGGTCGACCAGTACAGCACCACGTCGCTCCAGCTGCGTGCCACCGACCGCGACGCGCTGGCGTTCTACGCCACCGACCTGCCCGACGGCGTCACCGTCGACGCCGCCACCGGCGTGGTCACCCTGCGCCCGACCGTCCCCGGCACCATCGACCTTCCCGTCACCGTCACCGACGGCCGCGCCAGCTCCTCGACGACCGTCCACGTCACCGTCCAGCCGCACGGCGCCCCGGTCGGCGCGAAGGTCGAGGCCGAGGCGTACGTGGCCCAGCACGGCTGGACCGACGGCGGCCCCAACTTCATCGAGACCAACCCCGCCGCCAGCGGCGGCCGCAATGTCGGCTGGACCTCGGCCGGCAACTGGCTCGCCTACCGCCTCGACGTCGCCGCCGGCACCTACGACGTGGAACTGCGCGTCGCCAACGGCTCCGGCGCCCCGGCACCCGGCGCCATCTCACTGCGCGACGCGACCGGCGCCACCCTCGCCACCGCGTCGGTGCCCGACACCGGCGGCTGGGGCACCTACCAGTCGATCCACGTCCCGATCACCGTCACCGCCACCGGCGACCAGCAGCTGACGCTGTTCTGCGAGACCGGCGGCTTCAACGTCGACTACCTGCGCCTCACCGTGTAACAGCCCCCCGCGCCGCACCGGATCCCGCTGCCCCCGGGGTCCGGTGGGGCGCTCTCATGATCGGCGCGGCGGCTGCCGTGCTGCGGAGGCGGTGGTCCCTGCGGGATGCACCCGCCGCCACGCCGACCATCAAACCCCCGTGCCATGAACCTAACAAGCTCCCGGGCTCACGATCGGCCCTGACGAGTTCCGGACAGCTGGCTTGCCAGCGCGGCCCGGGTGCCTGTTGGCTCAAGGGTTCGTATCTCAGTCGATGAAGACGCCGTTGACGAGGGCGTTCGCGCCGGCCGACACCTGGACCGTGAAGGTGACCGTCCACGAGGCGTAGGTGCCGCCGGCGAACGTGCCGACGGTGGCCGCGTCAAGGGTGTCGAGAGTGTCGCCGTCGAGGTTGGTGACGGTGATGCTCTGGCGCCGGACGCCGCCGCCGTCCCAGTCCATCACGTAGAGGCTGACCTTGTGGGTCTGCCCGTCCGAGATCTGGACCTTCACCTGGATCATGAACGGTCGACCGCCGGTCGGAGCGATGGGGTGGCTCCAGCAGTTCAGTGCGAACGGCTCGCGACCCGAGCAAGGCCCGCAACTACCTGGAACGCCGCCGCACCAATGGCGACAGCACCGCAGCATCGGCGGCTCGACACAGGAAAGGCGGGCGCGACCGCGGCGGGTGCCGGTCGCGCCGGAGTGGGCTGCTCGTGTCGGCGGGTGCTGGCGGTCGTTGGGTGGGTTGCTCGTGCTGCGGTGCCGGTCGTCGTGGTGGGGCTGGTTGTGCCGGTCGTGCTGGTCGTGCGCCGGTCGCGCTGATGGGTGCTGTTGAGGCGGCGTGGACTGCTCGTGCCGGCGGGTGCTGTCCGAGATCGTGTGGGCTGCTCGTGCTGGCGGTGTTGGTCGCGGCGTCGTTGCGAACCGGCAACGCGCCGCAGGACGGCGATGTGTGACGCCGCCGTGCCGGTGCCTGCGGGCGCGCTGTCGGGGTGCCAGTGCCCAAGCGGTCCCCGCCACCGGTCCCCGCCACCGGTTCGCCACGCCGGCGAGGACCGGGGCACTGTCCGCGTCCCGAAGGCGTCTTCGAGCAGCGCGAGCAGCATCGTCGCGTGCTGGTGCCGCCCGCCGAACGTGGCGACCCGGGGGTCCGTGGCGAACGACGTGCCGGCCACCCCGTTGAGCAGGTCGGCGAAGCGCCGCCAGAACTTCTCCTTCGCGCAGCCGACCGGCGGCCGGAGTGCCCTCGCCGACGATCTCCGTCAGCGGTTGCTGACCGTGCGGCTGGGCGTGGTCCGGTTGCTGACCGTGCGGCTGGGCGTGGCCCGGTCGCTGGTCTGCGGTGGCCGGCTGCCGTCAGGCGAGGATGTCGGTGATGGCGGCCTCGTCCCCGGACAGGTACGCCTGCAGCAACGCGGCGAACCGGTCCGCGGGCAGGATGCGGATGCCCAGCTGCTCAGCCTTCTCGGCCTTGGAGCCGGCGCCGTCGCCGACGACGACCAGGTCGGTGCGCTTCGAGACGGAGCCGGAGGACTTGCCGCCGAGGCGTTCGACGGCCTCGTTGCCCTCGTCGCGGGTGAGGCCGGGCACCGAGCCGGTGACCACGACCGTCATCGGGCTGCCGTCGGGGCGGCGCAGCGGCAGGGCCATCGGGGCGGCGCCGTCGGTGTCCGTGTCCGCGTCCGGGTCGGTGCCGGAGGTGGTGGCGGACGGCGGGGCGAGGTCGGGCTCGGACATGTTGACGCCGCGGGCGACCAGCTTGGCGATGACCGGGGCCAGGTCGACCAGCTCGGCGGCGATGGTCACGGCGCGCTCCGGGCCGACGCCCTCGACCTGTTGCAGGTCCTCGACGGACGCGTCCTGCAGCGCCTGCATCGTGCCGAAGTGGCGGGCCAGCCGGCGGGACATGGACCTGCCCGTCATGCGCACGCCGAGGCCGGTCAGCACGCGGGCGAGTGACTGGTCCTTGGACGCCTGGATGGCGGCGACGAGCTTGGTGGCGGACAGCTCGCCCATCCGATCGAGGCTCGCGACGGTGGGCACGTCGAGGTCATACAGGTCGGCCGGGTCGGTGACGTGACCGGCGGCGACCACCAGGTCGATGACCTTCCCGCCGAGGCCTTCGATGTCCATCGAGTGGCGGGCGGCGTAATACGCGAGGGACTCGTGCGCACCGCAGGCCCGGCCGCGGGTGCACCGCCAGCGCTTCTGGCTGCGGTCGATCTCGCCGTCGCAGCGGGGGCAACGGGCCGGCGGCTCGAACGGCACCGAGTCCGCCGGGCGCTCGTCGAGCTTGGCGCCGGTGACCTCGGGGATGACGTCGCCGGCGCGACGGACGAACACCACGTCGCCGGGGCGCACGTTGCGCCGGACCAGGTCGTCGAAGTTGTGCAGGGTCGCGGAGGTGACGGTGACCCCGCTGATCTGGACCGCCTCGAGCACCGCCACGGGGGTGATCACGCCGGTCCGGCCGATCTGCACCTCGATCTGCAGCAGCCGGGTGGTGCGGGTGTCGGCCGGGAACTTGTACGCCACGCCCCACCGCGGCGCCCGGCTCGACGAGCCCGCGGCGTCCCGGTCGGCGGGCAGGTCCGCCTTGATGACCGCGCCGTCGATGCCGAACCCGAGCGTGCCCCGGCTCGTGCTGAGCGCGTGCACCGCGGCGAGGACCTCCTCGATGGTGCCGCACACCGGCGTCCCGGCGACGGACCCGCCGGTCGTGGCGATCCCGAGCCGCTCCAGCTCGGCCATCGCGTCCGAGTTGGCGACGGTGGCGAAGGACTCGCTGTGGACCGAATACGCGAAGAACGACAGCGGCGCGTCATAGGTGCGGTCCTGTGCACGCAGCGTGCCGGCGGCGGCGCTGCGTGGGTGCGCGAACGCGGGCTCGCCCGTGCCCGTGCGCATCACGTTGGCCTTCTCGAAGTCGGCGTCGGTCATGAACACCTCGCCGCGCACCTCGAGGGTCACCGGCTCGGCGAGCTGCTCGGGCAGCCCCACCGCGCGCCGGGCCTGCCCGGTCACGTCCTCACCGGCGCGCCCGTCGCCGCGGGTCGCGACCTGCACGAGGCGGCCGTCGACATAGCGGGCGGCGATCGCCAGCCCGTCGATCTTCGGCTCCACCGTGAACCCGCCGGCGGGACGGCCCAGGATCCGGTCCAGCCGGGCCGCCCACTTGCGCAGCGTGTCCTCGTCGAACACGTTGTCCAGGCTGAGCATCGGCGTGCTGTGCACGACGTCGCCGACCACCCCGCCGCCGGCACCGACGACCTCGGTCGGGGACTCGTCGGCCTTCCAGGCCGGCTGCGCCGCCTCCGTCGCCGCGACCCGCGCCAGCAACGCGTCATACACGGCGTCGTCCATGTCCAGGTCAGATCCGCCGTAGTACGCGGCGGCGGCCTGCCGGATCGCACCGATCGCGGCCCGATACTCCTCGACCGCCGCGAACGGCTCAGCCTTCGCGGCATCGACGACCAGACCAGCACCCGGTTCCTGCACAACGGCCTCCACAACCTCAAGGAATACGAGCAGCCTAGTCAGCGGGTACGACAATTTTGGGCCGCACCTAAAGGCCGGTTTTCGATGATCCGGGGCATTTCGGCAAGTTGTGGGCCGCCACGCCATCGGCCGTGTCGCCCTGCCGCTCAAGGCCCGCGTCGAGGGCTCCCCGGAGATGGTGGCGGTGCTGCGCGGCAAACCGGACGGCGACACCATTGCGGTCACCGTCGGAAACATGGCGGACGAACCCGTCAAAGGCCCCTACAGCCTCGTACACCTCGAACTCGCCGCCGCGGCGGACAGCAGAAATCACGTCAGCGTCTACCGGCGGCCGGAGTAGGGTGCCGCCCATGGCTGCCTACATCAAGTCGGTGACGTTCGACAGCGCCGACGCGCTGGTGCTGGCCCGGTTCTGGGCCGCGGCGCTGGGCACCGACGTCGATGAGGAGTCCACATCGGACAAGGCGTTCGTCGAGGCCGCCGGGTGGGGCGGGCCGAACATCTGGTTCGCCCGGGTGCCGGAGGGCAAGACCGCGAAGAACCGCGTGCACTTCGACCTGCGGGCACCCGGCGCGGTGGCCGACGAGGTTGCCAGGCTGGAGGCGCTCGGCGCCACGGTCCTGCAGGTGGGCGACGAGCTGACGGTCATGGCCGACCCCGAAGGCAACGAGTTCTGCGTCGAGTAGCGGCTCCCGGGTCATCCGAACGGCCATTCCCCACCCCCAGATCGCGGCGTACCGCCCGGCACGGCATATCGTGGCAGCGCTAACATCAACATGGGGGGAGGGCGATGCGTCCAACGAGCCAGGGCCGGGCAGCGGTCATGAACGACGTCGCGCGACTCGCCGGCGTGTCCCACCAGACCGTCTCGCGGGTGCTGAACCAGCACCCGAGCGTCAGCCCCGCCACGCGTGAGCGGGTCCTGGAGGCGGTCCGGCAGCTCAACTACCGCCCGAACGCCATGGCCCGCGGCCTCGCCGGCCGGCGGTCCCGGGTGATCGGCGTCGTCAGTTTCGACACGATTCTCTACGGGCCGGCCTCGACCCTCCTGGGCATCGAGCGCGCCGCCCGCGCCGCGGGGTACGGCGTCAGCATCGTCACCCTCGAGCAGCTCGACCACAGCGGCATGGTCAACGCCCTGGAGGCCCTCGCCGACCAGTCCGTCGCCGGGGTCGTCGTCATCGCCCCGCAGACCGCCGCCGCAGCAGCGCTGCACAGCCTCCCGCTCGGGGTCGCCGCGGTCGCCGTCGAGTCCAACGTCGGCGGCGAGATCCCCGCGATCTCCGTCGACCAGGTCACCGGCGCCCGCCTCGCCGTCCAGCACCTGCTGGGCCTCGGCCACCGCAAGGTCTGGCACCTGTCCGGCCCCCGCGACTGGCTGGAGACCCACGGCCGCATCGAAGGCTGGCGCGGTGCCCTCGAGGAGGCCGGCCTGCCCGCCCCGCCGCTCATGACCGGCGACTGGTCCGCCCGCTCCGGCTACCAGGCGGGCCTCGAGCTCGCCCGCCGCGACGACGTCACCGCCGTCTTCGCCGGCAACGACCAGATGGCGCTGGGCATGATGCGCGCCTTCCACGAGCACGGCATCCGCGTCCCCGACGACGTCAGCATCGTCGGTTTCGACGACATCCCGGAGGCCGAGTTCCTGTCGCCGCCGCTGACCACGATCCGCCAGGACTTCGACGAGGTCGGCCGCCGCTGCATCGCCGCCCTGCTCAGCGCCATCGAGGCCGACCTCCCGGAAGGCCCTGACCGCCCCGAGCCCGACCCGCACGTCGCGCCCACCCTGGTCCTGCGCCGCAGCACCGCCGCTCCGAAAAGCTGAACAGCAAGAACACGAGCAGGGCTCCGGTCCGTCGTGGGCGCGGTCCGCTGCTCCCGTCAGCCACCGGTCAGGCCGTGGACGGCCTTCCCTGCCAGGTCCGCCGCCAGTCACGCAGACACGACCTGCGGTCGTGACAAGCCCGCGGCCGTAACCGGCCGCCCGCGACCTGCGGCCGCGACAGGCCCGCAGCCGTAACCGGCCGCCCGATCCCGCGACCTGCGGCCGCGACAGGCCCGCAGCCGTGACCGGCCGCGCCGATCCCGCGACCTGCGGCCGTGACAGGCCCGCGACCTGCGGTCGTGGCAAGCCCGCGGCCGTGACCGGCCGCGCCGATCCCGCGACCTGCGGCCGCGATGCAACCAACCCCGGCAACGGCCGCAGACCGAAGTCCTGGGGTCGCGCGCCGTCCGGCTCGCCCGCCGCCACCGCGCCGCTCCACCCTCCTTTGCCGGACCCGTCCCACCACCAGCACCCACGCGGCGTTGATCGAAGTCGTGTGCTGGCTGTGTGGCCGGCCGGGGCGCGGCTTCGATCATCGGGGCGGTCGGCTTCCGGGGTCGCGTCCTTCGGAGGCGGGGCGGGCGCGCAGTGGGTGTGGGAGGCGACGTGTCGCGGTGTCGGTGTCGTTGACCGAAGTCGCGCGCTGGCTGCGCGGACAGCCGGTCGGCGACTCCGATCACCGGGGAGATCCACTCCCGACACGACACAGGCGGGCAACGAGGCTGACCCAAACCTCGGCAGCGCCGAACCGGGCGGCGACCACGCGGCGTCGTTGCCGGAATCCCACAAGCCGAAGGATCCCCGGGCACCTGTGGCCAGCGATCCTTCGGACTGTGGGAGACCGCCACTACCTGGTTGATGACTGGTCCCCTGGGGTCACCGATCAACCAGGTAGTCGCAAGATCGCTGATGCTCTCTGACCCCGGGCGGCCGGAGGCTGCGCGGAACCACCGAGCGGCGATGCGGCGCCGGAAACGGGTCGCACAGCTGGGTGGGCGGGAGCAACGGGCGTCGGGTCAGCGGCGGCAGTCCCAGCGGAACGGTTCGATCGAGCCGCCCGTGTTCTTCGTCGCGGCGCCGCCGATGACCCGGCCGTCAGCGCTGATCGAGGTCACCTGCACATGGTCGTACCCTGGCGGCGCAGGCAAGGGCGTCAGCCGGGCGCCGTCCCAGAACACCGCGTCGGTGAACCGGTTGATCACCAGCGTCCCGTCGGCGGTGATGCGCCCGGAGCCGTTGAAGACGTCGTCGGCCTCGAGGATCTCCACAGTGCCGGAGGACAGCTGCCAGCGCGCCGGCTTCGGGTCGCCCGGCCCGGTCCGCCGACCCGTCGCCGGGTCGAGGTTCTGGACGGACAGGTAGTTGACCATGCCGGTGACCCAGTCGCCGGCGATCTGGATCGGGAGGCCGCCCGGCAGCCCCGGCGGGGTCGGCAGGGCCACACCGGTGCCGTCGGCGTTCCACAGGTACGGGGTGGCGCCCTGGTCCAGGTCGCCCAGGATCCGGCCGTCGTCGGTGATTCCCCGGGCCGAGGAGGACCGGCCGGCCGGTGTCGGCAGCAGCACCGGTGCGTCAAGGGCGGTGTGCCGCCACAGCACCGCGCGGAACGTCTTGCCCGGCATCGCCGCCTCGCCGACGATGTCGCCGGCCGCGTTGATGCCGTACGCCCACGCCCGCGTCGCCCCGGACGGCCTGGGCAGCATGACGACGGCCCCGTCGGCGGTGGTCCGGTAGGCGTCGTTCTCCACCGCGCCGATCGCGGTCCCGGAAGCGTTCAGCGCCCACGTCTGCAGCCGTTCGCCGGTGGTGTGCCGCCGCACGACGACGCCGTCGCGGTACACGATCAGCAGCCCGGGGTCGGGAGCGCGGGAGAACGCGACGTACCTGCCGCTCGGATCGGTGAAGGCGGCGCCGATGTCGCCGTCGACGTCCACCCTCGCGACCGTGCACCCCGACGGATGCGCACTGACCGACGGCGACGGCGAAGGCGAGGGCCGGGCCGGGCCGCCTTGCGGCGGGCGGACCGCAAAGGCGACGCCGGCCAGGGTGACGAGGACGACCACCGCCGCGCACCCCGCGGCGACGGCACCGCGCCGCCGGCGCACCCGGGTCCGCCCGGCGGCGATGACGTCGTCGACCCGGACCCGGCTGTCCGGGACGGCCTCGCCGGTCAGGACGGAGAACGGATTCTCGTTCATGCCTCGCTCCTTGCGAACTCGTCGAGCAGCCTGCGCAGGTTTCCCAGCCCGCTGAACGTCTGCCGCTTCACGGTCCCCTCCGAGCGGTGCAGCAGCCGCGCCACCTCGGCGACCGGCAGATCGCACAGGAAGCGCAGCACCAGCACCGTGCGCTGCCCTTCCGGCAGGCGCCGCAGCGCGGCCCGCAGCACCATCCGCTGCTCGACGAGCGGGTCGTCGGCGGCGACCGGCAGGTCCGGGGTGGTCTCCCGCAGCTGCACCTTCGCCCACCAGCGCCGCCGGTCGCTGAGGCAGGAGCGCACGAGCATCGTGTGCACGTAGGCGTCGAGGTTCTCCACGTCGTGCATCCGGGTCCAGCGCTGGTACAGCACCGTCAGCGTGTTCTGCACCGCGTCGTCGGCCCGGTCCCGGTCGCCGAGGACCTGGTACGCCACCCGGTGCAGCCGCGGTATCCGCGCCTGCACGTACTGGCTGAAGTCATGTTCCCGATCCGGGCGCACCTGGTGGTCCCTTCCGTGGACGTTCCACCAGGGTGATGTCGCCAGGAGGGTGCCGGGTTGACCGCCGCCGCGAAGTTTTCACCGCCGCAGCGGGCGTGGCGCATCGAGCGGGACCGCGGACACGACCTCGATCGCCTCCGCCATGGCGAGAAGGGCCTGCACGGCGTGCGCGTCGGGCACCGCCGGCGTGGTCACGGAACGGATCACCCGGCGATGCAAGCACCTCCTGGAGATCAATGAGTGGCGGCGCCGTTACAGATACTGCAAAAGCCGACGGTGGCGCCACCGGGCGGCCAGGAATAGCATCGACCAGTATCTTCGCAGAGGGCTGATGCATTGCTGCACCAGCCCATACGCGGATCAATGATGTTCGGGATTGAGGAAGCCGGGAAAAGCGTCAGTTGGTCATATCAAAAGTGCCGTGCTTGGCGTCGGATACGAACGACTCCCAAGCCGCCGGACTGAACCGCAATACCGGTCCGTCCGGATTCTTGCTGTCGCGGACGCCGACAACGGAGTCAACGACTGCGACTTCGACGCAGTTGTTGCCGCCGTTGCCGTTGCTGCGACTGCTTTTGTGCCAGCTGGTGTCGGTGAATTGACCAGACAAAACATGCACCTCCTTCCGTTTGCGCTGAACCATGCGACTGAACGGTGGAACGCTGAGACGGCGCGCGGACAGCTCAGTCGAGCAGGCGTTCGATCAACGATATCGATGACGATTCGCTGAGGGCTCGGCTCCTCAGCCGTTCGAACTCGTCGCGGTAGCGCTTGACCTCCGCAGGCTGCTCCTCGTAGTAGTCCCCGGCAAGCCCCTCCAGGTATATGACATCCAAGTGGGCGACGTCGGGAAACTCGAGCAGCGCGACCGAACCGCCCATGAAGGGGTGCTCGCCGGCGCCGTACGGCACGATCCGCATCGACACGTTGGGCAGTGCCGCGACGTCGATGAGCTTGCGCCGCTGCTCCTGCATCACTGACGGCCCGCCGACGACGCGGTGGATCACCGACTCGTCGATGAGGGCCACCAGCTGCAGCGGGGACGGCGCGGTCAGGCGCGCCTGGCGCATCCTGCGCAGCGCGACCCGCCGTTCGATCGTCTCCTTGCGGTCGTGCCGGCGCCCGGTGCCGATCAACGCCCGCATGTACGCCTCGGACTGCAGCAGCCCCGGCAGCACGATCGGCTCCCAGACGCGGGTGATCGAGGCGTCGGCCTCCATGCCGACGAAGTTCCCCGGCCGCATGACGTCGCGGTAGTCCGTCCACCAGGTGCGCTGCTTGCCCTGCCGGGCGAGCGCCAGCAGCGCCTCGCGGTAGTCCACGTCCTGCACCCCGTACAGGGTCAGCAGGTCGTTGACGTCCCGCGCGGTCACCGGCACGCGGGCGTTCTCAATTCTGGTGACCTTGGCCGAATGCCACTCGAAGTGCCGGGACACGGATTCCTGTGTGAATCCGGCCTCCTCGCGACTTTTCTTCAGTTCCGCTGCCAGTCGACGGCGGCGAAGCGTTGGTCCCTCGTCCTTGGCGGCGTCAATGTCCACGGCAATGATCCTATGCAATCTGCGGGATGCGCATACCCCGAGTCTAGTACTCGTTGCACTACGCGCCGTGTTGGGTACATGATGCTCGGGGACATCGAAGCCAGCACATGTGGCTGCTGGCCCGTTCGCTGATGTGCTCGAGGTGCCTCGAGAAAGCGTGGTCACGATGCTTGCAAACAGCTATTACCTGATTGCCCACGACGATCGCACCGGCCGTTCCCGGCTGCACCCACGAGCGTCAGGTCTCGGCCTGGCCTCGTCCCTTCTCGGTGAATTGATGTTGTACGGGCGGCTGCGCGCCATGACCGGCGACCTGTACGTCGTCAGCCAGGAGCCGCCTGGCGACTCGCTCGCGCACCGGGTGCTGGACCTGCTGATCGCGCAGCCACAGCACCGCGAGATCCGCACCTGGCTGGCCTACCTCGCCGCCGACGCGACCGACCAGGTCGGCGAGCGGCTGCTGCGGGCCGGCGTGGTCGAGCCGGTGACCCGCCGCAAGCTGCTCAGCGCGCAGACGCTGTACCTGCCGCTGAGCGCCGAGCAGCGCAACACCGCCGCGTGGGAGTCGATCCGGCTGTCCGAGGCGCTCGCGCACCGCCGCTCGATGGGCCTGGCCGACCGGGCGCTCATCGCGCTCGTGGTCGCGACCGGCCTGACCCGGCACGTGTTCGCGGGCGTCCAGGAGCAGCGCGAATGCATGCGCCAGCTGCCGGCGATCATGGCGTCCCTGCCGGACGACGTGGTCCAGCTCGTCCAGTACACCGAGGCCGCGGTGGGCTCAGCGCTCGCCGTGGGTCGTCGGTGACATTCGGTGGGCCGCCACCACTATCACCGCGGCGCGTTGCGCACCAGCACGACTGACCGCGTGAGGAGACCGAACATGGCGCGGAGCACCGCGAGCGGGCCGGACATCGTGACCCGGGGCCTGGCCAGCAACCGCCTCGGCGTGCCGTCGGTGGTGTTCTTCGGGGTCGCGGGCGCGGCGCCGCTGACGGTGATCCTCGGCGCCATCTCGACGATCTACGCCGTGGTCGGCAACACGGCGGTGCCCCTGGTGTACTTCGTGGCGGCACTCATCCTGTCGATCTTCACCGTCGGGTTCGTGGCGATGAGCCGGCACATCGTCAACTCCGGCGCCTTCTACTCCTACATCAGTCACGGGCTGGGCCGGGTCACCGGCGTGGCGGCGGCGTTCATCGCGCTGCCGGCCTACGCGGCCATGCAGATCGGCCTGTTCGGCCTGCTCGGGGTGGTCGCCTCCGGCATTCTCGAGGCCAGCGGCATCGAGGCCAGCTGGTTCGCCTGCGCGCTCGTCGGCTGGTTCCTGATCGCGGTGCTCGGCGTGCTGTGGGTCGACCTCAGCGGCAAGGTGCTCGCCGTGCTGCTCACCGCCGAGATCACCATCGTGCTCATCTACGACGCGATCATGATCGCGCACCCTGCCGGCGGCCGGGTCAGCACCGAGACCCTCGCCCCAGCCCAGCTGCTGACGCCGGAGGTCGCGGCGATGCTGGTGCTCGCGATCGCCGGCTTCGTCGGGTTCGAGGCGACCGTCGTGCTGTCCGAGGAGGCGAAGGACCCGAAGCACACCATCGCCCGGGCCACGCACTGGGCGGTCCTGCTGCCGGGGCTGCTCTGCGGCGTCTCGGCGTGGGCGATGTCGGTGAACACCGGCGCCGGCAACATCGTGCAGGCGGCCAAGGACCAGGAGACCGACCTCGTCTTCGCGCTGGTCACGCCGTACGTGCCCGAAGCGTTCATCAACGTCGGCTACGTGCTGTTCCTGACCAGCGTGTTCGCCGCGGCCCTGGCGTTCCACGCGGCGGTCGCCCGCTATCAGTTCGCCCTGGGCCGGGAGCGGGTGCTGCCGAGACTGTGGGGCGTCGCGCACCCGCGCACCGGGGCCCCGATGCTGGGCTCGATCACCCAGAGCCTGCTCGCCCTGACGGTCCTCTTCGTCTACTGGGCGACCCACACCGATCCGTTGATCCACCTCTTCGCCTGGGGTACGACCGTCGGCGGGCTCGGCGTCCTGATGCTCATGTGGGGCGCGTCCGCCGCCGTCATCGCGTTCTTCATCCGGCACCGCCGGCGGGAGAACGTGTGGCGCGCGCAGATCGCCCCGTTGCTGGCGTTCCTGCTCCTCAGCGCGGTGCTCGCCGCGACGATCATCGGACTGGGCGACCTGCTGCAGGTCGAGTCGGACTCGATCTTCAACTGGGTGTTCTCGGCGGCCTACGCCGTCTTCGCCGTGGTGGGCGTCCTCTGGGCGGTCATCATGCGCGCCGCGCGGCCCGAGTCCTACGCCGGCATCGGCCGGGGCGCCGAGCAGCGGGTCCTGCCGGAGAGCCCGAGCTTCCCGGTGTCGCACTCGATGCCGCGCACGTCCGACGTCGCCCACCACTCCTAACCTTCCACTGTGGACACCGAAAGAGGATGGTCATGACGCATGCCATTCAGGATGTCGTCCTCCGCGACATCGAACCGGTCGACACCGACGAGATCACCGAGGTCCTCACCGCCGCGATGAGCGACGGTCCGGTCGCCCGCTGGATGGCGCCCGACCCCGATGTCCGCCGCGAGTACAGCCCCGAGTACTTCGCCATCTTCACCGAGCACGCGGTGCGCTTCGGCGAGGTGTACGCCACCGTCGACCCGATCGACGGTCGGCTGTCCGGTGTCGCGTTGTGGTTCCCGCTGACCCGCGCGATCCCGCCGCCGATCGACTACGACCGGCGGCTCAAGGAGGCCTCCGGACCGGCGTTCGACCGGGCCTGCCAGCTCGACGCGCTGCTCGAGGAGGAGCACCCGATCGTGCCGCACCACTACCTGGCGTTCCTCGCGGTGCGTCCGGAGCGGCAGAACCTCGGCATCGGCAGCGCCATGCTCGCCCGCCACCACAGCCGCCTCGACCGGGCCGGCCTCCCGGCGTACCTGGAGGCCAACGATCCCCGCAACCGCGAGCTGTACCTCCGGCACGGGTACCAGAGCCGCCCGCCGATCCTGCTGCCGCAGGGCCCGCCCGTGTGGCCGATGTGGCGCCCGCCGTGGACGTGAGCCCCGGCAGGACCGGGTAGTACAAAAGTTACGATGCGCAATATCCTGACCACGCAGGATGACGTGGACGGGAGGGCCGGGTGGACCACCGCCGCCGAACACCGGAGCTGCTCATCGACCTCGACCGGGTGGCCGCGCAGTACCATGCGCTCACCGCGGGCCTGCCGGGCTGCACCGTGCACTACGCCATGAAGTGCAACCCGCATCCGGAGATCCTCGCCGAGCTGCACGGCCTCGGCTGCCGCTTCGAGGTCGCCTCCGCCCCCGAGCTCGACCTGCTCGCCGGCGCCGGCGTCGACCCGGCGGACACGCTGTTCAGCAACCCCGTCAAACCGGTCGGCCACATCGCCCACGCGCACGCGAAAGGCTTGTGGCGCTTCGCGTTCGACTCCGAGGACGAGCTGGACAAGCTGGCCGCCGCGGCCCCCGGCGCGGCCGTGTACGTGCGGCTCGCCGCCCACCAGATCCGCAGCGGCGTGCCCAGCGAGGGCAAGTTCGGCGTCGACGTCGCGACCGCCACCGCCCTGCTGCTCGGCGCCCGGGACCGGGGACTGCGCCCGTTCGGCGTCGCCTTCCACGTCGGCTCCCAGATGCTGCTCCCGCAGGCCTGGCGGGCCCCGCTGCGCGCCGTCGCGCAGGTGATGGACAAGCTTGCCGCCGAGCAGGTGTTTCTCCAGATGGTGAACGTCGGCGGTGGCTTCCCCGCCCGCTATGCAAGCACGGTGCCGCCTTTGTCGGATTACGCGGCGGCGATCACCACCGGTCTGGCCGGACTGCCCTACGAGGTCCCGGTCGTCATCGAACCGGGCCGGGCGGTGGTCGCCGCGGCCGGCACCCTGCGCGCCACCGTCATCGGCACCGCGCTGCGCCACGGCAAGCGCTGGATCCACCTCGACGTCGGCGCCTTCAACGGCCTGATGGAGAGCCTGGAGACCGGCAACCAGCTCCGCTTCCCGGTCACCGACTCGCGGGGCGCCCGGACCCGGGAACGCTGCCACCTCACCGGCCCGACCTGCGACAGCCAGGACACCATCATGTTCGACGTGGAGCTGTCCGCCGGCCTGCGCACCGGCGACGAGGTGTACATCGCCAGCACCGGCTCCTACACCAGCGTCTACGCCTCCTCCTTCAACGGCTTCGATCCGCCCGTCGTGCGCTGCGTGCGGCGCGCCGGAGTCTAAGCTCTGCCGATGCGTTCGGGCTTCGTCCTCGGCATCGACTTCGGTACGTCCAACACCGTCGCGGTGCTCGCCTGGCCCGACGGCCCGGTCAAGCCGTTGCTGTTCGACGGCTCGCCGCTGCTGCGCTCCGCCGTGTACCTCGACCGCTCGGGCGGCCTGGTCGTCGGCCGCGACGCCGTGCACAGCGCCCGGCTCGACCCGGCCCGCTACGAGCCCAACCCGAAACGCGGCATCGACCACGACGTGGTCCTGCTCGGCGACGCCGAGGTGCCGGTCACGGACCTGGTCGCCGCGGTGCTGCGCCGGGTCCTCGAGGAGGCGCACCGCACCACCGGCGGGGTCGCACCGGTCAGCGTGGCGCTCACCCATCCCGCCGCGTGGGGGCCGCGCCGTCGCCGCATCCTGCTCGACGCGGCCACGGCGGCGGGACTCACGTCCGTGGAGCTCGTCGCCGAACCGATCGCGGCCGCGTGCGCGTTCCTCAACCAGGTCCGCGTCCCCGTCGCGATCGGCCAGTCATTGGTGGTGTACGACCTGGGCGCCGGCACCTTCGATGTCAGCGTGGTCCGGCGGGAGGAGGCCGGCTTCACCATCGTGGCCACCGACGGCCTCGCCGATGTGGGCGGCCTCGACGTCGACGCGGCGGTCGTCGGCTACTTCGGCGCCGTCTACGCCGCCGACCGGGCCGAGGACTGGCAGCGGCTGGAGCACCCCGCGGCCGCCGCCGACCGCCGGGCCCGCCGGCAGCTCTGGGACGACGTGCAGACCGCGAAGGAGCTGCTGTCCCGCAGCGGCAGCACGGTGGTGTACCTGTCCGGCCTGGACACCGAGGCCACCCTGGGGCGCGAGCAGCTCGACCGGCTCGCGACGGTGCTGCTGCGCCGCACCGCCGACCTCACCAGGATCATCCTGCAACGGGTGGGGATCGACGCGGCCGCGACGGCCGGGGTGTTCCTGGTCGGCGGGGCGAGCCGGATGCCGCTCGTGGCCACGCTGCTGCACCGCATCGTGGGTGTCCCGCCGCTGGTGGTGGAGCAGCCCGAGCTGGTCGTCGCCGAGGGCAGCGTCCTGGCCGTCGAGGCACGGCCGCCGGCCGAGCCGGTCGCGGCGCCGGAGGGTGCTTCTCCGGTCGTGGCGTCGAAGGCTGCGGCGTCGGAGGGTGCTTCTCCGGTCG